>NZ_NYVD01000114.1 GCF_002684405.1 Parvibaculum sp. | reverse complement strand
CGCCGTCGAGGCGGACGGAGGAGGAATAAACGCCGTCCGGCACGGCGGCGATCGCGCGCCGCATGGATTGCTCGGACATGGCGTGAAGCTCGCGCGACAGATCCTCGAAATCCTCAAGCCCGGTATCGGCGAGGAAATCGGATGCACGTTTCCGGCAGACCTGGTTGGCGGTCACCTGCGCCTCGATGTCGCCAAGAATCAGATCGGGGTGCCGGACATTGTTGAGGAAGAGACGCAGCATGGTCTCCTCGCGAACGCCGGCCCGGTAGAGATGAATGGGCGGGATACATACGCCCTCTTCATATATCTCGCGATTGTCGGGCCGGACGCTCCCGCCGATATCGGGCGCATGGGCCGCCGTGCCGGAAAAGGCGACCAGCCTGCCGTTGTGAAAGACCGGCGCGATGAGCGCGATGTCCGGCAGATGCCCCGTCGCGATCCAGGGATCGTTCGTGAAAACGCAGTCCCCTTCCCGCCAGGTTTCCAGCGGAAATCGCTCCAGAATGCTCCGGCAGGCCCGCCCCAGAAGCCCCGCGAAGGCGGGGATGCCGCCGCTGCACTCGGCCAGCGTCTCGCCACGCAGATTCATCAGGCATGTCGCGAAATCATTCGATTCACGTATAATTGGAGAGAAGGCAGTACGCAGCAGCGTGGTCGCCGCCTCGTCGGCGACGGCAATCAGCTTACTCCAGTAGATTTCGAGCGAAATCGCGTCGAATTTCTCACTCATATGCGTCCACCGATGCTGCTAGTGTCTCCGGAATTGGCGCCAAGCTAGCAGCGGCATCCCCCTACTTCCAATTCGCTATACGTATAGATTGATGCATCGATATTCCCCCTCCCGGCCCAACAGACTGTCCCGATTTCAGGTGCGCCGCGCAGGCGCGCGGGAAAGGAGAGCGACGTGAATATCGATTGGCTCGACGATTTCCTGGCGCTGGTCGAGGTCGGCGGCTTTGCGCGCGCCGCGGAGCAACGCGCGGTCACGCAGCCGACCTTCAGCCGGCGGATTCAGGCTCTGGAAGAGTGGGTCGGCGCCACGCTTGTCGACCGCAGCACACACACAATGAAGCTAACCGCCGCCGGCGAGAGTTTTAAGGTTGTGGCGGAACAGACGGTCCGCCGTCTCCAGCTCGGGCGGGAGGAAGCGCGGGCGATCGCCAAGATTTCGTCCGAAACGCTTCGCTTCGCCTCGACCCATGCGCTGTCGCTGACCTTCTTTCCGACCTGGCTGCGCCGTCTGGAGAAGGACGAACCGACAAGCGTGACGGTGGAGCTGACGGCCGACCACATGGTGGCGTGCGAAAGACTGATGATCGAAGGGCGTGCACAGTTTCTGCTCGGCCATCACCACGAAGCCGCAACGACAAGGTTCGGCAAGGACTTCCGGTCCGTACGGCTGGGCGAGGATACGCTGTTGCCCGTGATTTCACCGGAACTGGCAAAACAGGTCGACCCGGAAAAGGCGCCGCAACTATCCTTCTCCGCCGAATCGGGCATGGGAAGGATCCTGTCCGCGGCCTGCGCCGCCTCCGGGCGCACGCCAAGAGCCAAGCCTGTCTTTTCTTCTCATTTAGCCAGTGTCCTGACGGCCATGGCCCGCGACGGCCGCGGCGTCGCATGGACAGCGCTCAGTCTTGTAGGAGACGACATCGAGGCGGGAACCCTGTTGCGCGCCGGCCCGCCGGAGCAGGATATTCCTATTGAGATACGTCTGTGGCGCCCCGCGGCCCGACAATCACCGGCGGCGGAGGCGCTCTGGAGCAGGATTTTGAAGTCTCAATAGGCTCAACCTTAGCTTGACCGGAAACATACCCCGTAGGGCCTCGCGGAAAACCGACGCACTGAAGATAATTCACTCCGAGCAACGTCGGTGCATGTGGATGCAGTCAGCCGACGGTGCTCCATATGCACGGCTTAATTTCGCGGAAAAGAACGATCACTCATTTCGCACCTTCTGGAGGGGCGTTTCCATCCACGCCAGAAACATACAATCCCTCCCCACCCGGATGGTCAGTTTGATTACCGCCTTCCAACACCCAATTGCATCAGGTCTTCGCCAATCACAAGTTTACCCTCAAATCCTTTCTGCGCTGGCGCCAGATCCTCATTGCTGGCATTGCCTGGAACGATATGACTAAGGACAAGGGTGGAAACTTCAGCACGGGCGGCAACGGTGCCGACATCTTCTACCGCTGTATGTGCGCTCAGGAGGTGATTGAGAATAGCATCATCATTTTCGCTACGCGGTTGGGGAAACATGCTGCGCACCCAATCCGCAACAATCACCTCATGCACAAGTATGTCAGCCCCTTTCGCCAGACGAATAAGGTTTTCACTTACCGCCGTGTCCCCTGAAAATACGATGGACCCATCGTCGGTATCGAAACGGAAGGCGAAAGCAGGCCAAACGGGAAAGTGATTTACCAATGTCGCAGATACCCGGACCCGATCATCTTCGAAGACTTTGAAGGGAGCCATCTCCGGCTCCGGTGTCTTGTTTGGACTTTCGAAGCCGGGAATTTCGGGCAGCTCTATGTCGTGAACATCGATCATCGTCGAAGGATCGGGCCGATGATTGTCTCGAATCCGATCGTTTATGTCCGTTGCAAACGCCTGATACAGATATCCTGCCATGTCCTTAGTGCCAGGGGTCGGGTTCTCGGGGTTGACGACGGGAAGGTCATGAGGCGCGGCGCCCGCCGGCGAGAAAACAGGCTCCATTTCATTTCTTCTTCCTGGGCCGAAGACCTTCAATGGGACCTTCGCATGCGATCCGTCGAATATTCCAAAAAGCGTCAATGCCGGATAATCGACGATATGGTCCGAGTGCAGGTGCGTAAAAAATAGAGCTCTCACATCCCGAAGGACGCCAATTCCGTTTGTCGAAGGGCCTTGTGCCTCCTGCAACCTGCGTCCCGCGCCCGCCCCGCAATCCACGAGATAGAGCGCGTCCCCAACAGCGACAGCGGATGCAATCCCGTGCCGGTTGGTGCCCGGCCAGAACACAGGGCCTCCCGCCGTTCCAAGCAGAATGAGCCTTGTGTTAAATTGGCTTGCTTCCGCTTGGGAGGCATTGATCCTTTTCCTCTGCTCTTCCATTTCCTTTGCGCTGGCAGGAGAGCCTAGTACCAGCGTCGATGCGGCCCCCAAACCGGCCAGAAACTGACGCCTTTCGATTGCCCTTTCGATCGCCTGACCGACAACATGACACATTGGTTTCTCCCTTAAACAGGGGCATCGCCCCGATGAGCCTTCCTCAGCAGATCCCTGACGCTTTCCCGATCTACGGGGCGCGGATTGTAGTAGGGGTTTTCCGTTGCCATGCTTGCGGCGAGATCAATATCCGCGAGCGTCAGCCCCAGTTCAGACAGGCTTTTTATCCTTGCCACTTTACGCATGAGTTGGAAGAGCCCCATCGGAGCATCCGCAACGTTCAAAGCCCGCGCAATCCGACCCATCGCATCAGGCGCGTCTTCTCTGTTGTAAGCCGCGGAATAGGGGATCAACAGGCTATGAACATCTGCATGCGGAAGATCGAAAGCCCCCCCCAGCACATGGCACAATTTGTGATGAATAGCCATCCCGACGGAACCGAGACATGCCCCCGCAAGCCAGGCTCCATAGAGCGCCTCCGTCCACGCGTCGCGGTCGGACGGGTTTGCCATGATGCGAGGAAGAGCCACCCCTAAAGCGCCGATTGCAGCTTCGGCCCACATACTCACAACAGGATTTCTCTGCTCGGCATATAGCGCTTCTACAGCGTGAGCGACTGCATTCATACCAGAAGGTCCGGCCACCTCGGGTGGCAACGTCTCGACGAAATCCGGATCGTAAATGACGGTTTGCGGCAACAGCCGCCCATCACGTAGCGTTGTTTTGACGCCGTTCTCCGTCTGCCCGAGAATAGGCGTCATTTCCGAACCGGCGAATGTCGTTGGAACTGCGATCTGCGGCAACCCTGTTCGTAGCGCCAGTGCTTTTGCGAGTCCGATAGATGACCCCCCGCCAAATGCGACAAGCACATCGGCGCCTTTTTCTTCAATCAAGCGAAGCTCTTTGTTTGTCGCCTCCACCGGGGTGTGCATACGTGCACCGGAAGAAAGTCCGTATGCTCTGCCTCCAAGCGCTTCGACAAGCATTTCCGCCTGCGCTGCCTGCTCCGGGGTCGACAACACCCAGGCTCGCTTTGCATCAAGACGTGCGACTTCCCGTTCAATTTCAGCAACCCTGCCGCGCCCGAAAAGAACACGCTGCGGAAGTGCCACAACATCGAACGACTGCCAGGCAAAGGAGTTTCTGATCGTCATCGATTTCGGTCCGCTGTCCGCCGCTCGAGGTCCCTGAGTGCAGAAATCTCCCTCTCGGTGGGTGGCGGCGTTTCCGCGATGCTGTCGGCAAGCTTGAGATCCCATTCCGTGGCGTCCCGCGCTTCGTCGAGCGTGCGTCCGGAATGAAGGCTCGATAGCTGCAGTTCACGCGTGATCGGATCCGGCGTAAGTATGCCAATATCCGTAACCACCGCGGTCGGCCCGGCGCCAGGGAGCCCGGCGTTTATTCTCGCATCGCCCCCATCGAGATGACCGACAGACGTGACAAAATCCAGCTTCTCGACGAAAGCCGCTCGACTTTGCTTGAGAACGATCAGGACCTCTTTGGCGGAGGCCGCAATCTCCGGCGCGCCGCCAGCGCCAGGGAGCCTGACTTTCGGTGACTCATAATCCCCGATCACCGTCGTGTTGATATTGGCGTAGCGATCGATTTGCGCCGCGCCCAGAAACCCGACATCGATCCGTCCGCCTTGAAGCCAGTATCGGAATATCTCATGCGTCGGCACGACCGTATCGGCGGTCAGCGAAAGGTCCCCATCCCCAATAGACAAGGGAAGAGTATCGGGCTTTGCACCGATTGGACCGGACTCGTAAATCAAGGTCACGTCAGGTGCATGCGTCAGGCGAGCCAGATTCGCGGCCTTGGACGGCAATCCGATTCCGACAAAACAAACGGCTCTATCAGACAACAGGCGCGACGCGGCCACCGCCATCATTTCCGAAGAAGTGAAATCGTTGGCAAACATCACGCTGTCACCTCGTCGCGCGCTTCCGGCAGCTTTTGCAAAAATTCGTCACACCCCGTAGTGCCGAGAACGAACTCCTCCATCCAGCTAGTAAAAGCCTCGCGGTCCTTCGAAATCGGGTCCCATGCCTGATAGAATCTGTTGCTTCGCTCGTAATACCCTTCTGCATATGACGGCCATGCGCCATACCGTACCGGGCAAACGGCACTTAGAACCCAATGCGGCAGGATACAGGCGTTAGAGGGGGCGCTGAGCTCATCGACGATTTCTTCGACCGTCACGATTGTTCTTTTTGCTGCGAGAACCGCTTCTTTCTGGACACCGAGTATCCCCTTGAGCAGGACATTTCCCCTGCGATCCGCCTTCTGCGCATGGATAATCGTGATATCCGGCCTCACGGCGGGAACCGCTGCGAGCTTCTCACCCGTGAAAGGGCATGAGATGAACGCGATACGCGGGTTATGCGTCGCGAGGTCGGACGCTACATACCCGCGCATAACGGCAAAAGGCAAATTACTCGCGCCGGCGACATAGGCGTTTGCCAAATCGGCATGGCTACGCTCTTCGAGCTCAATCTTGTGTGGCCAGCCCCGTTCTACGGCATCGCGGAATCTGTGCAGGGACCCGACACCCGGATTCCCTCCCCAGGAAAATACGAGCTTTTTTGCACAGCCCATACCAATCATCTGATCGTAGATCAGATCGGGCGTCATCCGATAAAGAGTGAGATTCTTCCTGCCTTGCCGGATTATCTCATGCCCGGCGGCGAATGGAATAAGATGCGTGAAACCTTCCAGGGCGAGGTGGTCGCCATCATTCACAAAGCGCCGCACCGCTTCGTCCAGAGGCATGATCCTGCCATCTTCAATATTGCCTACCCTCATGTCGCGGGACGCTGATAGAAGTCCGGGATATTTGCATCGACATTGACCCAAACCGATTTCGGCTGGGTGTATTCGCGCATCACCTCAAAACCCATTTCCCGGCCATATCCGGATTGCCCCACGCCTCCGAAGGGAGACCCGGGGTGCACAATCTTGTAGGCATTGATCCAGACCATGCCGGCATGGAGCTCACCTGCAACACGATGAGCGCGTTGCAGATCGCTTGTCCAGATCCCTGAACCCAGACCGTAGGACACGTCATTTGCTATTGTGAGAGCTTCTTCAGCAGACGCAAATGTCATCACAGAGACAAACGGGCCGAAGACTTCCTCCTGACAAGCCCTGTCCGTTGGCCTTGCACGAACGACTGTCGGCTCCACAAAACACCCATTCGCCAAGGCAGGATGATCCGGCACTTTTCCGCCGGTCAAAATTTCTCCGCCCTCCTCTACCGCAATCTTGCAGTAGTCGATCACTCTCTCCTGGTGCGCCTTGGAGGTGAGCGGCCCCATTTCCGTCAACGGATCCAACGGATCGCCAAGACGAATGGATTCCGCGAGCGGTATGAATTTCTCCAGAAATTCGTCCGTTATCGCCTCATGGAGAATGAGGCGCGAACCAGCAATGCAGGCCTGCCCCTGATTGTGAAAGATTGCCGAGGCAGATCCCTTGACCGCCTTATCGATATCCGCGTCGTCAAAAACGATATTCGCTCCCTTGCCGCCAAGCTCAAGCTGAAGCTTCTTGAGATTTCCTGCCGACATCCGAACGATGTTGCGACCGGTCTCCGTCGAGCCCGTGAAAGACACCTTCCCGATATCCGGATGCTCTGCGAGCCGGACACCCGCAGTCGAACCAAAACCCGGAAGAATGTTCACAACCCCTGGTGGGAATCCCGCCTCGTTAATCAGCTCTGCAATCCTGAGGCTGCTCAGCGGCGTCAGTTCCGCCGGCTTCATTACGACACAGTTTCCCGCCGCAAGCGCAGGCGCCAGCTTCCAGCTCGTGAACATAAGCGGGAAATTCCAAGGCACGATCTGCCCGACAATGCCAATCGGTTCCCTCTGAACATAGTTCAGGAACCCTGGATAAACGGGCGGAAGAAAGCCCTCGAGCTTGTCCGCCATTCCACCGAAGTACCGGAAACAACGTGCCGTGCGCGGAACGTCCAGGTTCCTTGCGTCGCGCAGAGGGTGTCCGGTATCGCGGGATTCCAGCAACGCGAGTTCCTCGGCATTTTGCTCGATGGCCACGGCGAGCTTAAGCAACAATTCCCCGCGTTCAGCAGCGTCCACACGCTTCCACTCGGAAAACGCTCTCCGAGCCGCTTCAACCGCTCGGTCTATATCTTCCGCCTGAGCGCTAGAAACCTCGCATATCTGACTATTGTTGAAGGGGTTGAACACCGGCATGGTCGCCCCGTGAAGGGCATCCACGAACTCGCCTTCGATAAACAATCGTGTTTGCACTTTGGCGGTACCCTCTACCAACGGACAGGCACAACGGGTGCCGTTCCCGAACGCACCATCTCCGGAATTGCCGGCGAGCCGTTCTCCCATACAAGGAGCATCGCTCTCTTGTTGGAGTATCCCTGATGACGAATATCGGCCGGCATGCATGCAACATCTCCGGCACGCATTGTGACGACGGCACGCGGCGCACCTGTCTTGCCGTCCTTTACATCCCAAACAATTTCATCGGAGAGCTGCAAAAACCACTCGACCCGGTCGTTTCCATGCTCAACCGGCAAAATAAACTCCTCGGTCGTTGGGCAGAACAGACTATCCCGCACCACAGAGCAGACCGATGGATTCCATGTGACGTCCGATCGGGAGAGATAGGCAAACAGGTTGAAGGCTGCTACTTCCCCCTCGAATCCCGGCTCGGCGTGCACTTCGGGTTCATCCTGCCCGACATCGCGGAAAGCACGGTTGACCGGATATCCTGTTTCGTCGCTACGCTTTGGCGCGTCGCCGGCCAAGCCGACCATGCGCTGTGCGGTAACACGCTGGCGGCTAACCGCTTCATTATTTGAGCCCTTCTTGGTTCCCCAAGGCGTCCCCGTTTCCATGGGTGCGGCAAAGGGGTCATAGGATTCATTCGTCCAGTCATCGACCATCTGCCTGAACACATCAATCAGCTCTTCCGACCGAAAGCGTTCGATGAGTTCGCGACCCGCCGATGTGTAGGCATCATTCATTGCACCGACAAAAACTTCCACCTCGCCGTAGTAGTTTGTCGTGCCGAACACGCCATCGAAGTTCACCGTACCGTAGAAAAAACCCCACGCCACGTCGCGCATCATTGCACGAAGAAAAGCGTCGATCGGCATCTGATGGTTTCCGCCAGGCCACGAAATGCGAACAAAGTACTCATCGCGGCGAAATGAGAAGGAGCCGACACGAAATGATCTGTAACCGGTTTCATTATCGATTGCGCCAATTTCGAAATCCGATACCACCGGCAATCCGCGCGGATTGGCGACCTTCAGATCTCCGGTATCATTGTCTTTCATAGCCATGATTGTTCTCCTCCGGTCTCTTTGAATTACACGGCGTCAGACTCAGGCCAGACAAATCTCTGCCCATTTCTCAACCGTCTCTGCGCCCTGAATAGTTTGGAAGATCACGACAGCCGGGCTCGACGCCTCGAACCTGTAGGCGGCGCCAACAGGCAAGAGCGCCATGTGACCCCGCTTGAGCCTGACACGCCCCATCTTTCGTTGATTGTCGGGTAGCTCTTCGAGCCTTTGCGCACCGTCGAGAGACGAGTCGACCAGTCCCTCAGGCGCATCGAGCTTGACGAGATGGACGTCCACTTCGCCATCCATGCAGACCACGAATTCGTCATGCCTGCACGCATACCACCCCGACTGGCCCTCGGCCCGAGCGACCTCGATCACATATTCGAAATTCTTCGCCGCGCAGACACGTTCATAGGGCTCGGAGCGCGCCGCAGTCTCGTAAATGTTCGAGAACACGTAGTTCCTCGGATCATCATCGACAATGTCGATGCCTCCCTTCTGGAAGTTGTCGAGCGATCCAAATTCTGTGCGCTTTTCGGTCATCTGTTTTCTTCCCCGGCTATTTCCGTTGACGGCTGGCTTCCTTCAGGTCGAGGGCAACGTCGACGATCATGTCTTCCTGGCCACCCACCATTCGCCGTCGACCCAGCTCGACAAGGATGTCTCTGACATCAAGGTCATAGGTTTCCGCCGCCTTTTCCGCATGGCGCAAGAAACTCGAATAGACGCCTGCATAACCGAGACTCAATGTCTCACGGTCTACGCGGACGGGTCGGTCCTGCAGGGGACGCACCAATTGGTCGGCAGCGTCCATCAGACGAAAGAGGTCGGTGCCGTGATCCCAGCCATAGACATCTGCCGCGGCTATAAAGGCTTCCAAAGGAGCATTACCCGCGCCTGCGCCCATCCCTGCCAGAGATGCATCGACCCGGATCGCGCCGTTCTCGACCGCCGTGATGGAGTTCGCCACACCGAGACTCAGATTGTGATGAGCATGAATGCCGCGCTCGGTCTCGGGCTTCAGTACGTCGCCATAGGCACGAAATCTCTCCGCCACGCCTTTCATTGTCAGCGCGCCGCCGCTGTCGGTCACATAGACGCAATGCGCACCATATGTTTCCATCAGCTTGGCCTGCTCGGCCAGCCTCTTCGGTGGACTCATGTGACTCATCATCAGGAAGCCGGAGACGTCCATCCCGGCTTCCCGCGCCGCTTCGATGTGCTGTCTGGATATATCGGCTTCGGTACAATGCGTTGCTACGCGAACCGAACGAACCCCCATTTCAAAAGCATGGCGGAGATCGTGGACGGTTCCGATACCCGGCAAAAGCAGCGTCGTCACCGTCGCATGTTTTACCGACTCAACAACCGCGCCGATCCAGTCCCAATCCGTGTGCGCACCAAATCCATAGTTGAAACTCGATCCCGCCAACCCGTCACCATGAGACACTTCGATCGCGTCGACCTTGGCTTCATCCAGCGCTTTTGCTATCTCACAAACATGCGCCAGACCGTATTGGTGGCGGATCGCGTGCATGCCATCGCGCAGCGTGACGTCCTGAATGTAGAGTTTGCGCGCTGGCCTGAAATCTCTCATCACGCTTTCTCCGAGGAACTACGCGCAACGATTCGTTCTGCAGTTTTCAACGCAGCAGAGGTCATAATGTCCAGATTTCCTGCATAAGCCGGCAGGTAGTGTGCAGCGCCTTCCACTTCCAAAAAGACTGTCGTCTTCAACCCGGTGAAGTCGCCGTTCATTTCCGGTATGTGAAGGCGATTGTTATGGCCGATGCGCTCGAACTGCACTTTCTGCTTTAACCGGTACCCAGGCACATAAGCCTGAACGGCTAGCACCATTCTTTCTATCGAGGCTTCTACCGCCGTCTCGTCCGCGTCTTCGCTCAGGCAGTAGACCGTATCGCGCATGATGAGCGGCGGTTCCGCCGGATTGAGAACGATGATGGCCTTACCGCGTTGCGCGCCGCCGACCACCTCAATCGCTTTCGAAGTCGTTTCAGTAAACTCGTCGATATTTGCACGTGTGCCCGGCCCAGCCGACCGCGAGGCGATGGAGGCCACGATCTCTGCATAGAGGACCGGAGCCACGCTGTTGACCGCCGCCACCATTGGAATGGTCGCCTGACCACCGCAAGTCACCATATTGACATTCGGTGCATCGAGATTGTCGTCCAGGTTGACCGGCGGAATCGTATAGGGGCCGATCGCGGCAGGTGTAAGGTCGATTACCCGCTTTCCGTATGCGCGCAAGACTTCGTCATGGTGTTTATGCGCGCCCGCCGATGTCGCGTCGAAGACGATTTCGATTTCAGAGAAGCCAGGCATGCTCACTAGCCCCTCAACTCCCGCCGAAGTCACCGGTACACCCAATCGAGTGGCGCGTTTCAACCCGTCGGACTCCGGATCGATGCCAACAAGGGCACCCACTTCCAACACTTTGGAGAGACGCATGACCTTGATCATCAAGTCCGTTCCGATATTTCCGGAACCAATAATCGCAACTTTGACGGACATGGTTCTCCTCACTCCGCCGAGAACGGAACCGTCAGTGCGCCAAAGCCGCCCACTTCGATGGTGAACGTATCGTTCGGCGCTACATCGACCATTGGACCAAGCGCACCGGACAAAATAATTTCGCCGCGCCGGAGGGGATCGCCGAGCCTGACCGACATATCGGCTAGCCACTTGACCGCGCGAAGCGGATGGCCGAGACAAGCCGCGCCGGTGCCGACGGAGACTTCCTCACCATTACGGCTCAAAACCATGCTGCAAAGCCGCGGATCGAAGTCACCGAGCTTTCGTTCCTGCTCTCCAAGTACGAACAAACCGCATGACGCATTGTCCGCAATGGTATCAGCCAGAGTGATTTTCCAGTCAGCTATGGCACTATCCACGACCTCTGCCGCAGCGACTGCATAACCGATCGCTCCTTCTAGGGCCGACCAGGATGTGTTGGGCTCGACCAGATCGTGTTCGAGTACAAACGCGATCTCGGCCTCAATCCGTGGCTGCATGAGACGCTTCATGGGAAGCGTCTCACCGCTTGCAAACTGCATATCATCGAACAGAACCCCGAAATCAGGCTGGTCCACCCCCAATTGAGCCTGGACGGTTTTTGAAGTGAGGCCGATCTTGCGGCCGACGCGCCGCGCTCCCTCGTCGATGCGACGGCGCGTATTAATTTCCTGCACTCGATAGGCCTCATCCACATCGCTAAGCCCGTAGGTCAGACTGAGGGGCGGAATGCACAACCCCGTTCTTCGGGATTGGTAAACAGCATCTGCTATGTTCGCGGACGATTCCGGCATGGCTTGAGGCCTTCCTCAGGCGGCGATGAAATTGGCGACGAGTTCATTGAACTCCGATGCCTTTTCCCATTGCGCCCAGTGCCCACAATTCGGGAAGACGTGCAGTCTGGCGTTCGGCAACCGGTTCAGCAAAATGAATGAAGAATCTAGAGGAAGGACACGATCCTCACGCCCCCAGATAATAAGGACCTCGTTTTCCAGGCCTGCGAGATCCTCGCGCCAGAGGTCTTCGATAGCCGGCTTGCCGTTGCGAGGCAAGATGGAAGGCGCGGCGACGACTTCCGGATCAATCGAGTTCTGGTAGCGCTGCTCGAGCAGTTCATCCGAGATCTGCGACCCGTCAAAAACCATCATGTCGATGAAATCGCGCAGGCGCTCACGCGTCGGCTTGCCATCTGCATAATAGGCAAACATCCGGCGCAGTCCTTCCGTGGGCATTGCGGAGAAGATAGGCAGGCCACCTCCCGCGCCCATCAGGATGACCTTGCCGGTGCGCTCGGGATTGTCGAGCGCGAACTTCAGCGATGTACCGCCTCCAAGCGAATTACCGACAAAATTGGCTTTCTCAATGCCGATCTTGTCCATGAATTCGCGCACAACGCCGGAGTAGTAGCGGAACAGGCCAGGCTGCGGCCCCACTTTGGTGGAGCGCCCATAGTTCGGCAGATCAATGACAATGACTCGGCCTTTTTTTGCAAGATCTTCTACGTTGCGCTGGTAATTGCTCCAGCCCGTGGCGCCGGGTCCCCCACCATGTATCAGGATGGTCGGAAACCCCTCTCCCATATCGTGATAGTGAAGAGAGACCCCATCGAGTTCTGCCATACGACTCGTTGCTTCGAAGGTGTAGGACACGTCGCGTTTCCTTTCGATATTCGTTCTGTCGACCTCGCCGGGCCGGATATGTTCGGTTTGAATTACTGCCGAGTGCGTCCATGCCCCCAAATGGAGGTCGAGGCATATCGGGCAGGCACCCATGTTTTTTCGTCGATAAGGCGACCGTCGCATCCGAACTCCAATTCGAATTCGGATGGCGTTGCCACGTAAAAGGAGAGCATCCTGTCGTTGCTATGCCGGCCGAGACTGCCGGTCACCGGCACCTTGGCGGATTCCGCCTGATCGTAGAGACGTCCCACATCGTCCACGCTTTCCACTTCAAGCATCAGATGCACAAGACGCTTCGGTAAAGGTGCCGGCAGCAGAGCAATCGTATGATGGCGAGGATTGCAGTGGAGGAACACGGCTTCGACAGTCATATCCGGCCCCAATGACACATCGATGTAGTCACTGACTTCGAACCCGAGTACTTCGCAGTAGAAATTCCGCATTTCCTCAATTCGGCTTGTGGCGAGAACAGCGTGGCCCAGCCCCAGGGAACCGGTGACGAATTGCGACCGCAAGCGAGGCGAACAGAAGGGTTCTTCGGGACAGCGACGCACGGTATGAAAAAACTCCAACCGGTTTCCATCCGGGTCTGCCGCAATGAGCAGCCCGTCTACCATGCGCCGCTTGAGAACGTCCTCGTCACCCATCACGGCTTCTATTCCCTTGGCGGCGAGTATCTGACCAAGATGAGACAGTTCGTCCACATCCTTCACCTCGAACCCGAGAGCCAAAAGGTCGTCGTCCTGCGAGGGCTCGGTTGCAATGCGCATCGCATAATCGTCGATGCGATAGGCCTTTGCTCCGCCTCCGACATGAGGACCGTTCATCAGCCCGAGATACCGGACGAGGAAATCATCCCACGCCGGCTGATCACTCACGCCGACAACCGCATATCCCAAATTTTCGACCAGGCTCATTCCCCGCTCCCCTCGCAAAATCGTTCCAACAGACCATTTCCCCCAGCAGGTTCGACAAGACCTCTCACGCCGACACCACCATCCACATTGAGGATCGCGCCCGTCGTCGCGCGCGAATGCCGTGATGACGCCAGCAGTACATAGGCGCTGGCGTAGTCCTCGCCCCGCGGCATGTCGGGTAGGGGTGAATGCTGTGCGACAAGGTCTGCCATCGGCAGCGAAGTAATCGACTGATCGGCAAGACCGAGACTCTGGGGCCCGCGCAGATCCGACTGCAGCGGCCCCGGGGCCACACCGTTAACCCGGACATGCGGGGCAAATTCGAATGCAAGCTGGCGGACGACGCCAACGCCAGCAAACTTCGAGGCGGTGTAGAGAATGCCACCGCCATTTACGTAGAAACTGGCATTCGAAAGTGTAAGAACGACACTGCCCCGCGCTTCGAGAAGAGCGGGAAGCGCGGCCCTCGCTCCCTTCATCGCGCCCAGAAGGTTGATCCCCATCACCTCATTGAAGGCCTCGTCAAGGCAATCCGGATCGATGTCGGCAAGAGCTGTCTGATAATCCCAAATGCCGGCATTGCCTATGAATGCGTCCAGGCGACCGAAAGTCTTTAGAGCGTTAGAGACTGCAGAGAGATTGTCTTCATAGTTACGTACATCACCACAGCAAGGGATAACCTCCGCACCAAACTCCCGGGTCAGCGCTTCCAGCTTTTCCGAAGAGCGATCAAGAACCGCAACGCGTGCGCCTTCTTCAACGAAACGCTTCACGATCGAGCGCCCCAGACCCGACGCGCCGCCTGTTACAAGCGCGACATGCCCATCAAGCCAGTTCATGCGGCTGCCCTTTCAATCTCTTGTACGAGAGTCCGTAGCTGCACTTCCAAATCAGCCAATGCCGATGGATTAGCGACCGGCTTGCCGATGAGGCGTCTCATTGCGGCGAAATCCGATGGTGCTCCGATCGCGAAAGCGCCTGTTGCCCGGCCTTCTTTCAACACCAGACAGCTAGCCGCGCCGGAAGTTTTGCTCCGACGCAGGACAAGATCATCACCCTGCGCCTCGCCCGCTCCCTGGATGTAGATTTCCGCCTGTTCCGACCAGAAGGTAGGGAGAATTGACGCGGCACAGTCCTGCCCTGCGATTTCGCCCGCTACGATCCGGGCCTGCGCCATCGCATCGTTATAGGTCTCGTGACGGCATCCCGGCTTTCCTGGATGCGCCCCCCAACGGGCAGCATCACCGACGGCAAAGACATTTGCGTCCGATGTTCGCCCTCTTTCGTCTGCCAGCACACCATCGGAAACGGCAATCCCGGCCGCCTCGGCCAGCTCATCTCGCGGAGACACACCTATCCCGACAAAGGTCAGATCGGCTGGAATGCAGGTACCGTCCGCAAGGCAGATCGCCTCAACCGATTTGTTCCGATCGATGCGGAGTATCGATGCCCCGAGCTCGAAGCCGATTCCCTTCTCCTCCAGAAGCCTCTGGAGCAACTGCGCCATCTGCGCCGGTAGTGATCGGGACATGATCCGCGATTGCTGCTCTATGACCCGGACATTGCATCCAAGCCCGACCGCGGCACACGCGACTTCGAGCCCAATCACGCCTCCCCCAACTACGCAGACGTTCTCTGCTTCGCGCAGTGCATCACCGAGTACACGCGCATCACCCCAATCGCGCAGCGTGTAAAAGTCCGTCGCACCGGCACCCGGAGCGCTGATTGTCTTGGGGCGAGCACCCGTAGCGATTACCAGGGTGTCGAAAGGATATTCGACGCCGTCGGACGTCGTAACGACTCGCCGTACTTTATCAATCGAGGTCGCTTCCCGCCCTTTGTGCAGGACAATTTCCAACGAACGAAGCTCCGCCTCCTCCGAGAGAAATGGCACGTCTGGGTCAGTAGCCTTCAGCGCATCCTTTGACAGGGGTGGCCGTTGATAAGGAAACAGGTTTTCCGACGAAAGAATGCGGACGCTGTCCTTATAGCCCATGTTACGGAGCTGTCTTGCGCATTCAAAACCTGCGAGGCCACCGCCAATGATCAACGTACCGGCGGTCATTTTTTCTCACCACCTTCATCAGGCGCCGGTAATTCGATCCTGATTTCACCATCCACGTCTTCCACCGCAAATGTCTTGAGTGGGCAAGTCGCAGGCGGAGAGAGCACACAGCCGGTACGAATATCGAACTTCGCCATGTGCAGTGTGCATTCGATTACATGACCATCTAGCCAACCTTCCGAAAGTGACCAATTGCCATGCGTGCATGTGTCGGAAAATGCGAAGAACTCACCATCGACATTGCACACAGCGACCGGCCCCACCTCGGTCTCGACCTTGAGAATGGCGCCCAGCGGTAAATCGGATTTTTCGACGGAAGCAATAAAGGCCATTCGAGAACTCAAAAGAAGATACTGATGCTGTTGGTCAGAATTAGAGTGTGGTCGAGGTATACGGTACGCGCAGCGATTTCGAACTTCCCGCCGCCACCACTCCGACGCAGCCGATCCACGCGCTTTCCGGAAAACATATCCACCTGCCGCTCAAGACGGCTGCGGTATACGAGCGTATTGGACGTCACCTCGAACTCGTCGTTCTCCAGCGCTCGCAGGCGAATGTTGGAAACAAAATGTCTCGTTCGAGATGGCGGATCCTCGGCCCAGGCAAACCCGGTTGCGAGACGCCGTATGCGCGTCTTCAACCCCTCGTAGTCATCGTCAAAATGGGCAAGCTCGGCCGTTCCGCTGAATTCCTTGTCACGCTCGCGCGCGCTCCGTGTCGTTCTCACGGGAACGAAGTAGCGAATATCCGGCGCAAAGAGCGCGAGCCATTCATCGAAATGCCCGTCGTCGAGCAGGGCCGCCTCATCGAAGAGGAACTCTTCAACTTCGCGCGCAGTTTCAACGTCAATGCGGTTGTTCATATCGCTCGATCCGCCCTAGCTGCCACTGTCCGGTTTTCCACAGGCCGATGCCGGTTCCTGCGCCAGTTCCTCCCAACTTTGGCCCGCCATCATTCTGGCCCAATGCTGGTAGAACCCCCTTGCCGCTTCCTCGGAGAACATGCCACTCACGATTCCTGGGTACTCCGAACGATCTTCCGTATGGCCCTTTCCCATCGACGCGTTGAGAGATGTCTGGCGCGTCTTGTGCCCCCGCAACACTCTCTGGACCTCCACCCAGTTTTCGCCATCGTCCTGCTCAAAGATTCCGCTCGTGCCGAACATTCGCGTGATCCGGTCGCGATATGCGGCCTTCACTTCGTCCGGCGCATCGCTATCCACCAGGATCATCGACCAGACTTCCATTTCCTGAGGCCCCCGCGGATGCCATACGCGCAGCGCGTTGATACCCGGCAAGAAGGAGAAATTTGGGAAGATCGTCATATGTTGTCCGGTAATCTGGCGGCCTCTCAACTCACCCAGATGCTGGACTGCCGCGTCGGAATATTTTCCAGCGAGGTAGTCCACGATTGTTCGACCCATCGTGTTGACGTTGAATTCCCACCCGCGCTCGCTGGCGAAAAAGCCCGTTCCATGACCGAAACGCGGCGCGCGAAACTGTGCTCCCTCTTGCGGCCAGTCCGCATCCGCCGGGGACGCGTCGTCTGGCAGGCTCGCCAGAACCGCTGAAAGATGCGAATAGGGCGCGTGGTACATATCACTTGCAAACTGCTCGGCCGCCAGCTTCCAGTTGCAGGGGATAACCCATTTGTGCACGCCCGAAATCAACTCGCTGCCCGCACCCGAACGATCGAACATGACGTCCATATACCAGGCGGCATCGCCAATATAGGTTTCGAGGTCAGGGGCTGCCTCATCCCAGCAACCGAAAATCAGATTACGGAAGGATGCAATCCGGGGAACACGAACAGGGCCCCAGGCGTCCTTGTCGATTTCTCCGTGATAGGCCTCCTGCTCAAGAGGCACATGTACGAGCCGGCCCGAAATGTCATAGGCCCAGCCATGGTAGGAGCAGGTGAAAGAGCGTGCCTTGCCACAATCGGTCCGACAGATGCGCATACCCCGATGGCGACACTGATTGAGAAAGGCAACGACGCTCCCATCCTTCTGGCGCACGACCAGTACGGGATCCTCCCCCATATATGTGGAGACGAAATCGCCCGTTTCCGGAATCTGACTGCCATGCGCGAGGAACAACCAACTGCGACCGAACACCTGCTCCAACTCGCGCCGGTAAATGTCTTCATCCACGTAGATGGCAGGATTAATCTCACCACCATCGCCCCCGACGAGATCAATCATGCTACGATCTGGACCACCAGAGTATGGATTTGGCATTTTACTACCCGACTCCTCAACAAGAAAAATACTACCCGCCATTTCAGGTAATAATTACTTGTTATTTGTATTTTCTATTTGTTTTTATGTTCGTTTTTTCCGTATCTTACCTAGAACAAACTAGAAGGTAGTGCGCTGCCCGTCATTGACCGACTGTCCGCTTCTGTTGATGACGGGTCCGAGGAAACGGACAAATGGCAAACTTCGGCTACATCAATCTCGACGACATCGACTATGGGACGATCCACCGGAACGTCCCTTGGGGCATTCATGTGGAACCGCGGCGCATGCTCGCCCTTTTCGTTGTCAGCCGCGGCAAGGCGTGGTTCCAGACGGACAACAAATCCTTGCCTCGGGTTGAGCTTGGAGAGGGAGATATCATCGGCGTGTCAGCCGGAATCGGTTACACGCTGTCGAGCGAGCCGGAGCCCGCTGCTGCGAGCATCATCGACGGGAGAGAGATATTTGAAAGCCTTGCCCGCAAGACACGGCATACGCCGTCGACCGGAGAAGGTGATACGGAACTGGTTATTGGACGTGTGCCCCTTAAAAAGCAGGTTCTTGCGGGCATCTACCCGACGATATCCCTGCTCACACCGCGCGACGGCAAACCGCATTTGCGTACCCGGAACATCATCGACATGATCATCAGGGACTACGCACAGGCAGATGGATCGCCAGAGCGTGCCATCCTAAAGAGGCTGACAGAGGCACTCGCTATCGAACTTCTGACCAATGTCGAACGCAAGCGAGCACGCGGCGAGGATCGATTCTGGCACCCCACCACTACGGATCGTTCTATTTCAAGTGCCCTCGACCTGCTGCATCAAAACCCTCAGGAAGACTGGACTCTCGAACGCCTGGCCCAGGCAGTCGGTTTGAGCAGATCGGTTTTCGCCGAGCGGTTCCGCAACATCACCGGCGGCACGCCGATTTCGTATCTCACCTCAATCAGGATTAACCGTGCCATTATACTAATTGAGGAAGGCGCACTCTCTCTCAGCGAGATCGCCTTTGCGACCGGCTATATGTCGGAAGCCGCCTTCAGCAGGGCCTTTGTACGGGAGAAAGGCATTACGCCCGGTCGCTTCCGGTCCTCGATACTAAAAGACGCGGCGCAGTAAACTTGCGCCGCGCCCGGATCACCATCCATTCCTGCTACTTGTTCACAGCAACCTGATTCGATGGATAGAAGCGAAAAATAATATCCGCGACAAGTACGGGTTTGTCTGCCTTGTCGTTTTCGATTTCGCATCCCATCAACAGCTGAACACCGCCTTTGACGTCGATCACGTCCTTCAGGGTCATGTGGAGCCGAATACGCGAGTTCACAAGCACCGGTGCCGGGAACCTTGCTTTCTCGATGCCGTAGTTCAGCCCCATGCCGATGTCTTCCAGTTTGTAGACATCACGCAGCAACGGCACCAGCATGGCGAGTGTCCAATAGCCATGCGCGATCGTACAACCGAAAGGGCCTGTTTTGGCCTTCTCCACATCGACGTGACTCCAGTCCCAATCCTTGGTCGCGTCGGCAAACATATTGATTTGTTCCTGGGTCACGTCATGCCATTCACTCGACCCTACACGTTGTCCGCGGTACGACTTGATGCCTTCAACACCCTTGAATGTAACCGGCAATTTTTCCCTCCTGCTGAGTGCGCTTATGTATGCGCTAGCGTTTTCCATTCCTCGGCGAGCTGTCGCCTGACCAGGCTTCGATCAACCTTGCCATTCGCCAGAAACGGCATCTCGGACCAAACTGATATGAGTTTCGGCACCTTGTAACCCGGGAGCCGACCACGCAGATGCGCACGAAGTTCTTCGACGTCTGCCGTCCTACCATCCGCAAATGACACGGCAGCCGCAACGACCTCGCCGTACTCCTCGTCTTTCACACCAACAATGGTGGCGAACGCCACCGCCCCATGAACTTCGATAGCGCTCTCGACTTCGTAGGGGGAGATGTTGTAGCCGCCCGACCGGATGAGTTCCTTTTTCCGTCCAACAATCGAGAGATATTCCTGGTCGAAGGCTCCGAGATCTCCGGTACGAAACCATCCATCTTCCGTGAAGGAGTCCGCCGTCGCATCCGGACGGCCCCGATATTCGGATATGACCTGCCTCCCTCGAATAAGTATCTCACCGACGAAGCGCCCATCCATTTCCACCGGATCATCGAGCTTGACCTCAAGGCTCGGCAGCGGCTTGCCCACACCCGACAGCAAGGCTTCCGCGGACATGTCTCTATCGGAAAATGTTATTCCGCCAGCAGCTTCCGACATCCCGTAGGACACACCCAACCGCTTCGCCCGACAGCGAATAGCATCAAAGGCTTCACGCGAGAGGGGCCCTGGCCACCAGACATACTCCAGACTCGACAGGTCGAATTCATCCATCCGTCCGGATGAAGCAAGACGCTGAAGCATGGTCGGGATTGCACACCAAAGCGTTATTCGCTTCTGCTCGATCGCTTCCAGCGTTCGTTCCACATCGAACCCGGGGAGCTGCACCGCGGTACCGCCCGCCAGCAATGCCATCACCACTTCATTCGCCAGAAATGCGACATGATCGATCGGCAGCATGGATAAGGCGCGAATATCCTCCATATCAATGCGAGCGAGTGCATTGGTAACCGAAGTGAGAATAGCGAGGTTCGAGATCAGAACGCCCTTCGGCTTTCCTGTCGAACCTGAAGTGTAGATCAGCGCGACGGCAGCTTCGGGGTCGTCTGCAGGGATAACCTGCTGGGCAGCATCTTGCTCAAGAAAGGCACCAAAATCCGATAGCCTCACGAGACGGTGTTTTTCATCTTTGCCCAGCACCTCTTCGATCGCTTTCGCAAAATCACGCCCATCGAGCCTTTCGATTGAAAAGATGATCGTCGACGCAGAGTCCTCCAGCAAATGCGAGAGCTCGTCATCCGAAAGCCTCGGCCCCAGCCCCGCGAAAATCGCCCCGATTTTCGAGCAGGCCAGCAAGACCGTCGTCACTTCGGGGCATGGCGCCGCAAGGAACGCGACACGATCTCCGACACCTACGCCGCGACGCCTAAGCGAGAGGGCGCATCGATCTACCAGATCAACCAGTTCCGCGTATGAGATAACGCGCTCTCCATATTCGATCGCCGGATGCATCGGGCGATCGACGGAAATTTCTTTCGCTTTTTTGTAGAGCGTATCTTCAACAATGTGTTCCGTGGTCGAAGTACCCATGTCGCTCCCGTCTCAATAAATCCCGGAGTCTTCGCGGCGCCCATGCGCAACACCTGTCGGCCCCTGACTCAGCCAGCGGCCGGCGCTCTTCACCCAAGGTGCGAGCTGTGCCGCGGCCCATCGCTTCGCATGCGCCATGACATTGGGTGGCGAGAGCCTATCCAGGCCGGATGCGGCAACACTCTTGTTGAACTCGGCGGCTTCGTGGCGATCAGCCGCAAAATGTCGGGTAGCCATCTTCGCGACTGCCGGGTCTGTGCTGCTCATCGCCGTTGCGATTGCGACAGCGGCGGAATCTGCATCCACGATCCCCGAATTCAGCCCTCTTCCACCGAAGGGGGCAAAAAGATGTGCTGCCTCGCCACAAAGCAGAATGCGGCCGCTATCATCTGTGAAGTCTCGCGCTACCAGTTGCCGGAAGCGGTAAGTCGAAACCCAAGTGATTTCGGCATCGGCAAGGCCATGATTGAAATCTGACAACCATGCTCGGCACCCTTCAGGCGACCCGAGGAATTCAACGTCGTCATCCGCCTTGCACTGGAGGTCAAAGCGCCAACCTCCTTTGAAGGGAAGGATCAAGAGATTGCGCCCGGCGAGGCTCTTGTGCCGATAATGGAAGTAAAGTTTGAGCGGCCAAGCGTCGAGAGTAGGCGACGACACATCTGCGATGACATAAGCAGTGTTCGAGCTGCTGCCCTGGAGGGGTATCCCCAAAGCCTTGCGTACCGACGAACGCGCCCCGTCGGCAGCGACCACATAAGGCGCAACAAGCCTCTCGCCTTCAGCGTTCAGCAGGGTCACACCCTCGGATCCCACCTGCACCGTGCTAACGGAAAATGACCAACGGAATTCGACGCCGGCTTCCAGAGCAGCCTTGTAGAGGATTGTCTCAGTGTCCACCTGCGGAAGGCTCGTCCCATAGTTCAGATAGCTCGAACGCTCGAATGAACGTTGATAAACAAGCTTGTTTGCATAGGTGAATTCAGCGCCACGCCATGTAACGCCCGCCTCACCTATCTGCTTTGCAAGGCCCGGCGCCATCCGGTCGAGTATCTGCAGCGGCTCTTTATGGAGGAACAAGGCTCTGCTGCCAGGTCTTTGCCGCCCATCAGCATCGGCTTCCACGACAAGTACGGGTAGCCCTCTCGCCCGAAGCGCCAAGGCTGCGGTCAAGCCGACCGGCCCTGCTCCGACTACGATGATATTTACCGATTTCGCCACAAGCTGGCCCTGCTTTCCAGTCCATACCCATGCGATTGGCGCCGAGGCAGCTCACCCGCCCTTCTCCACCAATCACATCGGCACTAGACCTATTGCAGGACATGCAAACAATATCCGGACGTATGAATCTCCAGACAGATCGTCCGACACCGGCAGGCAATCCAAGCGCTTTACGTATCGTCCGGATGCCCGCCACTCAAAGTGATCGAAATCGTTTTTTCGATTACCGGTGCCGCCGCCCTCGGGGTAACGACTTCGTCCCCCGACTTCCAAAAGATAAAGTGCATTTCAGTCAAAGAGAGTGAACATGGAATCGAATAGCTCGAATGATCGCCACTGATGCACATGGAAATCCTATTGGTGGGAAGCTTCCGCATTTCAGGAACCGGGATCTTCTCCCCTCACCACCGCCTTCCGCGCCACTCGGTGCGCCTCGCGGGCCTGCGCCAACAGCACATCTGGATACACACCAAGTGCAAAGGACTTCCGCCGGCCTCCGAACCGATATTCATATCGCCAGTACCGCTGCCCTTTGGTGGCGACCAGCAAGAAGAGGCCCGCTCCATCGGAAAGCTTGCATGCCTTGGACCTTGGTTTCGCGGTCCTTACAGCCACATCGGTCAACGGCATGACGGTATCTCCTTACAGAGAGGAAGAAATGTGCCGTCACGACATTCGGAAGCCCAAAGACAAGGTCGGACCTTGCCGGACTCAAGCGTTTGATTTTGTTTGAGATTTAGACCCGTCTCGGACTTTCTCGAACGTCCTTGGATGGGTAGGTGGTGCCCAGGGGCGGAATCGAACCACCGACACTGCGATTTTCAGTCGCATGCTCTACCAACTGAGCTACCTGGGCGGAAGCTCCAAAGCGGGGCGGGCTCTTGAGGCCCCGGCAAACCGCCTTGGTGAGGTTCGCGGGTTATAAGAGATTGATCCGGCACTGTCCAGAGGTGCCGCACAGCTTTCGGTCAGAATATCGAAAGCCGAATTGGCGAACAGGGTTAAGGGCTTACCTGCCTCCGCCGCGCTCGCCCTCTTCGTCGAGATCAAGGCTTTCGGGGTCGAAATCGTCGGGCGGCTCCACGGCGGGAATCGCATAGCCCTCGCTCAGCCAGCGATTGAGATCGACATCCGCGCAATGCTTCGAGCAGAAGGGATGGACATCGGGCGCAGATTTCTTGCCGCAAATCGGGCAAGGCCTTGGCGCGCGCAAGGGAATGACCTTTCCATCCCGCTCTCCGCTCTCCTTCCCGCTCATTGCAGCACCCCGACATCCAGCTTTTCGCGGGCATAATCGGGCTCCGGCACGAGACTGACCGCCGCGGCGACTTTCTCGCTAAGCCGTTCCAGCAGATAGGGGTTGCCTCGTTCCAGCCAGTCCACCACTTCGGTGGACGCATGCGCAACGAGCGTGCGGCCCGGAGCCCCTGCCGCTTCGCGCTGGATGCGCCGCAAGAGATCGTTTGCCACCGTCGCACAGGTCTTGCGGCGCGGCCTGCAATTGGCATAGGCGGGTTCGGTCAGCAGCTTGTCCAGCGGCTCGCGCACGCGCTTCCTTGTCATCTCTACCAGGCCGAATTCCGACATGGCCGAGATCTGGGTCGGCACGCGGTCGCGCGCAAACCCCGTTTCCAGCGCGTCGATCACCTTTGCAATGTTGTCGGGTTCGTTCAGGTGAATGAAATCGATCACCACGATGCCGCCCGTACCGCGCAGGCGAAGCTGGTGGACGATTTCCTCTACCGCTTCGAGATTGATGCGCGCGCTTGTTTCTTCCAGGCCGGTGGCCGCGGTGTAGCGGCCAGAGTTCACATCGATCGCGGTCAGCGCTTCCGTCGTCTCTATGGTGATCCAACCGCCCGAGGGCAGTTCCACACGCGGCTCCAGCGCGGTTTCGATCTGTCCGTCCACGTCGTAAAGGGCAAAAAGAGGCCCCGGCCCGTTGAAAAGCTGTACCCGGTCCAGCATTTCAGGCATGGCACGCTTGCAGTAGTGCTTTGCTTCCGCAAAGGCTTCAGCATCGTCGATCAGCACACGCTCGGTGTCGGCATTCACGCAGTCGCGCAGCGTCTTTGCCACCGGATCGAGATCGTGAAAGACGACGGAAGGCGGCGAAGATCGTTTCTGCCTGTCGCGGACCTGGCGCCATTCCTCGGCGAGCTGTCGTGCGTCAGCGGCAATCTCTTCCGCTGTCGCACCGATGGCGGCGGTGCGCACGATGAAGCCCGCAGGCTCGCCCGTAACGCCACAGGCATTGAAGCGCTCGACCATTTCTTCCACCAGCGCGGTCAGCCTTTCGCGCTCAGGCTCGTCCTCGATACGGCGCGACAGCGCAACGCCGGACTGGTTGGGTACCAATACGAGCAGGCGTCCGGGCAGCGTGACATTAGCGGAAAGGCGCGCACCCTTTTCGCTGATCGGGTCCTTCACTGCCTGGACGAGAATTTCCTGCCCTTCCGTGACGCAAGCGGAAATAGGCGGCAATGTGCCTTCATCAAGGCCCGTCAATTCGCAAAGGCATCTCGCCTCGCGCGCGCCAAGAAAGCCCGCGCGCTCCAGACCGATTTCCACGAAGGCGGCCTGCATGCCCGGCAGCACACGCTGCACACGGCCCAGAAAGATATTTCCGATGACGGAATGCCCTGCACGTCCCGTCCTTTCCTTCAGCGCATCCGCCATGGTGCGCTCCAGAAAGAACTCGACAGGACGACCGCTTTCGACGACCGCGACGCGCGTTTCGCCGGGGCCGACATTGATCAGCACTTCCTCCGACATCAATCCCCTTGCCATCTTCCGACCGCGACCCCCATCACAGACGGATACGGAACCCCTAATTTGCAAACCAATTCTGGAAAAATGATCCTAGCAGCAATTTGCGCTGCGTTCATAGATGCGGCGAAAGGACCCGATAGCCCCTGCCGGTCAGCAATTGCGCGGTCTCATAGAGCGGCAGACCGACTACGGATGAGTAGGATCCCGAAATTTCGCGCACAAACGCTGCGGCAAGCCCCTGAATAGCATAGCCACCCGCCTTGCCGTCCCACTCGCCACTATCGAGATAAGCGGCAATTTCCGTCTCGGAAAGGCGCTTGATGCAGACCTTCGTCGTCACAACGCGGCAACTGAACCTACCGTCGCCGGCAAGGCACAGCCCGGTATAGACCCTGTGTGTGCGGCCGGACAGAAGCCGCAGGCATCGATCTGCTTCCGCCCGATCGAGCGTTTTGGGCAGGATACGCCGCCCGCAGGCGACGACCGTATCGGCCGCCAGCACGAAAGCGTCCGGCTCGGCCGCAGCCACGGCTTGCGCCTTTTCCCGCGCCAGCCTGCCGGCATGGACGCGCGGTGGCTCGTCGCGCAGCGTTGTCTCGTCGATGTCCGACGGAATTACCGCATCGGGAGCGATGCCGATTTGTGCCAGGAGAGCAAGGCGGCGCGGCGAGGCGCTGGCAAGAACCAGCCTGCGGCGCGCACCGTCGGAAGCGTTCGCACTATGAGGGGCGACGCTCACTTGAATCGGTAGGTAATCCGGCCCTTGGTCAGATCATAGGGCGTCATTTCGACGAGCACCTTGTCCCCCGCCAGCACGCGGATGCGGTTCTTGCGCATCTTGCCTGCCGTGTGGGCAATGATCTCGTGATCATTTTCCAGCTTCACCCGGAAAGTGGCATTCGGGAGGAGTTCGACTACGACCCCCTCGAATTCGAGTGTTTCTTCCTTCGCCATTCACAACCCTTTGAAATTTGGCCGAAGAATGGTCAGAAAGGCGCCCGAAATCAAGTACTGCATGCACCCTCTTTTCGCAGGGGCAGCAAAGTACTCACAAAAAAGCGACAAATCCGCTGGAATGGCTCAGTTCGCCAGCAGATATTCGATCGTCGAAACGACGCGAACGGTCTTGTCGATCTGCTCGCTTTGCTGAATGCCGGGGGCATTGTCGCGCGGCAGGATCTGGAACTGGCCCTGATAGGCGCGGCGGATGCCGTTGAGGCTAGTGCCGGAATCCCTGGCGAAGGTCTGTGCGGCTTCCTTGGCGCGGCCCATCGCCTCTTCGATCATCTCACCCTTTACCTTGTTGAGGCCGGTGAAAAGATAGGAGGGACGGCTCGGACCGCGGTCGCTGGAAAGAACAATCCCCGCCGCGACCAGATTGCCGGTCGACCGGTTCGCCTCGGCAACCTTGTCCACATCGGTAGAGCGCACCATCACGAGCTGGCTGATGATGAAACGAATATCCACCGGCCCGGAGCGATAGGCCTGCGCCATGCGGTCGGTCACTTCGGGGCTTTCCACAGAGATTTCATCGTCAGAAAACCCTTCGCTTTTCAGGAATTTGATCACCGCCTTCGTACTCACCGCGATCTGGGCCTGAACACCTTCGACATTGTTGCCGGTCGCCACGAACCGAATGGGCCAGAGAGCAAGGTCGGCTTTCACATCACGCTCGGAAAGCCCTTTCACGGTGACCGAGCGGTCGCCCAGCCGGGATTCAACGAGGCCCTGCCCGCCGAAGTAGCCACCAAGGGCTATTCCAACGCCCAGAATGGCGGCAGCGGCGATTGCGAAAACATTATTCATGAGCGAACTTCCTCCCGGCAGAACGGCTTACCCCGTGTGCGGTTATTATAGGGAGGCTTGTGTCGAGAATGCGACCCCGGCAGACGCCGCATGGCCCAGAATGGGTAGGCCGGTCGCCGGAGGGGGGGGGGATCCAGCAATCCCGCCCGCTATCCGACGCGCCGCTCAGTCCGCCCGAAGCGCTTCTCGATCAGGCGTTTGAGCTGGTCGCGCAATTCACGATAGGCGACGAGACGGCGCTCTCGGCTACCGCCGGTAGGGGTAGCCAGCGGATCGATCACGTCCCAGTATTCGACTTCCGTCGCCGCAGACCGGGTAGCTCCTTCGGCGGCTTCCTTCGCCTCCGGCGTCAGCGCCACAATCACGTCATAGGATGTGAGGTCGTCCAGCTCATCGACCCCGCGCGGCATATGGGATGCAATGTCGATCCCGACTTCGCCCATCACCTCCGCGGCGAAGGGATCGGGGTCGCCGGGCGTCACGCCCGCCGACTGCGTGAAGATGCGGCCCGGATAGAGCGCCTTCATCAGCCCCTCGGCCATGGGGGAGCGGATCGCATTGAGGTTGCAGATAAACAGCACCGAGCCCGGCAATTTCCCTTCTCCCGCCATGCCTACCCCTTGATGTGAAGTACGCAGATAAGCGTGAAGAGACGGCGGGCGGTGTCGAAATCCATGTCGATCTTACCCGAGAGACGCTCCTTCAGCAGCGTCGAGCCTTCATTGTGCAAGCCCCGGCGCCCCATATCGATCGCCTCGATCTGGGCAGGCGCTGCGCTTTTGATGGCGTCGTAATAGCTCTCGCAGATCAGGAAATAGTCCTTGATGATCCGGCGGAACGGGGTCAGCGAGAGCATGACCTTGCCATGCTCTTCGTCGTCTTCCAGGCGGATATCGAAGATAAGTCGGTTTTCCTCCACCGACAGACGCAGGCGATACGGGCCGCCTTCGCTGCCGACGGGCATGAAGAGATTTTCTTCCAGCAGGTCGAAAATCGCCACCTTGCGCTCATGCTCGACGTCGGGGCTGCGGCGCACGACGGAAGTCTCGTCGAGGGCGAGATCGACAATGCGATAGTGCGCATCCCGCTCGGGGGACGATGCCGCCTCTTCCATTCCGCCTTCTGCGCTCCGATCGCTCATATGGGGTACTCTAAGCCCAATCGCACTTGCGATGCGAGGCCCGAAGCGCATCTCAATGGCGCGGGCATGCGCCTGGGTCGAGGCTCAGCGGTTGAGCCGGATGGAAACGGAGCGTCCATGCGCCTGAAGCCCTTCCGCATCGGCCAGCGCCACCGCCGCCGGCCCGATTGCCGCGAGCGAGGCCGCATCGCAGCGCACCAGCGAGGTCCGCTTCATATAGTCGAGCACGTTGAGGCCGGAAGAAAAGCGCGCGCTGCGGGCCGTGGGCAGGACGTGATTCGTCCCTGCCACGTAATCGCCCACCGCTTCCGGCGTATAGCGCCCGAGGAAAATGGCGCCCGCATTGGAAATCCGGTCGGACAGTGCATCGGGGTCGGCCGTCGCTATTTCCAGATGCTCCGGTGCGAGCCTGTCTACCAGCGGCACCGCATCTTCCAGCGCGGCGACCGTGATGACGGCGCCGAACTCTTCCCAGCTCTGCGCGGCCGTTTCCTTGCGCGGAAGGGCCTCCAGCTGGCGGGTAACCGCCTCTTCCACCCTGTCGGCGAAAGCGGCATCATCCGTAATCAGAATGCTTTGCGAGCTTGCATCGTGTTCCGCCTGGCTCAGAAGGTCCGCCGCGATCCAGTCCGGATCATTCTCGCCATCCGCGACAACGAGAATTTCGGACGGCCCCGCGATCATGTCGATGCCGACCGTACCGAAGACCTGCCGCTTGGCCGCCGCCACATAGGCATTGCCGGGACCGACGATCTTGTCCACCGGCGCGATGGCGTCGGTGCCATAGGCCAGCGCAGCCACCGCCTGCGCACCGCCGATGCGATAAACTTCCGAAACGCCGGCGAGCTTTGCCGCCGCCAGCACGAGCGGGTTCACCACCCCGTCCGGCGTCGGCACCACCATGACGATGCGCTTCACACCCGCGACTTTCGCGGGGATTGCATTCATCAGAACCGAACTTGGATAATTCGCCGTGCCCCCCGGCACATAAAGGCCCACCGCGCCCACAGGCGTCCAGCGGTGGCCGAGTTCCACGCCTTGCGGATCGGTGAAGCGGGCATTCTCGGGCAATTGCCGCTGGTGATAGGCCGCGATGCGTTCCGCCGCGATCTTCAGCGCTTCGACGGTTTCAGGCGCACAGGCCGCGGTCGCGGCATCGATATCGGCGGCGGGAATGGCGAGCGTCTCGGGCGTGATTTCCGGCAAGCGGTCGAATTTACGTGTGTAGTCGACCACGGCTTCGTCGCCGCGCTTGCGGACATCGGCAATGATCGCCGTCACGGTTTCGTTCACATCGACAGAGGCTTCGCGCTTTGCCGTCAGAAGTTCGGCAAATCGCGCGTCGAAACCCGCATCGGCACTATCGAGGCGCTGGGCCATCACTCAATCCGTCAGTTCGTTTCATGCCGTCAATTTTCGTGTCTGGGCGCGAGCGGCGTTTCGCGCATCAGCCCCAGATCGGATAAATGGGCTTCAAGCGCCTCCACGTCCAGCCGAATTTCCCCGCCGCCGGAAAACACCAGCGTGACGACACCGGCAGGCGTGTCGGTTTCCTCAAAGCGGATGGCGAGCAGGTTCAGCACGCCGTCGGGCTTGTCCTGCGCAATATTGCGCGTCCGGACTTTCATCACATTCTCGAAATGAAGACCGGTTCGGACACGCTCGTGCCGAGCCTTGGCGAACCAGCCACGCCGCTTTACTTCGCTCTCCCAGCGAAAACGGTTCGCGACCAGCGCAAAGCGCCGCGTGCCGGGCAGGTGGGCCAGATCGCCCACTTTCAGCACCGCATCCTGCATCTGCGCGGAAATGACTTCGAGGTCTTCGGCATCCCGCGCCGAGAGCCGTAATTCTTCGCTCATGCTGTCTCCATCTCGATCACGTCAGGAGGCTTTCTCGCGCCAGATTTCGGCCCCGCAGGCACTAAGTTTTTCTTCTATACGCTCAAAACCCCGATCGAGGTGATAGACGCGATTGATCACTGTTTCGCCTTCGGCGGCAAGGCCCGCAATAATCAGCGCCGCCGATGCGCGCAGGTCGCTCGCCATCACGGGGGCGCCTTTCAGCTTTTCCACGCCATGCACCAGCGCCTTGTCGCCATGCAGCGAGATATCCGCGCCAAAGCGGGCCAACTCCTGCACATGCATGAAGCGGTTCTCGAAAATCGTCTCGGTGATTTCCGACTCGCCTTCCGCCATGGTCATCAGCGCCATGAACTGCGCCTGCAGGTCGGTCGGGAAACCGGGGAAGACCTGCGTTACCACATCGGTGGCCTGAAGCCGCGCCCCGTTGCGGGCGACACGCACCTCGCCCTGGCGGCTTTCCACCTCGACGCCCGCCGCGCGCATGGCGACCAGAGCCGCCTCGAAAGTGGAAGCATCTGCGTTTTTCAGCGTCACATCGCCGCCGGTCATAGCCGCAGCTATGGCGTAGGTGCCGGCCTCGATCCGATCGGCGACCACGTGATGGGTAGTGCCGTGGAGCCTGTCGACGCCCTGTATGCGCAGGGTGGAGGTCCCGATCCCTTCGATCTTCGCGCCCATGGAAACGAGACAGTTGGCGACATCGGTCACTTCCGGCTCGCGGGCGGCGTTTTCGAGAATGGTTTCGCCCTCGGCAAGCGTTGCGGCCATCAGCAGCGTATGCGTGGCACCGACCGAGACGACCGGAGACCGGATGAGCGCGCCCTTGAGCCCGTCCGGGGCGGCGGCGACCACATAGCCGTCCACCAGGTCGATCTGCGCCCCCATCTTCTGGAGGCCCTTGATATAGAGGTCCACCGGCCGCGCGCCGATGGCACAACCGCCGGGCAGCGAAACACGCGCCTTGCCGCAGCGCGCCAGCAGTGGCCCCAGCACCCAGAAGCTCGCCCGGATTCGCGAAACGATCTCATAGGGAGCGGTGGTCGACTCAATGTCGGGCGTGGTGATGGACAGCGTATAGCTGTGACCGGCGATTTCGGGTTCCAGCTCGGCACCCAGCACGTTCAGGAGCTTGCCCAGCGTCTGCACGTCGGTGAGCTGAGGCATATTGTGGAATTTGACCGTCTCGTCGGTCAGCAGGGCCGCCGTCATCAGCGGCAGGGCCGCGTTCTTCGCGCCTGAAATAGGGATATCGCCGGTCAGGCGATTGCCGCCCCTAATGTGAATGCTGTCCATCTGCCGTTCCGATCCGATCGCTGAGTGTCTTATAGATGAGGTGGCCGGGGAGAGTCACGAAAAGGGACGTCCCCTGCTCCCCGCTGGCCTATCCCAGCAAGTACCGGACCAGCGCGGCCTTATCATGTCGCGGAGGTGACGCCCGGGAGGCAGATCATGGCGACAATCGGGGAACGGCGCCGTTGATCGCCCATCGGAGATCTCGTGGCCGGCTCACTCCTCGTCGGCAGCCTTGCGGCCCCGGCTTTGGGACTTCCGCTTCTTCAGGTTTTCCCGAAGGGCTTCGGCCAGACGCGCCTGTTTGGCCTTGGCGTCCCTGGCCTGGCTCGCTCTGTCGGTACCTTTCCCGTTGGGCGCGCGGCCGCTCATATTCGTTCTGGATGTCTTGTTCATCGCTTGGGGCTTTCTTTTCGGGCCAAACCGGCCCCTTCCGGGCGCGATTTAGAGGCGTAGGCGCGGCGCCGTCAACCGGGGACGCCATTCCCGGCTAGGACGAGACCCGAGGCCGTTTTACAGGGTTGCAGATAATCGGGGCATGTGGCAGTTTCCGCGCGCTTCGCACACCTGCGGGTTGCGTCGCCTGTCAGCTTTCCGTTTACCAAAGAAGGCTAGACTTTCCGCGGATCAACTATCCCGGCTCCGGGCTGCTGTAGCTCAGTGGTAGAGCACTCCCTTGGTAAGGGAGAGGTCGACAGTTCAATCCTGTCCAGCAGCACCATTTCCCGCGCATTCCGGCCTTTATATTGTCCGCCTGACAGCCTGTTCATGGCAATTGTCGGGGCTAGGGCCATGATGCGGCCGGACCCGGTTCCAGCATATGCCGCACATGAGCTATTTTTCACTTGATCCCGGCCGGGGCCGCCCCATTAATCCCGCTCGAAAATAGGGTACCCGACATGCTGGCCGCCCCCGGGCTGGGGCATATCCCGAGGCAGGGCCGCCGCAGCGCCCCAAAAGCAGTACAAAAAGCCATGCTCAGAACCGTGCTTTATGTCATCGGCCTGCTTTTGTGCATTCTGGCTGCCGCCATGCTGCTGCCGGCCATGGTCGACTATGCCGCCGGCGATGTGGATTGGCGTGTCTTCATCGCTTCGGCCGGGCTTACGGCCTATGCGGGCGGCTCGATGATCCTCGCTTTCCGTGCGCCCCATGTCCACATCCGGGCGCGGGAAGGTTTTCTCCTGACGACAGGAAGCTGGCTTGCGGTGAGCGCCTTCGGATCTTTGCCGCTCATATTCAGCTCGCTCCAGCTATCGCCTGCCGATGCCGTTTTCGAAACCGTGTCTGGCCTGACCACGACGGGCGCCACGGTGCTGACCGGGCTCGATACGATGGCGCCAGGGCTCCTATTCTGGCGTTCGCTGCTGCAATGGATAGGCGGTGTCGGCATCATCGTCGCAGCGATCTTCATGCTGCCGCTGTTGCGTGTCGGCGGAATGCAGCTCTTCCGTTCCGAATCTTCCGACATCTCGGAGAAAGTCGCCCCGCGCGTCTATCAGATCGCATCACTGACAATCGTCATCTATGCGGTGCTGACATTTGCTTGCGCGATCTGTCTCGTCGTTGTCGGCATGACGCCATTCGATGCGATCAATCACGCGATGGCTACCCTCGCGACAGGAGGCTTTTCAACCCGGGATGCCTCGGTGGGCTTCTACAATTCCGTGCCGATAGAACTTGTGCTCGTCATTTTCATGGTGGCGGGCGCGTTGCCGCTTGTCTTCTACGCCATGCTGGTCAAGGACGGGCAGCGCGCATGGCGACAGGAAAAGCAGGTTCCCGCTTTTCTGCTGACTTTGGCAGCCGCCATTCTGGCCGTGACCTTCTGGCGGGTCTCATCGAGCCCTGAGGATTTCGGACACGCGCTGAGGGAGGCGACATTCAACGTCACCTCCGTCATCACCGATACGGGCTTTGCTTCCACCGATTTCAGTAAATGGGGCACGGGCGCACATGCATTGTTCCTCTTGCTGATGTTCATCGGCGGCTGCGCCGGGTCGACCTCCGGATCCATCAAGATTTTCCGCTGGCAGATCCTCTTCAGGTCGTTCGCCGTACATCTGAAGCGAAACATCGCCCCCCATCGCATGATCGTGCCGCGCTACCGCGACAAACCCGTGGACGACGATATGGTCTCTTCGGTGCGCAATTTCTTCTTCATGTACATCCTGACATGGGGTGTCGTTTCGACCCTGCTCATGTTTACCGGGCTCGACTTTCTCTCGTCCGGCAGCGCCGTCGCCACCGCGATGGCAAATGCCGGGCCGGGTCTCGGCCCTATCGTCGGCCCCGGCACTACCTTCGCCTCGGTTTCCGATTCTGCAAAATGGCTGCTAAGCGCCGCGATGTTGCTCGGCCGGCTTGAGCTGACAACCGTCTATATTCTGTTCCTGCCGGATTTCTGGCGGAACTGAAGCCGCGCGACCATATTCCGGCCCTCTATCGACCCGCCGTATACGAGCCAATATTTTCCGATATAGAGCTTCCTTTTCCGTAACGGCGTAACCTGTTGCTGCTACACAACAAATATGTCGACGGGATCGCAACATCTCCATATTTCCGCCTTCCACACTCCTCCCCGCCGTCACACTCGGCCGCTACCCAAATGCATGTCAGCGGCGCACGCTATGAGGCGCTCGCGAAAACTCATCCTTCGTGTGGGGCCGATCGATTGCGACCGGCCGAGCGATAAGAAGAGGAAAAAGGACATGATGAAAACTGCGATCACCGCTCTCGCGCTGGCTCTGGCGCCGACGGCTGCATTCGCGCAGATGAACACGGCCAATGTCGACACCGAAAGCTATGGTCCGAAAGCCGGCGACACGGAGTTCACTCTGTCCGGCTCGGGCTACAGCAACAAGGATTTCGACAACAATACGTTCGGTCTCAGCGGCAGCCTTGCCAAATATCTGACGGACAACGTGGCCATCGGCATTCGTCAGAGCGTGAACTGGACAGACCCCAAGAACGGTAGCGACCAGTGGGGCGGCTCCACGCGCGGCTTTGCGGATTATGTCTTCGATCTGAAGAAGTTCCGCCCTTATCTGGGTGTGAGCGTCGGCGGCATCTATGGCGATAATTTCAACGATACGTTCGCCGCAGGTCCCGAGGCCGGCCTCAAATACTACGCGGACCAGAACACTTTCGTCTTCGCCCAGACCGAGTACCAGTTCACCTTCGATGACGTGGACAATCTCAGCAACGATTCCGAGCACGGGCTCTGGCAGCACACGGTCGGCGTCGGCTTCAACTTCTGACGGGCGGCTATTTTTAAGCCTCACAAAGGGCGTCCTTTTAGGGACGCCCTTCTTCGTATGCGCTCACGAGCTTGCGGACGAAAACGTCTGGATGTGCTACTCGCATGGGGCATGAGGAAGATTGAATATCTGGAAAGCGCCCAGAACCCGCGGGTAAAGCTCTGGCTCGGACTTGCCGAGCCGAGAGCGATCCGAAAGAGCGGGCGTTTCCTTCTTGCAGGTCGGAAAACCGTGCCCGAAGCGCTGAGCCGCTGGCCCGGGCAATTCGAAGCGCTCATCGCCACCGATGAGGCCGCGCTGGAAGACCCTGCCATTCCGGACGAGCTGGCCCGCATCCTTGTACCGAAAGCCATTTTCGAGCGGCTGGATCTGTCCGGAACCGGCCATGCGCTGCTTGTCGGGCTGGTCCCGGAGATGCCGCGGACCGATCTTTCCGCCGCACCGCAAGGACTGGAACTGGTCTGCGCGCTCTCCGATCCGAACAATCTCGGCGCACTCATTCGCTCCGCGGCCGCCTTCAATGTCAGCCGCCTCATTCTAATGCCGGAATGCGCTCATCCGTTTCACCCGCGCGCCTTGAGGGCGGGCTCCAATGCCGTCTTCGAGCTGCGGCTGGAGACGGCGTCGAGCTGGGAAGCGCTCAATACCGCCCAGGGTTCGATCTTCGCGCTGGACGGTCACGGCACCGATATGACGACGTTTGACTGGCCGGCGGATCTTCGTCTGGTCCTGGGCGAGGAAGGCCGTGGCGTACCGGACAGTCTCAAAATGAAACGCCTCTCCATTCCAACCAGCGGCAAGGTCGAATCCCTCAATGCCATGGCGGCAGCCAGCATTGCGCTTTCCCAGTTTTTTCTGTCCCGTCGTAAAGCCGGCATGTGAACCGGCGCGTGGCGCATCGCGTAGAAGGCTGAGAGGACCGGGCAATGCCCGTGGCGCGCCGCTCCAGTCAGGACCCCATGGGGAGGCACGCGGCGACAGGCGTTTTCCGGTTCTCACCCCTTCGCTTCGCCGCTGTCTGCAACGAGCCTGTTTCAACCGGCCCTTTTCAACTGGCCTGTTTCACCGCTTCATAGGCGTCAAGCGCGCGCTGTCTTGCTTCGCGATGGTCGACGATGGGACGGGGATAACTGTCGCCTAAAACGATACCGGCCGCCTCCAGCATGGCGGGCGGTGCCTCCCATGGTTTGTGAATATATTTCGTGTCGAGCCCGGCCAGCTCCGGCACATAACGCCGGACGTAATCACCTGCCGGGTCGAACTTCTCGCCCTGCAGTACCGGGTTGAAGATACGAAAATAGGGCGCTGCATCCGCGCCCGAACCCGCCACCCATTGCCAGCTCGCCCGGTTCACCGCGAGGTCGGCATCGACCAGCGTATCCTCGAACCAGCCCGCGCCACGCTTCCAGTGGATGAGCAGATCCTTCACCAGGAAAGAGGCCGCGATCATGCGGACACGGTTGTGCATCCAGCCGGTCTGCCAGAGTTCGCGCATCCCCGCATCGACAATGGGATAGCCCGTCTTTCCCACCGTCCATTTCCGGAACGCCTCGTCATCATCGCTCCATGGAAACGCGTCGAAGGCCGGTTTCCAGTTTTTATCCACGATGGATGGCCAGTGATAGATCAGGTGATAGGCGAAATCGCGCCAGGCAACCTCGGAGAGGAATGTGTCGAGCGACTTTTCGGCGGATGGGTTGTCGCCGCGATGCGCCTCGACTGCCGCCCATATCTGGCGGGGAGAGATTTCTCCCCAATGAAGATGCGGCGAAAGCCGTGAGGTTCCTTCCACCCCCGGCAGGTCGCGCTGTCCCCGGTAATCGCTTACCGCGTTTTCGAGGAAATGACGCAGGCGTTCATGCGCGCCTTTTTCACCCGGGGTCCAGCGCTCCCTTATGCCGCCCGCCCAATCCGGCGAAGACGGACGGAGATGCCAGTCGTCCAGCTCGTCCGACACCGGATCGCAGCCTCCCTCCAGCTTGCGCATCGGCGCCAATGGCGCACCGAAAGGAGCGGATGCGCAAAGCGCTTTCCAGAAAGGCGTGAAGACCTTGTAAGGGTCGCCGGTCTTCGTTTTCACCTGCCAAGGCTCCGCCAGAAGCGAGGCGGCAAAACTCCTTGTTTCGATACCGGCCTTGGCCAGAGAGGATTTGAGGCTCTTGTCGCGTTCTGTGACGGTTGGCTCGTAACAGCGGTTCCAGAAAACCGATTTGGCGCCGGTCTCCCTCACCAGGGCGGGAAGTTCCTCTTCAGGCTTTCCCCGTCTCAGGACCAAATTCGCACCGCGTTTGCCCAGCGCTTCCGAAAGACCGGAGAGGCTTCCATGAAGCCACCAGGCGGAAGCTTCGCCCGGCAGGTCGCGCTCGTCGAGAATGAACAATGGCAGCACGGGCACTCCCCGCTCGGCGGCCGCGGCAAGCGCGGGGTTGTCGGCGACGCGCAGATCGCGACGAAACCAGACAATGATCGGCGGAGTTGATTTGCTTTCTGTCATGTCCTGCTATCAGTGCGGCGGCGCGGTTTTTCTCGATACGCTTTTCAGCCGGTGCCGGATCAGTCAGGCGCGCCTTTCCTCTTCAATGCGGCATAGGACACCGGAAACGATATGTCGTCGTCCCCGAAAGGGTAAAGCAGCGTGGCACTCGGTTTCCAGATCACCACGAGCCCGTCCTCCCACTCAATGCGGCGCTGGACATCGGGTTCCTCGAACAGCGCCTTGAGGTAGTCGAGAACGGCGCGCCCCTCTTCTCCCGGCACACCATGAATGGCGCGGGTAAAGGCGGGGCTCACGCCCAGCGCCATCGTACCGCTTTCGGCCTGCAATGCTGCAAGCGCGCTCCGCCTCGGTGGATTTCTTTCGCGAAGGGTCGCCAGCCAGCGCAATTGCTCCGGCGTCTCACAAGTCTGCGCCAATGGCAGAGCTGCGTCGTGACATGCTTCCAGTCCCGCAAGATAACGACGCATCGCGGGCGAGAGAGCCTCATAAACCGCAATGCGGGACGCGGATATCAGTCCCCCACGCCCGGCAGCCCCCTTTCCCGCCGCGAGGAGCGCGAGCTCAGGCGGCGACCGCTGCCATATCGGATCGGCAAGCAGCTGCAACGCATCGCGTGTCGTCCTGTCCCGGAAGGTCGTCAACGGCGGGTTGCCCAACGGGTCACCGACGATGGAAGCAATATCGGCAAGGATGCCGGCGGACAGGTCGGGCAGATAAAGGGAGACGAAACCACGCGTTCCCAAGGTGCGGCGGATACACGAGACCATCTTATCCCGCTGAAGTTCCGGAAAGTCTCCCGGCATCACTTCGATGAGACGATCGATCTCCCCCTCCAGTGCCTGCGGGGTCAATCGCCGCATAGGCCTCGCCGCCAGATCACCTTCATTCCCCACCCCTTGTTCGAGACAATGTTTGTCTCTGGTTTATGCATTTAATTCAAATTGATGTTCATTATGACTAGTTATTGGTCTTATGAATTTACGCAACATTGACCTGAACCTGCTTACGATCTTCGAGGCAATTATGGTCGAGAGAAGTATTACGCGGGCCGCCGCCAGGCTGAACATGACGCAGCCTGCCCTCTCGAATGCCTTGTCGAGATTGCGGGCTCTGGTCAATGACCCGCTTTTCGTTCGTCAGGGTAATGAAATAGCGCCAACGGCGCGCGCCCGTGCAATGGACGCCCCGGTGCGGCGGGCTCTCATGCTCGCCAGACACGCTTTTCAGGAGCGCCACCCGTTCCATCCGGGGGAAATCATGCGCAGATTCAGCCTGTTTCTCGGCGACCTCGGGGAAACGCTCTACTTGCCCCGGATCATGCCGCGCCTGCGTTTACAGGCTGCGGCCGCCAGCATCGTTCTGAAGCAGCCGTCGGACGACACGCTCATTCAGGACGTGAAAAAAGAACATCTCGACCTCGCATGGCTCAGCATTCCGCCTGACGACAAATCGGTATGCAACGAAGCGCTGCTGCATGACGAGTTCGTCTGCGTGACGGCGTCGGCGACGATTGCCGGGCGGATACTCGACGAAACGACCTTCTTCAACCTGACGCATGTCCGGCTTGCCGCCCGTCATGCGCCCGGCCATATCGGAGAGCATGCCTTCAGGCGGAAGGGCAAGGCGCGGCGGGTCGTCGCGGAGGTCGATACGCTTCACGCCATGGCATTTCTGGCGGCAAGTTCCGACATTGCGGGCTGCATGCCGCGCCTGCTCGCTGAACGCTATGCAGCGCTGCTAGGTCTTCGCGTCGACAAGATGCCGTTTGAGGTGCCGCCTGCCTTCGTGCACCAGGCCTGGCCCGCGATCCTTGACGACGACCCGGACCATATTTGGCTCAGGACCCTCATTCGCGAAGCCGTGACAGGAGGTTAGGTGCCTATTCCGTCCGGGAGAGCGGGACGACGAAGCGGGTTTCCCCTTCCATGGCGGTGAGCGCTTTCACGCGATAGACGTCTTCGAGGTTCCGGTCGGTCAGGACGTCTTGCGGCGCGCCGGATGCGCGCACTCTTCCCTCATGCAGCAGGACCAGCCGGTCGCAGAAGCGCGAGGCGAGCGACAGGTCGTGCAGCACCGCGATGACGATGCGGCCTGAATTTTTCGCATAATTTTCAAGCACTTCCATGATGCGAAGCTGGTGATAGGGGTCGAGCGAAGCGACCGGTTCGTCGACGAGGAGGAGCGGCGCCTCGACCGCCAGCGCGCGGGCGAGGAGGACGCGGGCGCGCTCGCCGCCCGACAGCGCCATCACGTCGCGGCCGCGATAGCGCTCGACATCGGCAAGCTGCATGGCGTGCGCGACCGCCTTTTCATCGGCTTCGCGCATTTTCCGGAACGGTTCCAGATGCGGCAGGCGGCCCAGCGCGACGAGGCGGGAGACCTCGATCGGCCAGTGACTTTCTGCGTTCTGGGCGAGATAGGCGAGCCTGCGGGCAAGGTTGCGCGCATGATTGGGCGAGGTAGAGCAAGCGAGCGGATCGCCGTCCAGCAGAATGTCCCCCTCGAAGGGGATAAGGGAGGCGATGGCGCGGATCAGTGTCGTCTTGCCCGCCCCGTTGGGACCAACGAGACCGACGAAACCCGGACCGGGGATATCCAGCGAGACATCGTGAACGATGCGCGTGCCGCCCAGCGCGGCATTGAGGTGGCGGAGGACAAGTTCCGTCATGCCGTGTCCCTCCTCATGCGCATGATGAGGAAGAGGAAGAAGGGCGCGCCGAGCAGCGAGGTGACGACGCCGAGCTTCGGCTCCGGCCCGCCGACGGGCAGGCGGACGATGATGTCAGCAGCGAGCACCAGCGCCGCACCGCCCAGCGCACTCGGCAGCAGCAGGCCGCCGGGGCGGTAGCCAACGAAGGGGCGCAACAGATGCGGCACGACGAGACCGACGAAACCGATGACGCCGGTGACCGACACCGCCGCGCCGACGGCGAGCCCCGTGCCGATAATGGCGCGCGCCTTTACCGAGGTCTGGTTGAAGCCGAGCGTCGAGGCCGTGTCCTCGCCCAGCGTCAGCGCATCGAGCGCGCGGGCGGTGGAGGCGACGAGCGCCCAGCCGACGATCATGAAGGGCAGGACGAACCAGACCTGGGTCATGGAGCGGTCGGAGAGCGAGCCCAGCATCCAGAAAACGATCTCCAGCGCCGCATAGGGGCTCGGGGAAAGATTGAGCGCGAGCGAGGTGAGCGCGCCCGCAAAGGCGGTGATCGCCACGCCGCCGAGAATGAGCGTCACGATGGGCGCGTTGCGCCCCACCAGCAGATAGAGCGTGACGAGCGCGATGAGGGCACCCGCCACGCCGCCAAGCTGCACCGCCATGGCGCCGCCCGCGGCAAGGCCGAAATAGAAGACGAGCACCGCGCCCAGCGCCGCGCCGGAAGAGGCACCGATAATGCCGGGCTCGGCCAGCGGGTTGCGCAGGAGGCCCTGCAGGACGGCGCCGGTGAGCCCCAGCGTCGCGCCCACCAGCACGCCCAGCAGGGCACGCGGGAGGCGCACCTGCTCCAGCACCAGCCAGGCAAGGTCGCGGTCGATCTTCGCGATGGTCTCGAACTTGCCGGGCAGCATCTCGAAGCCGCGCCCGATGAAGACCGAGCCCACGAAAAGGAGCAGAACGAGCCCCAGCAGCACGGCATTGACCGTCCAGTATTTGCGGGTCTCGGTCATGGCGTCTCCCCTGCCGCGAGGCGGTCATGCGCGGCGGCGAAGCGGTCTATCGTGCCGGTGATGAAATGGGTGCTGCATTGCCAGAACTTCGTCGACAGGCGGAGCTCATGCGCATAGCGCGTCATGTAGGTTTTCAACGCCGGGTGCTGGAGGACGGCGCTCGCCAGCGACGGCGCGCCGGGGCGATAAACGCCGATGGCAACGAGATCGGGGTGCATTTCTATGACGTCCGTCAGATCGGGATAGACGATCCCCACCGCATTCTCGCGCGTGATGACATTGCGAAAGCCGGTGAGCGCCATGATGCGGCCGAGAATGGAATTGGGCGTCGAGGCGCCGCCGAGGTCCTGATAGAGCAGGATGCTCGGGGACTTCGCGGTGAGGGGGCGGCGGTCGGCGGCCAGCGCATGGTCGAAACGGGCGATGAGAGCCCTGCCCTGCTGCTCCCGCCCGATGGCCTGCGCTACGGTGCGAATATTGTCGCGTATGTCGTCGAAGGTCGCCGCGTTCTTCACCCGCGCGACGGGGATGTTCAGCCGCTTCAGCATGTCGAGCACGAAGGGCGAGGTGAACTGATGCGCCAGCACGAGATCGGGCGCGTAGGGCAGAACGTCCTCGATGCGGCCGTCATTGGCGGGAATGTCCTTTACCTCATCCGCCACGGGCGAATCCGCCGGGTCTTTCGACAGGCGATAGACGGATTTGACGGTGCCGGGCTTTGCCAGCGAGGCGAGGATGATATCCGAGCACAGATTGATGGAGACGATGCGCTGCGGGGCCTCTCCCGCGCGGGCCTCTCCAGCATGGGCCTCTCCAGCATGGACATGGGGCGCGGCGACCAAAACGCCCGCGAGGGCGCATGCAGCCAGCCTCCTCCACCAATTGTCGTTATGTCCCGCCACGCCGCCTCTTTCGCCCGTTCCCTGAAAGCGCGCGAGTGTAGCCAGCCCTCCCCCATGAAGAAAGGGCGGAGCGGCGCCAGAGTCGTTCACCGTATCACGAAAACCGTACCGTCATTGCGAGGCCCGCAAGAGCCGAAGCAATCCACAAGGCGCTTGCCGTGAATTGCGGCCGCATGGATTGCTTCGTCGCATTCCGCTCCTCGCAATGACGATTCCATCAAAATTGAAAGCGCCTTAGCGCAGGCGCGGCAGCCCATCCATGACGGGTTTCGGTTTGCGGTCCACGGTGAAGAGGCCCCATGCGCCCTCGGAAGGGTTGAGACCGTCCGTGCCCGGCGTCTCATCATAGACGCGCCAGGGTGCATCGAAGGCGGCGAAACCGGCAAAGGCACGGTCGCGCGTCGGCGGCATTTCCGCCTCGAGCGCCTTCCAGAAAGCGGCCTGACGGGCGGGCGTGAAATTGCGCGAGGCGGGCCTGGTGGGAAGTCCCGTCTCCTTCACCAGGATGGGGCCGCAATAAATCTCCGCGACCTGCCCGGTGACATCGACGACGAAATCCGCGCCGTTTCTTGCCGGCGCATCGCTGAACCAGGGTTCGAAGGCGGGATGCGCGTTTGCGAGCAGGAAGTCGAGTTTCCCGAGGACCGGTTTCGCTTCCGGCTTCAGCCACCAGGCGAAAGGCTCGGTCGCACCGAGGGGCAGCGACGGCGCTTCTTTGCGCATACGGGCGATGGCTTTTGAAAGATCGTCCCAGCTTGCGCGCTTGCCGAAGACGAGCTCATTGCCGAGCGAGAGGCCGACGACGAGATGCGGATGACGCTTCGCCGCGGCGAGCGCGCGGTCGATCTCCTTCTTATCGGTAATGTCCCAGACGCCGAGAATGACCGCGCGGGAGCCGAGCTTCGCGGCGACATCCGGCACGCGGTCGAGCCCGTCCAGCGCGCCATAGGTGATGACGCCATCGAACCACGGACGCAGTGCGACGAGATCGTCATGGATGCTCTTCTCGTCCGGCGTCGCCGTGCCCTCTCGCCATTTCTTCAGGCCCGTCGGCGAATAGGAGACGAAGCGGCCCGTCGCCATCGTGTCGCGCAGCGTGTCGAGGCGGGGCCGCACGGCCTCGCGCTTTGCGCAGGCGGGCGCCGCCGACACTGCGTGAGGCAGCATGAGAAGGAGCAGGGAAAGGAACCACAGATACCGCATGGGCCCGAGCTTAGCCGCCTATGAGGCGGTATCGTGGCACACCCCCCAAAGAAAACGCCCCGCCTGCGGAAAATCTCCGCGGACGGGGCGCCTGAAACTCTTGCTCGCCGTCAGGCGGGAAGGATCAGATCATTTCCTTCAGATCCTTGGCGACGCGGAACGCCACCTTCTTGGAGGCCTTGATCTTGATCGCTTCGCCCGTGGCCGGGTTGCGGCCCATGCGGGCGGCACGCTTGCGAACCTGCAGGATGCCAAGGCCCGTCAGACGGATCTTGTTGCCCTTCTTCAGGTTTTTCTGCGTCATGTCGACGAAATCCTGGAAGATTTCGTTCATCTGCTTCTTCGGCATGTCGTGCTTCTCGGCCAGTTCGGCGATGAGCTTCGACATCGGAATGGTGGGCGGCGTCGCGGGCTTCGCAGCCGTCGTCCTGGCAGCCGTGGAGCGGGCAGCCGGCTTCTTCGCAGCGGCGGCGGGCTTCTTGGCGGCAGCCGCAGGCTTCCTCGCGGCCGGCTTCTTCGCAGCGGCGGCGGGCTTCTTCGCAGCAGGTCTCGTTGCCATGGTCTTGATCCTCATTGCTGTGTTCGTTCACACCACCCGGCCGCATCTTTTTTCCGATGACGGGCTGTCTTTCCGGATCGAGCGTCGCCCGAGAAAGACAGGTATGAACGAAGCAGTTTCCCCGGGACCGCATGAGGGAAATCCCTCTTTGATGATAGCGACAGGTCCCTCGTGCCGAATCACCCGATAAACACCCAATTATCAGTCATGAATCTCACTCCGCAATAAGGGGATTGCGAGAAATGCCTGTCTGACAGGGGTTTTTCGCTCTTCGGGACGAGAAATCACCATGTGGAGGGCATTTTTCGCCCTGCAACATGCAAGAGTCTGCATATTTCCGGATGCGACAGGAGGCGAGGTCATGCGTGCCGAATGCGCTGCCACGCGCTACTCTTTCCCTTATCGAGACGGTTTAGGGGAGGAAAGAATGAGTGACGCGGCAAGCGAAACGCAGCAGAGCATTTGCGCATGGGCGGAAGAAACATTCGGTCCTGCAAAGAGCGCGGCCACGCTCCATGCGCGCGCCCTGCCCGAGATGGAGGAACTCTCCGACGCATTGAGGACAGGCGACCGGCAAGAGGTCGCCCATGAGCTGGCGGATATCGTCATCCTGCTTTACCGCGTCGCGCAAGAGAGCGGCGTGGACCTGCACACGGCCATCGACGAGAAGATGGCGATCAACCGGGCGCGCCAATGGGTGCCCGCCGGCGACGGCACGGGCAAGCATGTGAAGTAGCAAGGCAGCATTAGCGGAGAGGTGGATTGGGTCCCGGCAACGAGTGCCGGGACGACACTGGAGTTGGGTTTTCCTCAGCAGGTCAAACAAGCGATGTCTTCCCGGGACTTGTTCCCGGGATCCATTGGCGCCGCGGCAAGTGGATAGGCCAATGGGTCCCGGCTCTCTTTGCGTGTGAAGGTGGCCGGGATGACACTATGTTTTGATTTTCTTCTTCCCACAAAACAAAATGCCCGGGCGCTGGCCCGGGCATTTTTCATTCGGCAGTGAAGATCGCTCAGTCGAACGCTTCTTCCCAGCTGCCTTGCGTGGAGGCCTTGGAGTACTCCGTCGCGCGGTTTTCGAAGAAGTTGGCGTGCTCGATGCCGTTGAGCATCTCGTCCATCCAGGGCAGCGGGTTCTTTTCGGTGCGGTAGATGGGCTGGAGGTGGAGCTGGGTCAGGCGGCGGTCCGCGATGTAGCGGATATACTGCTTCACCTGCCCGGCATCGAGGCCTTCCACGCCGCCCATCTCGAAGGCGAGGTCGATGAAGGCGTCCTCATGGTCGATGATGGTTTCGCAGGCCTTGTAGATGTCGCGCTGCAGCTGGTCGGTCCAGATTTCCGGGTTCTCCTCCACGAAGACGCGGAAGAGCTTCATGGCGGACAGCGTGTGCAGCGTTTCGTCGCGCGCCGACCATGTCACGATCTGGCCCATGCCCTTCATCTTGTTGAAGCGCGGGAAGTTCATCAGGATCGCGAAGGAGGCGAAGAGCTGCACGCCCTCGGTGAAGCCGCCGAAGACCGCCAGCGTCTTGGCGATGTCTTCCTTGGTCTCCACGCCCCATTCCTGCATGTAGTCGAACTTGTTCTTCATCTGCTCGTATTTCAGGAAGGCCTCGTATTCGGCTTCCGGCATGCCGATCGTATCGAGCAGATGGCTGTAGGCGGAGATGTGGACCGTCTCGATATTGGAGAAGGCGGCCAGCATCATCTGCACTTCCGTGGGTTTGAAGACCCGCGAATAGTGCTTCATGTAGCAGTTGTTCACTTCCACATCCGCCTGCACGAAGAAGCGGAAGATCTGGGTGAGCAGGTTGCGCTCGCCTTCGGTGAGGTTCTTCGACCAGTCCTTCACGTCGTCGGCCAGCGGCACTTCCTCCGGCAGCCAGTGAATGCGCTGCTGGGTGAGCCAGGCATCATAGGCCCAGGGATAGCGGAAGGGCTTGTAGACGTGACGTTCTTCGAGAAGGGACATGGCTTTGCTCGTTTCTCTGTACCGGAGAATTTTATTCTGTCATGCCCGGACCCCGATCCGGGCATCCAGTCTGCGCCTGCGGCACTTACTGCGCTGGATTGCCGGATCAAGCCCGGCAATGACAATTAAAGAAGACGTGGATGGGGG
>NZ_NYVD01000113.1 GCF_002684405.1 Parvibaculum sp. | reverse complement strand
GCCGCGCGCCGATGGCAGACGATAGCGCAGCGAAATTCGCCGCGACGCTCGATCTCGACACACCGCGCCTCATCCGGGCGGAAGCCTATGGCCCGCTCGGCCATCCGGCCTCCGCGCATGAGGTAACGGCCACGCAATGGGTCGTGCCGGGCCGCGACCTCACCGGCGGCGATGGCTGGGTGCTGGAACTGCCAGGTTTCGTCGTGGAGCTTCAGTCGCCGCAAACGCCCATCGTCGCCTCATCGTCAGGAAAATCCATCGCGCTGAAGGCGAAGGTGACCATGATGTGCGGCTGTCCCATCACCCCCGGCGGTCTCTGGGATGCCGATGGCTATGAGGTGACCGGGCTTCTCTACAAGGACGGCAAGAAGGTGGACAGTGCGGCACTCTCCTATGCGGGCGAGACCAGTCTGTTCGCAGGCGACATGGCGACGCCCAGGCCGGGCCGCTACGAGCTTGTCGTCTATGCCTATGACCCGGCCAACGGCAATACGGGCGTGGCGAAGACGGCGCTGGTCGTCGGCGAGTGATAGTCCGAGAGCGAAAGAAGCGTCGGCTGGATCGCCGTCGGTGGCTGGTTTCGCGGTGCTGTCCACTAGTTCATGAGGCGTCGTGGAGAGTGCGGCGACTTATTTGCGGAGCAGAGACCGCCTCCGGTAGATGTGAACGACCCTGCTTGTTTCGGGTGGGAGAACAACGCCATTTTCTTTTGCGATCGAGAGAAACGCTTCAATACCTCGACATGCCGCATCGAGATACAAACGGCCCATTGAGGTTGTTTCAACCCTTAGGGTGCTCATGACGAAGGGCTGGATACTTTCAATGTCCGTCCACGGAACGAGTATTGTCGGGCCAAAAGTTTTTCGTATCTTCAGCCCGATTGTCTCAGGCGCTATCCGCCATCGAATGAACACCGCTGCAATATAAATTCCGGAAAAGCAAAACCGAAGACAAGCACAGCCCATGCCCAGGCATCATGCCGGTTATAGGCAGATGCATGCCAGCCGTCCAAAAGGTAGAAGATGCTTGATCCGATACAAAGTGCGCTTGCAAGAACGGCTATAAACGGCATCCGGACTTCATCATTTGTCCGCTTATCAAGAATGTCGAAAACACAGCAAAAGAGCGTTACAGCAAGGGCGGCGGCAACGCTGACTGCTAGCTCATACGCTGGCTGATTCATACCGTATACCTCCCTTGACGGCTTTTCACGCTCGGTGGACATGTGAGAATGGCAAGTCGAATCTAACCGGAGGTAAACCCTGCGTGGCAGTAACTTGGTCTCGCTCCGTCTTTTCCCGACATTCCCTTACGAAATAGGGGTGGCCCTCGGGCCTCCGCATCTCGATAATGCCCGCCACTGCATTTCGAGAGGGGAGAAACGTCCATGAGCATCCAGCGCCCGCTGATCGAGCTCCTGCTTCGCTGGCAGGTGAAGGGGAAATTCAAAAAGAACCCGGACGTTCAGCTTCTGCGGCCGATCATGAAGCAGATGGAACCACGCGTCTCCAAACTGCCGAAGGACATCACGGCCGAACCGCTCTTGCTGGGAGGTGTGCCGGCGGAGAAGCTCACGGCGCCTGAGCCGCGTCAGGAGGCGGCCTTTCTCTATATTCATGGCGGCGGCTTCGTCGGCGGCTCGCCGCTCACCCATCGCCCGCTCACCCGGCGGCTTGCCAGGGATATCGGCATTCCCGTCTATGCGATCGATTACCGCCTCGCGCCGGAGCATAAATATCCCGCCGGGCTCGACGATTGCGTGGCGGCCTATATGGGCCTTCTCGACATGGGCATCGCGCCCTCGGCCATTCTGGTCGGCGGCGACAGCGCGGGTGGCAATCTCACCCTGACGCTGGCATTGCGCCTCAAGGCGGAGGGGCTGCCGCAGCCCGCCGGCCTTGTCTGCCTCTCGCCCGCGACGGACATGACCGGCAGCGGCGCGTCGCGGCACGAAAATGCCGAGTCCGACGCGCTGTTCGTGGCCGAGATGATGGACAGCCTGGAGGCGGTCTATTGCCCGGGCGGCGATGAGAAGGATCCGTTCCTCTCGCCGCTCTTCGGCGATCTGGCCGGTCTGGCGCCGACCTTCATCCAGGTCGGCGAGAAGGAGATGCTGCGCGACGACAGCACCCTGATGGCCGATGCGCTGCAAAAGGCGGGCGTGGAGACCACGATCGAGGTCTGGCCCAAGGTCTGGCATGTCTGGCAGCTCAATGCCGACATGCTGCCGGAAGCGCGCGAGGCGATTGCCCATATCGTGGCTTTCGCGCGCCGCAGACTGGGCTAGCGGCGGGCGAGGGCGACACTGCCGGGTTGGGGCCGAGTGGGCCCCGTCCGTCGTCGATTCCTTCCGTCTCGAAAGGGCCGTCTGCCCGCCGTCACTTCATCGGGGGACGGACCGTTCGTGTGATTTTACTGAAATTTTTTTACTGTTCGGCCCGGGGCGGATTAAGCATAGCGCGCCGGATGACGGGGCGCGCATATCCCGCTCCACGCCATTTTTAATTTGAAAATGTGTCCATCATTTTTTGATTTATGCAAATCGACCGGATGTAAATTCTGGTGGAATCTTTATTTCAATTTGCATGTGCCAAATCATGGTTAACAAGTTCCGGATCATTTTAATCAATCGGTAAGTGGCTGCGGCAATCTTTGCGTCCGGGTCCTGATAATCGGGAAAACGGACGATGGATGACTGACGTGTCGGATACGGTTCTTGAGGATCTGCTGGCAACCGCGACGGATGCCACGCTGTTGCTGTCGCTGGATGGCAGGATTGTCGCTTCCAATGAAAATGCGCGGGGGCTGCTCGCGCCGGTGCGCGGCGAATTGACCGGGCTGGGTCTTGCCGAAATTGGCCGGGGCCCTCTTGCCCGTATTTGCCGTCTTGTCGAGGCGGCCATGAAAAGCGACGCGCCGGTGACGGAATGCGATGTCGTTTTCGGCGTGGCGGCCTGCAAGCTCACGGTAAGCCGGGGCGAGGCCCATTGGGTCGTTCGCATTCGCGATGAGACGAAGCCGCTTTCCAATCTCTATCGTATGCGGGACGCGGAGGCCGAAAAGGACGAGATCCGGGCGATGATGCTGACGGCGTTCAACAATATTGCCGTTGCCGTCGTTGCGATGGATCCCGGCGGGAAGCCGATTTATGTGAACCGCTTCGCGCGCCGCTTCGTAGGAGATTTGGTCGAGCGCGCGGAACCTGAGAATTTCTGCCATGCGGTCGGTCTGTTCGACGAAGGCGGAACGGCGCTGCTGGCGTCCGGCCTTCGGCCGCTGCCCCGGGCGCTGCGCGGCGAAACGGTGCTCAATCAGCGCCTGGTGCTCCGGAACGCGATCACGCAACAATCGCTGCGGGTGGATGCCAATGCTGCGCCGTTCCACGGCCGGGAGGGCCGTATCGCGGGGGCCATCGGCTGGTTCTATGTGGAGGATAAGGGGATCGGTGAGGCCGGGCACGATCCGGCGGATATCGTTCGGCCGATGGCGACCGGCTAGGCAAGAGAGTTTGTACCGTTCGTGTACGGTCGTTTTCGTGAAGGCATAAATCGCCGTGCTCGTTCCGGGCGCGGGGTCTGTTGGTGACGTTTAACAGGTTGGTCAAGGTGTCATTCGAAATTCTCAAAGATCTGCTTGCGACGGCGGAGCATGCGACATTGGTGCTGACGTCGGATCAAAAGATCGCGGCATGCAACGAGCGCGCGCGACATCTGATCGCGCCCGAGCTGGAAACGCTGGAAGGCCGTGCGCTGCCGGATATCTGCACTGGCCGCCTTCTCCGCTTCTACAATCTCGTTTCCTCCGCCATGCAGAGCGGGGATGCGGTGACCAATAGCGAACTCGCCATGGGCGATGCGGCCTGCACGATGGATGTGCGGCGTGGCGACGGCTTCTGGATCGTGCGGATTCGCGACGTGACCGAGCAACTCGCCAATCTCTACAAGCTGCGCCAGGCGGAAGCCGAAAAAGAAGAAATGTGGCAGCTGATGATGACGGCGCTCAACGGTATTTCCGTCGGCATCGTGGTCGCCGATGCGCAGGGCGGGATAATCTACGTCAACCGATTTGCCCGGAAGTTCATTGGCGATCTGATGGAGCGGTCCCGGCTCGAAGACCGCGCGAGCAATATGGGGCTGTACGAGGCGGATGGCGTCACGCTTCGCGCGCCGCATCGGCAGGGCATCCAGCGTGCCTTGAAGGGCGAGACCGTTATGGGCGAGCGGCTGGTGCTCCGCAACGAGCTGACGGAGCGCGCGCTGAACCTTCATTCCAACGCGGCGCCGTTTTACGACCGTGAAGGCAATATCGCCGGCGCGGTCGGGTGGATCTATCTGCTGGATCAGCTGGATGAAAATGCCGAACCGGTGCGCCCTGAGGAGAGCGCGGAAATCATCGACCTGATGTTCCGCAAAAATCGTGAGTGACCCCGCGGTTTCGCGCGATGCGCGACGGTGCGGAGGGCGTCGGTCCGAGGCCTCCCGTTGTCAGCCGAAGTCGATGGTTTCGTAGGCGGACTTCCAGCGTCGGGACCGGAGCCATTGCCAAAGATCGCCAAAGGGGCGACGTATTTCCCTTGAGAGCTTCTTGAGGCCTTTGGGTTTGACGCGCTTGATGTTGAACCTGTTCAAAAGCTGATCGGGCACGACAAGCCCGGCATCCTGCCGGCAAGGAGCCGGTATCACCTGATAGGCGTAGCATCCATAGACATGGGGCTCCCGGTAAAGGAGCCAATCCGTCGGACGGTCGAGGTTTTTCGAAACATCCAGCATACGCTCCGCCCCGCCGCGGCTGATGATATAGGCTGCGGTTCCCCAATGAGCGGAGCGAATAAGTTTGAGCTCTCGATCTCTCACCTTTATCACCGGGTGCTTCTGAAGCAGCGTCGGCATCGAGAAGGTTTCGAGTTTGATCGAGTCGAATTTCGATGGCAGCCAATCGGTGTTTTGAACCAGGTCGAAGAACCGGGGGAGGATTTCGATGTCATCCTCGAGTATGCAGGCGTAGGGGTCGCCGCTGTCGATCAGCCTCTGCCAGAGGACGCGGTGGCTCATGACGCAAGCGGCCTCGTTCCTGGTGAGGAGGCCCTCATAGTCGAGTGTCTTGCCGTCGATGGCCGGAAAGCGTTCGAAGGGAATCCCCTTTAGACGTTCCGTCATGACCTCCAGCCGGTCCGATGCACGATCGAGATTGATGAGATGGATTTTCACAAGGTTCCCCCTTGGGGGGGCTTATAAAATCACCCCGCTCACCATACAAGCGCGACCTACCAGTGGCCGGTATTTTCCATTGACGCCCAAGGCTCCTGCGGCGGCAGGGGGGTGCCTTCCTGCAGCAGCTCGATCGACACATTGTCGGGTGAGCGCACGAAGGCCATGCGGCCGTCGCGGGGCGGACGATTGATGGTGACGCCCGCATCCTGCAGCTTCTGACAGGTCTCGTAGATGTTCTCGACCTGATAGGCGAGATGGCCGAAATTGCGGCCTTCGTCCAGCTCTTCCGGGTCCCAGTTCCAGGTCAGTTCGACTTGAGCTTCCTTCTGTCCGGGCGCGGCGAGGAACACCAGCGAGAAGCGGCCTTCTTCGATGTCGAACCGGCCGATATTCTCAAGCCCCAGCTTGTTGACGTAGAAATCGAGCGAGGCGTCGAGGTCGCTGACGCGCACCATGGTGTGCAGGTATTTCACTTTCCGTCTCCCGGGTTACTTCAACTGTCATCCCGGCCCTCCTTGCATGTAGAGGTGGGCCGGGATCCAGGGGCCGAGATATCGCAGCCTGTCGCCCTGGACCCCGGGACGAAGCCCGGGGTGACAGGGAGAGAGCGGCGGGGCGCCCTGCATTGAAATTTCAAACTCAAGCCCGCATGATTCATGCTCAGGCAGGAAAGTCAAAGGAAGCGGGGCTCATGAACGAATTGAAACGGGCCATCGAGGAGGCGCACCGTATCGTCGCCTTTACCGGGGCGGGCATCAGCACGGAATCGGGCATTCCCGATTTCCGCTCGCCGGGCGGCATCTGGACGAAGATGGCGCCGATCTATTTCGACGATTTCATCTCCTCCGACGAGATGCGGCGCGAGGCCTGGCGGCGGAAATTCGCCATGGATGAGAGTTTTGCCAAGGCCATGCCGAACAAGGGCCATATGGCGCTCGCCAAGCTGGTGGACGAGGGCCGCATCAGCCACATCATCACGCAGAATATCGACAATCTGCATCAGGATTCCGGTGTGCCCGACGAAAAGGTGATCGAGCTGCACGGCAATACGACCTACGCCAAATGCCTGGATTGCGGCGCGCGCTACGAGCTGGAGCCGTTGAAGGCGGCCTTCGAGGAGACGGGCGAGGCGCCGCTTTGCACCTCCTGCGGCGGCTATGTGAAGACGGCCACCATTTCATTCGGGCAGGCCATGCCGGAGGCGGAGATGGAGCGCGCGCATGAGGCGACGCTGCTCTGCGATCTCTTCATCGCCATCGGCTCGTCGCTGCAGGTTTATCCGGCGGCGGGCTTTCCCATTCTCGCCAAGCGAAACGGGGCGCGCCTCGTGATCCTCAATCGCGACCCGACCGAGCTCGACGACATCGCGGATCTCGTCCTCCATGACGAGATCGGCCCCACGCTCGGCCCGGTTGCGATGCTGAACATGTGAGCGGGGTCCGGCCGGGCCGGACCCGCTGCATTATGGCTTGCCGGCCGATTTGCCTTTCGGCTTTCCTTTCGCGCCGGCTTTGCCCGGTGACTTCGCCTTGCTGAAATTCGATTTGCCGAATTTCGCCTTCGCGGCCTTGGACGGGCCGCCGCCGGTCTTGCCCTTGAAGCCGCCCGGTTTTCCACCCGGCTTCCCACCTGGTTTTCCGAACGATTTACCGCCCGGCTTTTTGCCTCTCGGCTTGTCGGCGG
>NZ_NYVD01000112.1 GCF_002684405.1 Parvibaculum sp. | reverse complement strand
TGGAACGCACTTCCTTTCTCTACGGAACGAATGCCGGCTTCGTCGAGGAGCTCTATGCGCGTTACCTGAACGACCCGGCGTCGGTCGATGCGGAATGGAAACAGTTTTTCGACGAACTGGACGATGAGCGCGAGAACGTCCTGAAGGAAGTTCGCGGCGCCTCGTGGCAGCGTGACGACTGGCCTGTCTCCGCCAACGGCGAGCTGGTGAGCGCGCTGGATGGCAACTGGCCCGCCGCCGAACAGAAAAAGCTCGCCGAGAAAGTGGCCGCCCGCGCGCCCGCCGGCACAAGCGAGGAAAGTGTGCGCAAGGCCACGCTCGATTCCATCCGCGCCATCATGATGATCCGCGCCTATCGTATCCGCGGTCATCTGGACGCGAATGTCGATCCGCTGAACCTCAGGCCCCAGTCGCTGCATCCCGAATTGCAGCCCGAGACCTATGGTTTCGGTCCGGACGACATGGACCGGCCGATCTTCATCGACTACGTTCTGGGGCTGGAAACGGCGACCGTGCGTGAGATGCTCGACATTCTGCAGCGGACCTATTGCGGAACGCTGGCCGTTGAGTTCATGCATATCGTCGATCCGGAAGAAAAGGCCTGGATCCAGGAGCGCATCGAAGGCCCGGACAAGGAAGTCACCTTCACTGAAATGGGCCGGAGCGCGATCCTCGAAAAGCTGATCGAGGCGGAAGGCTTCGAACGCTTCTGTGCGGTGAAGTACACGGGCACCAAGCGTTTCGGTCTCGACGGTGCGGAGGCGATCATTCCCGCGCTCGAACAGGTCATCAAGCGCGGCGGCGCGCTGGGCGCGCGCGAGGTCGTGTTCGGCATGGCGCATCGCGGCCGTCTGAACGTGCTGACCGGCGTGATGTCGAAGCCCTATCGCGCGGTGTTCCACGAATTCAAGGGCGGGTCCTCGACACCGGAAGACATCGACGGCTCGGGCGACGTGAAATATCACCTCGGCGCCTCGTCGGATCGCGAGTTCGACGGCAACAAGGTGCATCTGTCGCTGACCGCCAACCCGTCGCATCTGGAAATCGTCGATCCGGTGGTGCTCGGCAAGGCGCGCGCCAAGCAGGACCAGCTTTACGATCGTGACCGCACGACGGTGATCCCGCTGCTCATCCATGGCGACGCGGCCTTTGCGGGCCAGGGTGTGGTGGCCGAGTGCCTCGGCCTTTCCGGCCTCAAGGGGCATCGTACCGGCGGCTCGATCCATATCATCATCAACAACCAGATCGGCTTCACCACGAGCCCGATCAACAGCCGCTCATCGCCCTATCCGTCGGATGTGGCGAAGATGGTGGGCGCGCCGATCTTCCATGTGAACGGCGACGATCCGGAAGCGGTGGTGCATGCCGCCAAGATCGCGACCGAATTCCGCCAGCGCTTCAACAAGCCCGTCGTCCTCGACATGTTCTGCTATCGCCGCTTCGGCCATAACGAAGGCGACGATCCGAGCATGACGCAGCCCTTGATGTACAAGAAGATCAAGGACCATCCGACGACCTATGAAATCTATTCCCGGCGTCTGGTCGAAGAAGGCCTGATGACCGAGGAAGAAGTCGATGAAAGGCGCAAGGCGTTCCGCGCCAAGCTCGACGAGGAATATGAAGCGGTTACCGGCTTCCGTCCCAACAAGGCGGACTGGCTGGACGGGCGCTGGTCGGGTCTCAGCAAGGCCGAGGGCGAAGCGCGGCGCGGCGACACTGCGGTGGATATCGAGACGCTCAAGCGTGTCGGCAAGCGCATCGCCTCCGTGCCGGACGACTTCCACATCCACAAGACCATCGGTCGTCTCTTCGATCACCGCAACAAGATGATCGAAACCGGCGAAGGGCTCGACTGGGGCATGGCCGAGCAGCTTGCCTATGGCACGCTGGTGGATGAGGGCATCAAGGTGCGCCTTGTCGGTCAGGACTCCGAGCGCGGCACCTTCGCGCATCGGCATTCGGTGCTGATCGATCAGGAGAACGAAGATCATTTCGTGCCGCTGAACAATATTTCCGAGAACCAGGCGGAGTATGAAGTCGTCAACTCCATGCTGTCGGAAAACGCGGTGCTGGGTTTCGAATATGGCTACAGCCTGGCCGAGCCCAATGCGCTTGTGCTCTGGGAAGCGCAGTTCGGCGATTTCGCCAATGGCGCGCAGGTGGTGATCGACCAGTTCATCTCGTCCGCCGAGCGCAAATGGCTGCGCATGTCGGGTCTGGTGATGCTTCTGCCGCATGGCTATGAAGGCCAGGGGCCGGAGCATTCCTCCGCGCGTCTGGAGCGCTATCTGCAAATGTGCGCGGAAGACAATATGCAGGTGGTGAACATCACCACGCCGATGAACTATTTCCATGCGCTGCGCCGTCAGGTGCATCGCAACTTCCGCAAGCCGCTCATCGTCATGACGCCGAAATCGCTCCTGCGTCACAAGCGCTGCATTTCGCGTCTCGAGGAATTCGGCCCCGGCTCGTCCTTCCATCGCGTGTTGTGGGACGATGCGGAGATGCTGCCGGATCAGAAGATCAAGCTGGTCTCCGACAAGGAAATCAAGCGCGTCGTGATGTGCACGGGCAAGGTCTATTACGACCTTTACGAAGAGCGCGAGCGGCGCGAGATCAACGATATCTACCTGTTGCGTGTGGAGCAGCTCTATCCGTTCCCGGCCAAGTCGCTGATTACGGAACTGTCGCGCTTCCCGCAGGCGGAAATCGTGTGGTGTCAGGAAGAGCCCAAGAATATGGGCTCCTGGACCTTCATGGAGCCGAACATCGAATGGGTGCTCGACCATGTTGGAGCGCGCTACCGGCGTGCGGAATATGCCGGACGTCCGGCATCCGCCTCCACGGCGAGCGGACTCATGTCCAGACATAATCAGGAACTCAACCAGCTTCTGTCAGAAGCGCTCAAGATCGATTGATGCCGCCCGCCGCTTCTCTGGTTGAAGCGGGACCGGCCGTCCGAGAAAGGCAGTCAGATGTCGACCGAAATTCGCGTGCCCACGCTGGGCGAATCCGTCACCGAAGCCACCGTCGCCCAGTGGTACAAAAAGCCCGGCGACAGCGTGGAAGTGGATGAGCCGCTGGTCGAACTGGAGACCGATAAGGTGAGCGTGGAAGTGCCCGCGCCGTCTGCGGGTGTACTGTCCGAAATCAATGTGGCCGATGGCGAGACGGTGGAAGTCGGTGCGCTTCTCGGCATGCTGGGCGAGGCCGGCTCCGAGGCGAAGGCGCAGCCCAAGAAAGACGACAAGAAGGACGAGAAGAAAGAAGAGCCGAAAAAGGCCGCTGCCAAGGAAGAGCCGAAGAAAGAAGAACCCAAAAAGGAAGCGCCCAAGAAGGAAGAAGCTGCTTCCGCCAAGGCCGATACGGGTGCGGACGCGCTGTCGCCGGCGGTTCGCCGCATCGTCGATGAAAACAATCTCGACGCTTCGGCGATCGAAGGCACCGGACCGGGCGGACGCATCACCAAGGAAGATGCGATGCGCGCGGTCGAAGGCGGCGCCTCTACGCAATCGGAAACGAAACCGGAAGCAAAGCAGGCGACAAAGCCCGCCGACGCATCTTCCGTGTCTGCACCTGCCGATCAGAGCGCGCGCGAAGAGCGCGTGCGCATGACGCGGCTGCGGAAAACCATCGCTTCCCGCCTCAAGGAAGCGCAGAACACGGCGGCCATGCTCACCACCTTCAACGAGGTGGACATGACCGCGGTCATGTCGCTCCGGAGCGCGCACAAGGATCTCTTCGAGAAGAAGCACGGCGTGCGGCTCGGTTTCATGGGCTTCTTCGCGAAGGCCTGCATCCATGCGCTGCAGGAAATTCCGGCCGTGAATGCCGAGATCGACGGCGACGACCTGATCTACAAGAACTACTACAATCTCGGCGTGGCGGTCGGCACCGAAAAGGGGCTTGTCGTGCCGGTGGTCCGCGATGCGCAGGATCTGACCATTGCGGGCATCGAAAAGACGATCAACGATTTCGGGCGCCGCGCGCGCGACGGCGACCTGAAGCTCGACGAGCTGCAGGGCGGCACCTTCACCATCTCCAATGGCGGCGTCTACGGTTCGCTCATGTCCACGCCGATCCTGAATGCGCCGCAGTCGGGCATTCTCGGCATGCACAAGATCCAGGAACGCCCGATGGTGGTGGATGGCGAGATCAAGATCCGTCCGATGATGTATCTGGCGCTTTCCTATGACCATCGGGTCGTGGACGGCAAGGAAGCGGTGACCTTCCTGGTGCGCGTGAAGGAAAGCCTGGAAGACCCGCAGCGCCTGCTGCTGGACCTTTAAGGGCGGAACGCATGATCCAGTTCACCGAGGTTTCTTCCGGCGAAGCCGTCTGGGTAAATCCGCAGATGGTTGCCTATGTGAAATCGGGTATCGGTGGACACACCGTCATCTGCTTTGCGGCGTCGGATGGCGGCGGGGATCTCAGCGGTATTTTCGTCAAGGAAGCGCCGGAAGAAGTGTGCAAGAAGCTTGAGAAGGAATGACCATGGCTGATGCGTATGATCTTGTCGTGATCGGTGCGGGCCCCGGCGGCTATGAATGCGCGATCAAGGCCGCGCAGCTCGGGCAAAAGGTCGGCGTGGTCGAAAAGCGCGACGCGCTGGGCGGCACCTGCCTCAATATCGGCTGTATCCCTTCCAAGGCGCTGCTGCATGCGTCCGAGCTTTTCGAGGAAGCCGGTCACAAGTTTGCCGATATGGGCATCAATGTCGGCACGCCGAAGCTCGACCTGAAAAAGATGCTCGCCTTCAAGGATGAGGCGATCGACGGCAATACCAAGGGCATCGAGTTCCTCTTCAAGAAGAACAAGATCGACTGGCTGAAAGGTGCGGGCAAGATCGTCGCGCCGGGCAAGGTCGAGGTTGCCGGCAAGGACGGCAAGCAGACGGTCGAGGCGAAGAACATCGTCATCGCGACCGGGTCCGACGTGGCGAAGCTGCCGGGTGTCGAGATCGACGAAAAGGGCGTGGTGTCGTCCACCGGCGCGCTTTCCCTCTCCAAGGTGCCGGGCAAGCTCGTCGTCATCGGCGGCGGCGTGATCGGCCTCGAACTTGGCTCCGTCTGGTCGCGTCTCGGCGCGGAGGTGACGGTCGTCGAATTCATGGATGCGATCCTGCCGGGCATGGATGGCGAGGTCTGCAAGACCTTCCAGCGGACGCTCAAGAAGCAGGGCTTCACCTTCAAGCTCGCCACCAAGGTGACGGGCGTGGCCAAGCAGCGTTCCGGCTATAAGGTGAGCGTGGAACCGGCCAAATCCGACGAAAAGGGGGGCGGCGACGGCGAGACGCTCGATGCGGATGCCGTGCTCGTCTGTATCGGCCGTGTGCCCTACACCGAAGGGCTCGGGCTTGAGGAAGCGGGCGTCGAGACCGATGAGCGCGGACGGGTCAAGGTCGACGGCCATTTCAAGACGAATGTCGACGGCATCTATGCCATCGGCGATGCGATCGCCGGTCCGATGCTGGCGCACAAGGCGATGGATGAAGGGTCCGCGCTGGCGGAAATGCTCGCCGGCAAGAGCGGCCATGTGAACTACGGCACCATTCCGGGCGTGGTCTATACCGCGCCGGAAGTGGCGAGCGTCGGCAAGACGGAAGAGCAGTTGAAGGCCGACGGCGTCGAATACAATGTCGGCAAGTTCCCCTTCACCGCGAATGGTCGCGCCAAGGCGAACAAGGTGACCGACGGTTTCGTGAAGATCATCGCCGACAAGAAAACCGACCGCGTGCTGGGCGTTCACATCATCGGCGCCAATGCGGGCGAGATGATCGCGGAAGCCGTGATCGCGATGGAGTTCGGCGGATCGTCGGAAGATATTGCACGGACCTGTTTCGCGCATCCCACCATGTCGGAAGCGGTGAAGGAAGCCGCGCTCGCCGTCACCGGGTCGCCCATTCACATGTGAGGGGCGTCAGCCCTTCGCTCTCGGATGCGCCTTGTCGTAGATGTCGAGCAGGCGCTGGCTTTCCACTTCCGCGGAGATCTGTGTGGTGGAAAGGCTCGCATGGCCGAGCAGTTCCTGGATAGCGCGCAGGTCTCCGCCCGCCGCCAGCAGATGCGTGGCAAAGGAGTGCCGCAGCGCATGCGGCGTCACGCTGTCGGGCAGGCCGAGCCGCAATCTCAAATTCTCGATCGAGGCGCGTACCTGCCGCTGGCCAAGCGCGCCGCCGCGCGTGCCGACGAAGAGCGGGTCTTCCGCGCTCAGCGCATGCGGGCAAAGGGCGAGATAGGTGTCTACCGCGTCGCGCGCGACGGGAAGCAGGGGCACGATGCGTTCCTTGTTGCCCTTGCCGGTGACGCGCAGCGTGCTCGCGAAGGGCACGTCGCCGCGTTTCAGGGACAGCGCCTCGGCGATGCGCAGGCCGCAGCCGTAAAGCAGGATCAGGATTGCCGTGTCGCGCGCGCCCTGCCAGGGCAGGCGTCCGGCATCCTGCGCTTCGTCGATCAGTGCGCGGGCATCGTTTTCGCTTAAGGGTTTGGGCAGCGCATGGGGCAGTTTCGGCCCCCGCATCGCCATGACGGGCGTATTGGTCAGGATGCCGGCGCGCTCCAGAAAGCGGAAAAGCGATTTCAGGCTTGAGAGCGTGCGGGCGAGGCTGCGTGGTTTCAGGCCTTCATTGCGGCGTTTCGTGAGAAAGGCGCGCAGGTCGCGCGTTTGCAGGTTTTCAAGCTCCGCCAGGCCGGGGGTGCCGCCCAGATGTTCACACAGGAATTCGAAGAAACGGGTCACGTCCCGATGGTAATTGGCCAGCGTAGCGGCGCTTGCGCGCCGTTCCGAGGCGAGATGCGCATACCAGCTGCGCAAGGCGCGCCGCGCGTCTTCGGACGCAGGGATCGCTCTGGCGGCATCGTCAGGGGAGAGGGCGGGCGTGGCGCCGCCGGTCAGGATTGCGGCGGCAGGTCGAGCCATTGGCGCACGCAGCGCTCCACGATGCGGGCGAGGAACTCAAGCAGGTCCGTACCCTGGTCGGGGTGAAACTGGTCCGGGTTGAAGCCGCCAAGCGCGAGCAGGCCGGGCGGTGTTGCCGGCGAAAAGTCGAGGCGCACCAGCGCTTCGGCATGAACTTCCTCGGCGAGATGGCCGTAAAGGCTTCGGCTTCCGGTGACATTGCCCGCGAGACGGTGCATGCAGCCTTCGCCCAGAATGCGGTCCACGCCGTCGGTCTCAAGCACGCGGACGCCGCGAATGCCGATCCCGGAGACACCGTTCGTGGTTTCGATGCAGAGCGCGGCGGCGCGCACACCGAGCATGCGGGCAAGGCCGTTCTCGTCGGTGACGAACTCGATCAGATGCTCGAAGCTTTTCGTGTCGAGCAGCGTCAGCGCAACCTGATGGACCTGGTCGCGGGCAAGACTGTTCAGCGAGGAAGCTTCGATCAGCTCAGCCTGGATCTCGCGCAGCGTGCGGATCCGCTGCTGAAGTCGCGCAATCATGAAATGCTGCATGTCGAGCACGTTGCGCCCCGTCGACTGGGACGGCGGCACAAGGGTCTCGATCAGTTCGGGATCGTTGGCGAGAAGCTCGGGATGCTGACGCAGATAGGTCTTCACCTCGTCCACGTTCAGCGTCGAGGCGCCGATCAATTCCGCTTCTGGCTGGTCGCTGTATTGGCTCATGACGACAGCATCTCTCCACAACCCTACCGACAGGTTACCCGATCAAAGAATTTTTTGTCCCGTCTTTGCCCAATCGGCCAAAAACTGTTCAAGGCCCTTATCCGTAAGCGGGTGCGCCACAAGGCTTTTGAGCACCGCGGGGGGAACGGTCGCCACATCGGCACCGGCCAGGGCGGCGTCTTTCACATGGTTCGGATTGCGAATCGATGCCGCCAGAATCTCCGTCCCGAATTCGGGATAATTGTCGTAGATGGTGCGGATGTCCTGGATCAGTTCCATGCCGTCGAGATGCATATCGTCGAGGCGGCCGATAAAGGGCGAAATGAAGGTGGCGCCGGCCTTGGCGGCCAGCAGCGCCTGGTTGGCGGAGAAGCAGAGCGTCACATTGACCATATGGCCTTCATCGGTCAACGCCTTGCAGGCTTTCAGCCCGTCCCAGGTGAGCGGCACCTTCACCGCGATATTTTCGGCGATGGCGGCGAGCTTGCGGCCTTCCTCGATCATGGTCGGTGCGTCGAGCGCGGTGACTTCCGCGCTGACGGGGCCTTCCACCACGCCGCAGATTTCCGTCACCACGTCGATGAAATCGCGGCCCGATTTGGCGATCAGCGAAGGATTGGTCGTCACGCCGTCCAGAAGCCCGGTTTCGGAAAGTTCCCGAATGGCGTCGATATCGGCCGTATCCACAAAGAATTTCATCGTCTGATCCTGTTGGCGGAAGGTCTGCGAAAGGATTTCTGTTGTGCCGCGTCGGCCCTCCATGCGCAAGAGCGCGCGTTTGCCAAAGAGGTTAACGGAGGCGCCTTTTTTGTCATGTGTTGCTCTCCCTTGCCGCGACTCGCATTCGGCCCTACTGAATTGAGGCATGTCCGCTCCTTCGCATGAGGGGGCCCGCGCCGTCAGCGTGCTGATCCCGCTGGCGCTGCCCGGCCCCTATGATTACGACCTGCCGCCCGGCATGGCGGCGGAGGAGGGCAGCTTCGTGGTTGTGCCGCTTGGTCCCCGCGAGGTGCTGGGCGTGATATGGGGCGAGGCGAGCGGCGAGGTCGATGCAAAGCGGCTGAAGCCCGTGTCGGAGGTTATCGACGATGTGCCGCCCATGCCCGCCGTGCTGCGCCGTTTCATCGACTGGGTGGCGGGCTACACGCTCAATCCGCGCGGTTCGGTCCTCAGGCTGGCCATAAGGGCGCCGGGCGCGCTGGAACCGGCACGAACCCGCATTGCCTATCAATTGACCGATCGGCGGCCCGCCCGCATGACCTCGGCGCGCGAGCGGGTGATCGCAACCGCTTCCGACGGGTTCCTGCGCACCGTCAGGGAGCTGGCGGAAGAAGCCGGCGTTTCGGACGGGGTGGTGCGCGGGCTTGTCGAGGCGGAGACGCTGGTGCCGGTGGAGCTGCCGGCGGATGCCCCCTTCGAGGATCCCGACCCGGATGCGCAGGGGCTCGAGCTGTCGCCGGAACAGGCCGAGGCGGCAAATTGTCTCGTCGCGCGCGTCCGGGAGGGCCGG
>NZ_NYVD01000111.1 GCF_002684405.1 Parvibaculum sp. | reverse complement strand
GCCACGCGCGAAGCCGACCCCCGCCAGGCCCAAAAGCGGCCCCGCGCCGAAGCAGGGCAAACTCCTTTGACCGGCGGCTTTGATCGAACAGGCTCTCCGCTGTAAGGTGCGCGCCATGAACAGGTTCGACAATATGGGCGGTGAAGCCAAGCTTGTGTATGGCGACGGGGAATACTCCGTCGTGAAGCAGGGCTCCTATGTGGTTTGCGCGGTGACGGGCAAGAATATCCCTCTCGATCAGCTCCGCTACTGGAGCGTCGATCTGCAGGAAGCCTATGCGACGCCGGAAGCCTCGCTTCAGCGACACCGCGAAATGCAGAAAGACTGACACCCATGAGGGCAAGCCGTTGGGTGCTGGCGATGGCTGTGGCCGCCTTTGCGGCGATGCCGTCGCTTGCATGGGCCAAAGTCGAATTGCGCGGCAAGCTGGAACAGGGCGCCGTCATCGTCGGCGATGTCGAGTCGGGCGCGAAGGTGTCGCTCGACGGCAAATCCGTCATGGTGTCGCCGGATGGGCTTTTCGTGGTGGGGTTCGGGCGCGACGCCGGTTCCAAGGCCATCCTGAAAGTGACCCATGCGGATGGCCGGACCGAAACGCGCAGCCTTGCCATTGCCAAACGCGATTATGAGATACAGCGCATCAACGGCGTGGCGCGGAAATATGTGACGCCGCCGCCGGACGTGCTGAAGCGCATCGCGAAAGAACGAAAGCTCAAGGCCGCTGCCCGCCCCGCCGATACGCCGGATGCGTATTTTGCCGAGAAGTTCGAATGGCCTGCCAAGGGCGTTATCAGCGGTGTCTATGGCAGTCAGCGCATTTTCAACGGCAAGCCGCGCCGGCCGCATTTCGGCGTCGACGTCGCGGCCCCCACCGGTACGCCCATCGTGGCCCCGGCGGACGGCATCGTGACGCTTGCCCAGCCCGATATGTTCTATGAGGGCGGTCTCGTCTTCCTCGATCATGGGCATGGCCTGATCGGCTATTTCATGCACATGTCGAAAATCGACGTGAAGACCGGCGAGCATGTGAAGCGCGGGCAGAAGATCGGCGAGATCGGCCAGACGGGCCGCGCGACGGGACCGCATGTCCATTGGGGCATGACCTGGCAGGGCACCTATGTCGATCCGGCAACCCTGGTCGGCCCCATGCCGAAGTAGCGGGTCGAAGTAACGGCTCCGCGAAACGTCAGTTCCGCCACCTTTAGTTTCTTTGGGCGATTTCCCGTTCGGGCCACCGATTATGCAGCCAGAGCCATTCATGCGGCCGGCTACGAATCTGCGCTTCCAGGTGATCGTTCAGCAATTGCGTCAGCCGCATGATTTCGCCCACGCGATCGGCGGAGGGGTCCGCCATGATCGGCTCGCTGCAGCGCAGGGTGAAATGAGCGCCGTCTTCGCGTTCGATCGCGGCGAGAACGATGGGGAGACCGTAACGCACGGCAAGGCCGGCAGGCGCGGCGGGCGTCATGGCCTGCATCCCGAAAAAGCGTGCCTCGACACCGTCATTCATCTTCTGGTCGGCGAGCATGGCGATGCATTTGCCCTGCTTGAGGAGGCGCATCAGGATCCGCGCGCCTTCGCCCCCCTTGGGGATCTGCACGGAGGCGGTCGCCCGTTCGCGCAACTCGATCATCCACTGGTTCACGAGCGGGTTGTTGGCATGGCGATAGATGTCGCCGCCATGAATGTCGCGAAGCCGCATGGCGATCGGCATCAACTCCCAATTGGCGAAATGGCCGGAGACGAGCAGCATGGAACCGCGCTGCGCCAGCTGCACGGCCTGATCGGCATTCTCGAATCGGATTCGCCCGCTCTCTGAAGACACGAAATCTTCCAGATAGGCATATTCGGCCATGGTGCGACCGAGATTTTCCCACATATCCGCAACGATCCGCTCGATCTCGTCGGTCCCTAGCTCCGGCATGGCGGCGTGGAGATTTTTCCGGGCGCGCCGGGTGATACCGAGCTTCGGTCCGACGAAGCGGGTGAGGCGCCCGCCAAGCGCCGATGCGCGGTCGAGCCCCCAGAGACGGAAGAAGCCGAGGGCAAGGCGCAAGCCGGCGAATTCGATATGGTTAACGAGACTGTTTCTGCGGGACATCCGAGCGGGCGATATCTGTTTTGCTGGCCGCTTATATCAGCCCGCTTCGCCCCTTGCGAGCCGGTGGCGACGCAAGGCTTCTGCGATGAGTGTCTCTAGCTGCGCCATATCGGCGATCACAGCACGGATCGGGACGGTACGCAGGCTTTCCGAGAGCTTTGCCCGGGCGCTGCCGGCAGGCGCGCGCGCGAGCCGGATGGCGTCCTTTTCGGTGGTGACAAGATGCGCATCGCATTCATGAGCCCTGACCATCAGGCGGGACGCCTCGCGGTCGGTAAAGGCGTGATGATCGGGAAAATCCTGCGTCGCCACGATATCGGCGCCGAGCCCACGTAGCGTTTCGTAGAATTTTTCGGGGCGACCGATTCCTGAAAAGGCGAGAACCTGCGCACCCGCAAAGGATGGCTCCTGCGGAACCGGCTTGGCGATGGATCGGTAGACGGGAATACCACGCGCCATTGCGCGCGCGGCGAGGCCATCGCCTGCGTGACCGCGCCCGGTCAGGATCACCGCCTGCGCGCGGTTGAGCGCATCGCCTGCTTCCTCGCGCAAGGGACCGGCGGGAAAGACATGGCCGTTGCCGGTGCCCACGCCCGCATCGATAACGAGAACGGAAAAATCCTTCGCAAGATACGGGTTCTGGAACCCGTCATCCATGATGATGACGCTCGCTCCCGCGCCTGCGGCCGCCTTCGCGCCCGCCACGCGGTCGGCCGAAACCCATGTCGGTGCCAGTCGCGCAAGAAGAAGCGGCTCGTCACCCACTTCGGCCACCGTGTGGGCGGCAGGATCGACCCTCACCGTACCTTGCGATGTGCGCCGGTAGCCGCGCGAAAGAAAATGTACTTTTTCGCCCTGCTCAATGAGGCGCTCGGCAATGGCAAGCGCAATCGGTGTCTTGCCCGCGCCGCCCATCGTGACATTGCCGATGCAGATTACCGGCACGCGAACATGCTCGGGCCGTGCCGTTTTGTTTCGGATGCGGGCGGCCAGCCCGTAAAACGCACCGAAGGGCGACAGGAGCTGTGCCATGATCGGCATGCCCCTTTTTCGGGCGGGATACCAGAAGCGCGGTGCACGCATCCCAGGTCGCCTTTCAGTCAGGTTTTCTGTTTGGGCGCGAGCAGGCGCAAAAGAGCTGCGAGTGTACGCTCGGTCGCACCGCTATCTTCGCTGGCTATGCGTCTCGCCGCTTCGCCCATCATCATGCGCTTCTCGGTATCGTCGAGCAATGCCGCAATGGTTTGCGTCATGGCATTCGCATCCAATACGCGCAGCATGCCGCCGCCCTCTTCGAGCACCGCATAGGCTTCCTGAAAATTGAAATCGCTCGGCCCGGCAATGAGGGCGCAGCCGAGACGCGCCGGCTCGAATGGATTATGTCCGCCCATCTCGGCGAAGGTGCCACCGACAAACACAAGATTGGAGAGCCGGTAGAACAGCCCGACCTCGCCAAGCGTATCGACGAGATAGATCTGCGTATGCGCCGCGGGGACATCGCCCGAAGAACGCGTCATGACGGAAAGACCCATGCCGGATAGCGTTTTGGCGAGCTGTGGGCCGCGCGCGGGATGGCGCAATAAGATGATGGTGAGGAGGTCCGGACGGGTTTGCGCCAATGAAAGATGCGCCTGAGCCGCAGCCTCTTCCTCGCCTTCATGCGTGTTCGTTGCTACCCAGACCGGGCGTTTGCCGATGGCGTGCTGTAGGGCACCGAGCGCATGCGGGTCCGCCGATGGAGCCGGCGCGTCATGTTTGAGGTTGCCGGGGAGTTCGGTATAGGCGGCACCCAGCGCTTCCAGCCGATCCGCGCTCGCCGCGCTTTGCGCCAGAATGACGGAAAACCGGCCGACCAGATCGGCAATCATGCCGGGGGCTCTTTGCCAGCTCTGGAAGGATTTTTCGGTGATGCGTCCGTTGATCAGCGCCAGCGGAATACGCCGCCGGTCCGTTTCGGCAATCAGGTTGGGCCAGAACTCGGATTCGACCCAGACCGCCAGATCGGGTTTCCAGTGATCGAGAAAACGCGCGCAGAAAGCCGGGTGATCGAGCGGTACGAACTGATGGAACGCTTCCTTGGGCAGTCTTTGCGATAGCAATTCGGCGGATGTCAGCGTTCCTGTCGTGACCAGTACATTGACGCCCGGCACCTCGTCGATCAGCCGCCGGATCAAGGTGAGAATGGAAAGGGATTCCCCGATGCTCGCGGCGTGAAACCAGACAAGATTGCCCTCGGGTCTCGGCCTGGAGGCGATGCCGTAGCGCTCGCCGAGCCGGGCTGCATCTTCCTTGCCGCGCTTCAATCGAGCCCTGAGAAGCAGCGGGGCGACGGGCCGCAAGAGGCGCGTGACAAGGGCGTAAACGGCAAGCCCCGTGCGGGAAGGGGCGGGGACTGTCTTCGCATCCGTTCCGCTCAACGCACCACGGCTCCCGCCTCGTTATGCGCAGGCGTCCGGCCGACGATCCTGTCCGCCTCGGCCGTCACCGCGTTGAGGGCTTCCTCGACATGCTGACGGGCCTGCTCAAGCGCTTCCTCGTCGGCGTCGCGGGCGACATAGATCGGATCGCCCAGCACGAGCGCACCGCGGGAGAAGGGCAGATTGATCGTGAACCTGTCCCAGTTGTTGAGCTGAACACGCGACCGCGTCGTTGCCGCGACGGGGACGATGGGGCGTCCGGAAAGCCGGGCCAGCATGACGATGCCTTCCCCCGCGCGCCGTCCGGGGCCGGGGGGGAAGTCGGCTGTGAGGCCGACCGAAACATTTTCGCCGAGCGCGCGTATCATCGCGCGCAAGGCGCTCGCGCCGCCTTTCTGACGATGTTTAGGCCGCTGGTGTTCGCCCTTGGGGGCGCCCGACCCGCGAATGGTGCCGAAACCCAGATTGGCCATGATCTTGGCGATGATCTGTCCGTCGCCATGACGCGAGACCAGCACACGCACTTCGCGCCAATTGTGCCATAGCGTCGGAATGAGCAGGTTCTGGCCGTGCCATGTGGCGACGATGAAAGGTTCGTCGCCGGCCCAGAATTGTGCTGCGACATGGGACCGGCGTATTTCGAAACGGCCCGTCTGGCGCACGAAACGAATGAACAGGGCAGCCAGAAAGGCGACGCCGTCCATGAATGTTTCGCTTTTCACAATATCCTTTACCCGCGACATCTAACGCTCACTCTCCGGCAACCGCGGCAGCTTCCGCTTCCTGGCTTTCCTGTGCCGGCTCTTCGATAAACTGAGAGCGTGACAGCTCTGCATAGAGGCCGCCCTTCTTGATGAGTTCGTTATGCGTCCCATGTTCGAGCACGCGGCCCTCATCGATCACATAGATCATGTCCGCATGTTTGATCGTGGAAAGGCGATGCGCGATGACGAGCGTTGTCCGACCGATCATCAGACGCGACAGCGCATTCTGGACTTTGAGTTCCGATGCCGTGTCGAGCGCGGAGGTCGCTTCGTCGAGCAGCAGGATCGGCGCATCCTTCAGCATTGCCCGTGCGATAGCGATGCGTTGGCGCTGTCCGCCCGAAAGTTTCTGCCCGGCCTCGCCGACGAGAGAATCGTAGCCATTGGGAAGTTGGGAGATGAACTCGTCGGCGGCTGCGTTGCGTGCAGCCTCCCTGATTTCCTCATCCGTCGCATCGGCCCTGCCATAGGCGATATTCGCCCGGATGGTATCGTCGAACAGGAACGGTTCCTGCGTCACCAGCGCGCTGATTGCGCGGACGCTGTCGACGGTCACGTCCTTGAGGTCCTGTCCATCGATCAGAACGCGGCCCCCGGTCGGGTCGTAGAAGCGGGGCACGAGATTGAGGATGGTGCTCTTGCCCGCGCCGGAAGGACCGACAAGGGCGACGGTATGTCCCTTCGGCACGTCGAGGGAGACGCCGTGAAGAGCCGGTGTGCCGTCTGCATATTCGAAGCTGACATTCTCGAATTCCACCATTCCTTGCGGCACGGCGAGCGGCTTGGCACCGGGCGCGGTGACGACCTGCGGTTCGGTGTCGAGGATCGGAAAGAGCCGGATCGCGGCGGCGACGCCTTCCTGCATGGTGGTTTGTGTGTTGGCGAGCGCCTTGAGCGGCTGATAGGCAAGCATGAGCGCGGTGATGAAACCGGTCATTTCGCCGAGCGTCAGACTGCCCGCCTGGATCAGCACGATGCTGACATAGATGACAAGGCCGATGCCGATGCCGGAAAGGGCTTCGGTGGTGGGGCCGGATGCGGCCCTCATTCGGATCGCGATCAGGGCCTGCGTCACAAGTTGTTTGATGATGACCTTGGCGCGATCGAGTTCATGATCCTCGCGTCCATAAGCCTTGACCACGCGAATGCCCTTGAGGGTTTCCGAGATGAGCGTGGAGAGGTCGCCCGTACCCTCAAGGCTTTGCCGGGCGGCCTTGCGGGTTTTCTTGCCGAAACGCCGAAGGAAGAGAGCTGCCAGCGGCAGGATGCAGGTCGCAATCAGCGCGAGCTTCCAGTTCATGATGAAGACGGCGCCGAGCAGTCCGATCACAGAGAGGAGATTGCGCGCCTGATCGATCATCGACGTGGTGATGGTCCCGGTAAGCCGCCCGACATCGGCCATGAAGCTGGCGACGAAGCGGCCCGAATGCGTCGCGGAGAGCCAGGCGAGATCGGCGCGGACAATACGCTCGAACATCTTCGTCTGAATGCCCTCGACGATCCGCTGGCCAATCGTGCTCATGGTGACGGTGCTGCCATAGGAGGCGATGGACTTGATGCACATGATTACGGCGGCTGCCAGCGGAACGCCCCAGATCTGCCAGGCGGGCGGATTGGGATTGTTCACGACATCGTCGACCACGGTCTTGAGCAGCCAGGGAATGGCACCTGTCGTCGCGCCCACGACCGCGTTCAGCACGAGAGCAAAGGCGGCAAGTTTCCAGAGCGGCTTCAGATAGCTGCCGAGCATCCGCCGGGCGACGGACCAGGTGTTCAGGTCCCGGGCGAGTTCGCGCGCGGCCTCGGGGTCGGGCGCCTGCTCGGCGGCGTCGCGCATGGCCGGCGAAAGGGTGTCGTCCTGCGCCGCGGTTTCGCCGGGTTGTTCGCTCTTGCTGACCATAGATCCTCAGGCTCGCGTAATCCGGGCGGACCATACCATGCGGTCGTTACCCAATCCATACAGGCAGGGGAGTGTAAATTGTTGGAATAACGGGATTTTTTGTCCCTATTGCCGCCCTTGGGCGTACTCCCCGCCGATCGGCTGTCCCTCGTCGGTTATCCGTTGAGCAACCAGATGCCGGCATTCAGATAGGTCGCGAAGCCGACCCAGGCCAAATAGGGCAGCATCAATATCCCTGCAAGGGTGCTCTGCCTGAAGAAGGCAATGACCGTCAGGGCGATCATTATCAGCAGGGCCAGAATCTCGGCAAGCGCGATACCGGGCGCCTTGAGACCGAAAAACAGGACGGACCAGCCCAGATTGAGCATGAGCTGGCTGCCGAAAAGCGAGAGCGGCGCGCCGGCGGCAGAAAAAGAACCGACCGTCAGCCAGACCAGCCACGCGGCCAGCGCCATCGTGAAATAGAGCAGGTTCCAAACGACCGGGAAGACCCAGGGCGGGGGTGTCAGGGCGGGTTTGACCAGCGTGGGATACCACTCGTTCACGCTGCTGGCCGTAATGCTGCCCGCGATGCCGGCAACGGCAAATACCACGACAAGCGCCGCGAACAGCATAAGCACGCTGATTCCGGTCCGCGGGCTCTCATAACGCCCAACGTCCATGTCGTCGGTAGCGTTGCCGTTTTCCTGTCCTGGGCTGGAGCTGTTGTTCATCCTTCGGACGCACCTGTATGCCTGCCCTCCGGATCGTCTTCAGGGTCCAGCAGTTTATGCAGATGGACGATGAAATATCTCATATGGGCATTGTCGACAGTGCGTTGCGCGGCCGATTTCCAGGCATTATAGGCCGACTGGTAGTCGGGAAAGATGCCGACAATATCCAGTTTGCTCGTATCCTTGAAATCATAGCCCTGCAGATCAGCTAGTTCGCCGCCGAATACAAGGTGCAGCAATTGCTTGGTCATAGAGTTGCTTACTCCGATCCGAAGACACCCGATAAGGTGACGTGGGTCCTACGACCTCCCCCCGGGGAAAATATAGCATGCGCGGGCGCAAAGCATACTAACCGCCGCCATTTCGTCAGGATGGCAGACGAAGCATCGCAGTTCGCGCCATGATCCCGGCGTGCAGCACGGGGTTGGCTCCGACAAGGCTGGGCTGGTGTGTCGTGGCGCCGTCATAGCGAATTTCGTGTCCGTCATGCGCGGTCAAAAGGCCGCCGGCTTCTTCCAGAATGAGGTGGGCCGCGGCCAGGTCCCAGTCGTTCTTCGCGCTCAAGGCAATGACGGCATCGGCCGCTCCGCAGGCGACGAGCGCGATCCGGTAGGCGACAGAGTTCCGCTCTATGAAATCCATCGGCGGCCAGCGTTCGGGCCATGCCTTGTGTTCGAACATGGGCGGATGGGCCACCATCCGGCATCCTTCCACCTTCCGGCGGCTACCGACGTGGATGGGCTGGCCGTTGAGCCAGGCGCCCCGGCCTCGGGCGGCTTCGAAGAATTCGTCGGTGGCCGGGTTGAATACGATCCCGATCAGGGGGATTCCACCGGAGACGAGGGCGACCGAAATGGCGAAATGCGGTTTGCCTTTGGCAAAGGCCCGCGTGCCGTCAATGGGGTCGACGACCCAGAATTTCGACGCGGTCAGACGGGATTTGTCATCCTCGGTCTCTTCCGACAGCCAGCCATAATCGGGCCTCGCCCCCCGGAGCCGGTCGCGCAGAAGGTCGTTCACCTCCAGGTCGGCTTCGGTAACAGGGTCGTTGGCGCCTTTGGTCCAGCTCCGGAAATCCCCCTTGTAGAAACTCAGCGCAAGCGCGCCGCCCTCGCGGACGGCCTGCCTGAGCAGGGCAAGATCATCGGCAATCGCGTCGCCATGGCCATTAGCTGCCGGCAATGGTCATGCTTTCCACGCGGAGTGTCGGGGCGTTGCTGCCATAGCGGAATTCCAGATCGTTGGCGGGTGTGATCTGGCGGAACATTTCCTTGAGGTTGCCTGCGACCGTGATTTCGCTGACCGGATAGGCGATCTCGCCGTTTTCGATCCAGAACCCCGACGCACCTCGGCTGTAATCGCCGGTGACTCCATTGACGCCCATGCCGATGAGTTCGGTCAGGTAGAGGCCCTGCTTGATGTCTGCGATCAGCTCTTCGGGCGGCAGTGTGCCGGGCGCCATATAAAGATTGCTCGCCGACGGAGACGGAGGGCCGCTGGTGCCCCGCGCCGCATGGCCGGTAGTTTTGAGCCCGAGCTGCCGCGCGGTCGAACTGTCGAGTAGCCAGCTTTGCAGGACGCCGTTCTCGATCAGCGTCATGGCCCGGTTGGCCACGCCCTCGCCGTCGAAGGGTTTGGACCTGAGGCCGCGCGCACGATGCGGATCGTCGTGAATGGCAATCCCCGGCGCGAACACTTCTTCGCCCATGCGGGACTTGAGGAAGCTCGTGCCGCGTGCGATGGCCGCGCCGTTGATGGCGCCCGCGAAGTGCCCGAGCAAGCTGTTGGAGACGCGCGGCGCATAGACGACCGGCACGGATTGAGACTTCACCTTGCGCGGGTTGAGGCGACGCACGGCGCGGCGACCGGCTTCCGTACCGACCTCGGCCGGCGCATCGAGATCGGAGAGATGGCGGGCGGAAGAAAATTCATAGTCCCGTTCCATCGCCGTGCCTTCGCCGGCGAGGACGGAAACGGACACCGAATGCGACGTGCCGGAATAGCTGCCGCGAAAACCGCCACTGGTCACGAGCGCAATTCCGCTCTTGCCCCAGCTCGCGCCCGCGCCGCCGGAATTGGTGACGCCCTCGATGGCGAGTGCCGCTTCTTCGGCCGCAGCCGCCCGTTCGCCCAGTTCCTCGGCGCTCGGGTGAGATGCATTGTCGGAAATATCGAGCGGCGGCCAGTCCTGCGCCAGGCGATCCGGATCCGCCAGCCCGCACCAGGGATCTTCCGGCGCGACCTTCGCCATCGCCACGGCGCGTTCGACGAGAGGCCCGATGACGTGATCGGAGAGGTCGGTGGAGGAGACAACGGCCTGCCGCTTGCCGCAAAAAACGCGAAGCCCGATATCCTTGCCCTCCGAGCGTTCGACATCTTCCAGATTGCCGAGCCGCCAGGATACGCCAAGCGAGGTGCCTTCCACGACAATCGCTTCGGCGGCGTCGGCGCCTGCTTTCAGGGCGCGTTCGACAAGCGTGTCGGCGATATCGAGCGTGGTTTTGCGGGTCGTCTGATTTGCCATGGATGAACACTGTCGTTGAACGAAGGGAGGCAAGGAAGTTCCCTCTTTCTATAGAGGTCCTTCCTTGCCGTCCAACATGGCAGCCCGCTCAGAGAAATGCGTAGTAGAGGCAGGCCGCGGCGGCGATGAGCTGCGAAATCCAGGTGAAGAGCGTGCCGAAAAGGCGGGGCGGCGAGCTTTCGCTGGTGCGCGACACGCCGATGGCATGAAGGATACGGCCGACGGTCAGAAGCGCGCCCACGACATGGAGCACATAGATAGACGCGCCGAGCAAATGGAGAACCACGAGGCCAACAAGACCGATCGGCGTGTACTCGACATTGGTGATATGAGCGCGGCTGGCATTATAGAGCCCCTGATCCTCGCCCGTGCCGGTCATCACCTTGGTGCGTACACGGCCCGATGAGACCCGATAGGCGAGAAGCAGGTTGATGAGCAGGTTGAGGCCGACATAAACCCCGATGATTTCCAGCGAATATTGCATGAGCGTTACCCCTTGTGCCGGCCTCCCATGGACCGGTTCGTGTCGATTCGAAATTTGCGGGAGCCACGCTAGCATGGCGGCCCACCCTCTGACATCGCTGCCAATCACGCTCTTTTGATGGCGGCGGACGGGGCGGGCGTTGCAGTGCGGGGGAATGCGCTGCATGGTCATACTGACGTAGGGAGAGGCAATGCAGCTGAGTAACTCACAAGACCGCTATGGTATTTTGTCCATCACTCTGCATTGGCTGGTTGCGATCCTCTTTCTGGCGATGTTGGCGATCGGTCTTGTAATGACCCGGCTTCCGCTCACAGATCCCCTCACATTTCCCCTTTATCAGCTCCACAAATCGATTGGCGCGACCCTGTTTCTCCTGATGGCGGTCCGCCTCGTCTTGCGCCTCGCAGTCGGAGTGCCGGACCTTCCCGCCGGTCTGACGCCGTTTGAGCGTTTTGCGGCCAGGGCAACTCATGCCGGGCTCTACGCAATCCTTCTCGCCATGCCGCTGACGGGGTGGGTGGTCGTATCGGCATCGCCCTTCGGCATAGCGACACTTCTTTATGGCGTGGTCCCATTACCCCATATCGGATTTATTGAGGCCAGCCCCGACAAGGCGGCCATCGAAAACGTAGCGAGTTGGGTGCACACCGTGCTGGCCGCGCTGGGCACCGGCCTTCTTTTGCTGCATGTCGCGGCGGCGCTTTGGCACCATTTCATGCGCCGGGACGAAGTGCTGATGCGTATGCTGGGGCGAAGCCGGAGGTCTCCGACAGAAACCGACCGGGAAACGAACTCATGAACAGAATGGCAATCGCCGTATTTGCTTTGCTGCTTGCCGGGACATGCGTATGGCCCGCGACCGCCGCAACCAGGTGGAACCCGGTTTCCGACCCGCAGACGATCTCCTGGGTAGCGACCGACGGCAGCGGGACGGCGATCAAGGGCGCTTGCGCCGCCTTTACATCCGATATCGCTTTCGATCCGGACGATCTCGCAAATGCCAGCGTGCGGGTCGAAATCGACACCGCTTCCTGCAAGACGGGTGAAGAGGAGAAGGACACCTATCTGCCGCAAGCGACCTGGTTCGATGTCGCCAGCTATCCCGTCGCCGTTTTCAGCGCCACGAGTTTCAGCCACGAAAACGGAAACGATTATGTCGCAGACGGGACTCTCACTCTGAAAGGGGTGAGTCTTCCAGTAAAGCTGCCCTTCGCGCTCGAAATAAAAGGCGACACGGCCCATGTCACGGGGAAGGCGGTCATCAATCGGCTGAATTTCGGCATCGGCAGCGGCCAGATGGCG
>NZ_NYVD01000110.1 GCF_002684405.1 Parvibaculum sp. | reverse complement strand
GCTGCGCGGCAAGGATGAGCGAGCCGTATTCGATAAAGCCGTCTTCGTCGCACAGATCGGCGATGTTCTCGCGCGCCGTGCGCTGGTTACGCTTGCGGCGGCGTTCCACCGCTTCCGGGCGACGCTCGTCGAGACCGATGGCGTGACGCTCGATCACCTCGGCAAGATCGGGCCGGATATGGTCCGGATCGATATCGGCTTCGTCGGCCTGCGACGCGGCGTCGACCGAGGCGGGTTCGATGAAGATCAGCGGATCGCCTTCAAAGAGCACCTGACCCGGCTCCGCGCCCAGTTCGCGCACAACACCGCTTTCGGCCGCATGGATGAGATGTTCCATCTTCATCGCTTCCAGCACGGCGAGTTGCGTGCCCGCGGGCACTTCATCGCCCGGCTTCACATCAATGCTGATGACCTTGCCCTGCATGGGTGCCCCCACAGGCACAGTGCCCGCCGGGCCTTCGACCTTCACATGCGCGGCGGTTGCCGTTGCCGCGCCATCGGTGAAATAGCGCTTGGCCTGGGCGGGCGTGCCGTCCGCCGTCAACTCGGCGGCCCGGTCGTCGATCAGGCGCGTATAGACATTGTTGGCGGCCACTTCATCGTCGGCGATGAGGTTTTGCAGGAAACCGATATTGGTCGCGCAGCCTTCGATCCGGAATTCGGCCAGCGCGCGGCGGGTGCGCGCCACCACTTCGGCATAATCCGGCGAGGCGTGATGGACGATGAGCTTGGCCAGCAGCGAATCGAAATTCGGATTGGTCGTGTAGCCCGCATAGCCGAACGTATCGACGCGCACGCCGGGGCCGGAGGGCGGCTCAAACGCGCTCAGCGTGCCGCCCGCGGGCTTTGCAGCGCCGCTCGCATCCATGGTTTCCATATTCACGCGAAGCTGGATCGCATATCCGCGCGGCAGCGGCACTTCGCCGACATCGAGACCGAGGCCGTCCAGCGACGCGCCCTGCGCCAGGCGGAGCTGCGTTTCCACAAGGTCGATGCCGGTCACTTCTTCGGTCACCGTATGCTCGACCTGCAAGCGGGCATTCGCCTCGATAAAGGCATAGCCGCCCTCTCGGTCGGCATCGACCAGGAACTCGAAGGTGCCGATATTGTCGTAGCCTATCCGGCGCGCCAATGTCAGCGCGTCCTCGATCAGCCGTTCACGCATGTCGGGAGAGAGGGAGGGGCTCGGCGCAATTTCCATCAGCTTTTGATGGCGGCGCTGAATGGTGCATTCGCGCTCCCAGAGATGGGTTACTTCCGTGCCGTCGCCCAGTATCTGCACTTCGATGTGCCGGGCATTGGGGATGAAGCGTTCCAGATAAACATCGCCGATCCCGAAGGCCGCCTTCGCCTCGGACTGGCAGCGGGCATAGGCGTCATCGAGCTCTTCGAGCGCGCGCACGGCGCGCATGCCGCGACCGCCGCCGCCGGCGACCGCCTTCAGCATGATGGCGGCGCCATCGCCTTCCCGCGCGACGAGCTTTTTGAACCAGTCGCGCGCTTCCTCAAGGCTGGTCGCGCCGGACGTGCCTTCGAGAAGCGGCACATCGCATTCCGCGGCCAGCGCACGGGCGCTGGCCTTGTCGCCGAAGCGGTCCAGCACTTCCGGGCGCGGACCGACAAAGGCAAGCCCTGCATCGGCGCATTTCGCGGCGAAGGCTGCGTTTTCCGACAGAAAGCCATAGCCGGGATGGATCGCATCGCAGCCCGCGCCCTTCGCGGCTGCGATGATGCCGTCCATGTCGAGATAGGCTGCCGCCCCGGACCCTTTCAGCGCCACAGCTTCATCCGCCATACGCAAATGAAGCGACCGGGCGTCGTCGTCGGAATAGACGGCGACGCTTTGAAGCCCCACTTCCGATGCCGCGCGGGCAATACGGATGGCGATTTCGCCACGATTTGCGATCAGCAATTTCCCGAATGTCATGAAGAGCCTTCCCGGACTTATTCGAATTTCTTTTCCCGCAGCATAGGCGGCATGACCCGATCTGCAAATGGGCTGGCCGAGGCCGGGGCGGGCGTCTAGGCTCGGGCAAAAAAGGAGGCGAAAGGCATTGAGCGAAGAAATTTCCGTGGAAAAACAGGAAGCAATGCTGGAGGCAATCACAGCCACCGTGCCGCCGCTCCTGCATGCGCTGGATGCGCTCGGCCATATCGCCCGGCATATCCATCCGCCCAGTTTCGCCTCGCTGATCGAACAGATGGGGGAGCCGGACGAGCCCTTGCGCCATGCCATCGGCCCGTTCCGCGAGGCCGAGTGGCCGGAAGCCATGGCAGGCTTCAAGGCGCAGATCGAAAAGGCCGCGGGCGAAGTGCTCATGGCGCATGAGGAAATCCGCAGTGCCAAGGACGATCCGCAGGGCGTGTTCAGCGCCTATCGCGCGTTCCGTCATCAATCGCGCGCATTGGAAGCGCTCTACCCGCTGACACAGATGTTGCCGCCGGTGAGCCGTTTCTTTCTCGACGAGGATGCAAGGCCGGACGAAACGCTGCTGGCGGCACTTTCCGAAGGCGCTGAGGGCCCGCATGAGACAGGCCTGATGCATGCCCGCAACGACAAGGGGGAGCGGGGCGGCTTTTCTCTCTACGTGCCGGAAAACTACACGCCCGACCGGCCTCACCCTTTCATCATGGCGCTGCATGGCGGCAGCGGACACGGGCGCGATTTCATCTGGAGCTGGCTCCGCACGGCGCGCTCGCGCGGCGCCATCCTGCTGTCGCCGACCTCGCGCGACAGCACTTGGTCACTCGCCGGTCCCGACGTCGACAGCGAAAGCCTGAAGCGGATGCTCGAATTCGTGCAGGAGCGCTGGAATGTGGATGAAAGCCGTCTGCTCATGACCGGCATGAGCGATGGCGGCACGTTCTGCTATGTGAGCGGCATGCTGGCCGATGCGCCCTTCACCCATCTCGCGCCGATGTCGGCAAGCTTCCATCCGATGCTGGTGAGCTTTCTGGAGAAAGAGAGGATCGACGGCCTGCCGATCTTCATCACCCATGGCGCGAAGGACTGGATGTTCAATGTAGAGATGGCGCAAACAGCCGCCCGCACACTGGAAGAAGCGGGCGCCGACGTCACCTATCGCGAGATCGAGAACCTCTCCCACACCTATCCGCGCGAGGTGAACGGCGAGATCGTCGACTGGCTGATGCGTTGAGTGCCGCCCCTTCGGAGGCGCTTTACTTGTCGTGAATGCGCAGGATCACCGACTGGCTCGCCGAGGCCATCAACTCGCCGTCCTGCGCGAAGAGATGCATGCGGCCATGGCCGAAACCGCCATGTACGCCGTGGATGCGGATATCGCAAAGCACCCACTCCGTCGGCACGATGTGGCGGAAGCGGATCGTGTTGTCGAGACTATTGCCCCCCGCATTGCGTCCGATGGCATTGCCGATGGCGGAGGGTACGAAGTCGGCGAAAACGGCCAGCATGGCGCTATCGATCGCCACGTCTTCCAACGGGCGCACCCAGAGCACGACCTGTCCGTCCGGCGACAGTTCTCCGCCCTTGCGGTCCTTGCCATATCGGCCTTTCACCACGCGCATATCGATGCGGGTATGGAGGTCGGGATCGCGATCGTCCCCACGCCAATGCTCGGCGGGATCGAAGTTTTCCGGTCCTGGCACATCCGGCGCGACGGCCCATTGATGCGAGAATTCGCTCGGGCGCGCGCCCAGCGCGGCGTTGACGGTGAGGATTTCCTTGTCGCCCACATGGCCGATCACGCGGGCCTGGCTGTTGTAATTGCCATGCACCGGCACCAGCACATCCAGATCCACGATGGAGGGCGGGCGCGCATAGGAGAGGTATTGCGCCGTCGCCCAAACGGTCGGGCGCTCGCAGGTGCGCTCCATCGCCCGGATGGACGCCGCCATGCCGACACCGCCGAACATGAACAGATTTCCGGGCGGACCGACCGAAAGGCCCGGCTCGACCTGAAGGTGATAACGGTGCGGATTGTGGGTCGATTTGAGATCGAAAAACACACGATCACTCATGTCACCCGTCCTGAAAACTGTTTGAAAGGAAACTCGATCCGCGCGTTTTTACCGGCTTTCTCGCCAAGGTCAAACGGTCTTGCGGCTCAGTCCGACGAGCGGGAGAGGCCGGCGCCGATGTGTGCCTGTTCCTGAGCGCGGGCGATATCGACGGCAACCATTTCCGCGACAAGCTCGCGGAAACTCGTTTTCGGGCGCCATCCCAGCCGTTCCTGTGCCTTGCGCGCATCTCCCAGCGTGGCGCCGAGGTCCATCGGCCGGAAGAACGCGGGATCGACTTCGACGAGCAGATCCCCCGTCTCTTCGTCGTACCCTTTTTCGTCTACGCCCTCTCCCTGCCAGCGAACGGCCCGGCCAATTTCCGCGAAGGCTATTTCCACAAATTCGCGTACGGAGTGGTTCTCGCCGCTCGCCAGGATGTAGTCGTCCGGGGCATCCTGCTGGAGCATCTTCCACATGCCTTCGACATAGTCTCGGGCATGCCCCCAGTCGCGGCGTACATCGAGATTGCCGAGACGCAGCGTCCCCTCTCCGGCGAGGCAGACCGCGGCCACAGCCTGCGTGATCTTGCGCGTCACGAAGGTCGGTGCGCGCCAGGGGCTTTCGTGATTGAAGAGAATGCCGTTGGAGGCGTGAAGCCCATAGGCCTCGCGAAAATTGATCGTCGCCTCGAAGGCGGCGTGCTTCGATACGGCATAGGGGTTCAACGGGTGAAACGGGGTTTCCTCGTTCTGCCAGCGGCCACCCGCGTCGCCGAACATTTCCGAACTCGACGCCTGATAATAACGGATCCGGCCGCGGTCGAGGCGCAAGACGGCCGTGAGGAGCTTCATCGCACCGGTCGCGTTCACATTCGTCGTGGCAGCGGGATCGTCGAAACTCGCATGGATATGAGACTGCGCGGCGAGATTGTAGACCTCGTCGGGCTTGATCCGCCGAACAAGGCCGTCGAGATCGGCTTCCCTGCCGATATCGCAACGATGAAGAATGAGATTGCGATTGAGATCCGCACCGGCCTCCGCCAGCCGCGAGCGTTCCAACCGCGCAGGGTCGCGCGCCAGCCCATGCACCTCATAACCGCGCGCAAGCAGGAATGCCGCCAGATAGCCGCCATCCTGCCCGGTAATACCCGTCACCATGGCGACCTTCGGCCGGGACGCATCTCTCAACGGGGGAGAATTTGTCGGGTTATTGAATGACACGCGCCGCTTCTGCCTTTCGCCTCGGGACAGGATTCGTTTTAGCACTCCCGAGGCCGAATGGCACCTCGTTGACGGGCCTGAATGACGCAAAAGCCCGCTTCCGGCCGCCGTTCACTCACACTCCGCGTCTGCCGCCGCCGGTTTCCAGATACCAGCGATAGACCTTCGCTATGCCCTCATCGAGGCCGGTGCGCGGGCGCCAGCCCAGATCGCGCAGGCGTGCGCTATCCATCAGCTTGCGCGGTGTGCCGTCGGGTTTCGACATATCGTTCACCAGCTCGCCTTCGAAGCCGACGGCCTCTTTCACCTTCTGAGCCAGATCCTGAATGGTCAGATCTTCGCCAAAGCCCACATTAATGTGCTCTTCGCCGGAATAATGCGTCATCAGGAACACGAGTGCGTCGGCGCAATCGTCGACATAGAGGAATTCGCGCTTCGGCGAGCCTGTGCCCCAGATCACGACCTCGGCATCGCCGGCTTCCTTTGCCGCATGCATCTTGGCGACCAGAGCGGGCAGAACATGGCTCGAATCCAGATCGAAATTGTCGCCTATGCCGTAGAGATTGGTCGGCATGGCTGAAATGAAATCGCAGCCATATTGACGGCGATAGGCCTGGGCCAGCTTGATTCCGGCGATCTTGGCAACCGCGTACCATTGATTGGTCGGCTCCAGCGGGCCGGTCAACAGCGCATCTTCCCGCATCGGCTGTTCGGCCATCTTCGGATAGATGCAGGACGAGCCCAGGAACAAAAGTTTCTCCACGCCGTTCTGCCAGGCGGCGTTGATGATGTTCGCCTCGATCATCAGATTGTCGTAGAGGAACTCCGCCGGGAAGCTGTCGTTGGCGAGAATGCCGCCGACGCGCGCCGCCGGGATGAATACCGCCTCGGGGCGATGCTCGGCCAGCCAGCTCTCGACTTCTGCCTGGCGGCGCAGATCGACCGTGTCGCGCGTGACCGTCAGCAGTTCGCAATCCTCGGACGCCAGCCGGCGCATCAGGGCCGCGCCCACCATACCGCGATGGCCTGCGATCCAGACCTTCTTGCCCCTCAACGAATAGATTGCGCCGTCAGTCATGGCGTGCTTTGCGAGCCGCCTCCTGCGCGACGGTTTCCAGGTCGGCAGCCACCATTTCGGCCACGAGTTCCGGGAAGGTCGTGGTGTGTTCCCAGCCCAGACGCTGTTTCGCCCGGGAAGGATCGCCCAACAGGAGGTCCACTTCGGTCGGACGGAAATAGCGCGGATCGATCTTCACGCGCGTCTCGCCGGTTTTCTTGTCGACGCCGATTTCCGAGACGCCCTCGCCCTGCCATTCGATGGTACGGCCGACTTCGGCAAAGGCCAGTTCCACGAATTCGCGCACCGAATGCGTTTCGCCGGTGGCCAGAACATAATCGTCGGGCTCGTCCTGCTGCAGGATGCGCCACATGCCTTCCACATAGTCGCGGGCATGGCCCCAGTCGCGCTTGGCGTCGAGATTGCCGAGATAAAGGAGGTCCTGGAGCCCAAGTTCGATGGCGGCGACAGCGCGGGTGATCTTGCGCGTAACGAAAGTTTCGCCGCGGGTCGGCCCTTCATGATTGAAGAGAATGCCGTTGGAGGCGTGCATGCCATAGGCTTCGCGGTAATTGACCGTGATCCAGTAGGCATAGAGCTTGGCGGCAGCATAGGGGCTGCGCGGATAGAAGGGCGTGGTCTCGCTCTGCGGCGTTTCCTGCACCTTGCCGTATAGCTCCGAGGTCGAGGCCTGATAGAAGCGCGTCTTCTTTTCCAGCCCCAGAATACGGATGGCCTCCAGAATGCGCAGCGCCCCGATGGCATCGGAATTGGCGGTGTATTCCGGTGTCTCGAAGCTCACCTGCACATGGCTCTGGGCGGCGAGATTGTAGATCTCGTCGGGCTGGGTTTCCTGAATGATGCGGATCAGATTGGTGGCATCCGTCAGGTCCCCGTAATGCATAAAGAAGGAGACCCCTTCATTGTGCGGGTCGTCGTAAAGCGCATCCACCCGTGCGGTATTGAATGACGAGGATCGGCGCTTCACGCCATGGACGATATAGCCTTTGGAGAGGAGGAGGGCCGCCAGATAGGCGCCATCCTGCCCCGTTACCCCGGTAATAAGTGCCGTTTTGCTCATGAATCCATTTCGCGCTGAATACGACCAGGCAAGCTGCCGTCACCTTATTGGCATGGAACTTCGCAAGCCTCAATGGCGTTCCGTGCGCAGCCGGTCCTGATCCAGCCTTCGCAGGGGGTCGACCTCGCTCACGGGCCGGAACGTATCGGGATCGGCCGCGGCCCACCATTGCGCATAATAGGATGCCTCAGGGTCGTCGAGCAGGCTCTTCTCGTCCACAAAGGGATAGATGCGGTCGGTGGCCCGGGCTTCGGCGGCATTGAGGCGGTGATGCAGGTGATGCGGCCTCAGCTCCCAAGGCGTTTCGAGCCCCACCGCAACCACGATATCGCGGAGCGCCTCCACCGTTGCCTTCTGGAACCGGTGGACGCGCTCGGCCTTGTCGCTCACCACCAGGCCGCGCTGGCGACGGGGATCCTGGGTGGTGATGCCGGTGGGGCACTCGCCGGTATGGCATTTCATGGACTGGACGCAGCCCAGCGAAAACATGAAGGCGCGGGCCGCATTGCACCAATCGGCCCCCAGGGAAGCGTTGAAGGCGAGCGAGGCGCCGCCGTGAACCTTACCGCCCGCGGCGAGTTTGACGGCGCCTTTGAGCCCGGTGCCCACCAGCGCATTGCGCATCATGATAAGGCCTTCTCGCAGCGGGACGCCAACATGGTTCGAAAGCTCCAGAGGGGCGGCGCCCGTGCCGCCCTCCGCGCCGTCGATCACGACGTAGTCCAGATGGATACCCGTTGCCAGCATCGCCTTCATGACGGCAAAGACCTCATGCGGCTGGCCGACGCACAGCTTGATTCCCACGGGCTTGCCGCCGGAGAGCTCTCGCAGCCGGGCCACGAATTCGAGCATCTCGCGCGGCGTCGAGAATGCGCTGTGGCCGGGCGGCGAGATACAATCGGCATAGGCCTCAACCCCCCGCGTGCGGGCAATTTCTTCGCTGACCTTGGGGCCGGGCAGCATGCCGCCATGACCGGGCTTGGCGCCCTGGCTCAGCTTGATCTCGATCATCTTCACCTGATCGCGCTGCGCCGTGTCGCGAAACGCTTCCGGGTCGAACGAGCCGTCTTTCGCCCGGCAACCGAAATAGCCCGTCCCAAGCTCCCAGACGAGATCGCCGCCGTGCTTTTCATGATAGGGGCTGATCGCCCCCTCGCCGGTGTCGTGATAGAAGCCGCCCTTCTTCGCGCCGAGATTGAGCGCCTCGATCGCATTGGCGCCGAGCGACCCGAAGCTCATGGCCGAGATGTTCAGAATGGAGGCGGAATAGGGTTTGGTGCATTGCGGCCCGCCTACTTCCACGCGGAATTCATCCGCAACGTTCTGGGTCGGCGCCATGGAATGGCCGATCCACTCATATTCTTCAGAGTAGACATCGAGCTCCGTCCCGAAGGGGTGGACCGATACCTGACCTTTCGAGCGGGCATAGATGAGCGCGCGCGTATCGTGATCGAAGGGGCGCCCCTCCAGATCGCTCTCCACAATATAAGAACGCAGGAACGGCCGCAGATCCTCGAAGAACCAACGCAACCGTGCGGCCAGGGGATAGTTGCGCATCAATGTGTGAGGGGATTGTCTGTAGTCGTAAGCCGCAAGCGCCAATAATGGCAGCGTGACCGCCAATCCCCAGATAAGCACCGGCAGAAAGGGGGAAAAGAGGAGAATGAGGAGGGTCGCACCGAGGAGTGTGGCAGGCAGGACGAATTGCGCCGAAAATCCCTGCCGGCAAAGCATCCTCACAAAATCGAACAAGATAAAATCTCCTCTTTCGCGGTCCGTCCTCCCCTACACCTTCCCATCACAATAGTCTTGCCGGAGATGAGGACAACCGGCGCTTTTGTTGCAGTGCAGAGAGGCCGGCGCGCAATCTGGTCATGACGCTGCGGAAAGCGCGGCCGGGGCCTTTTCTCCTTCCTCCCGCTTCTTCCCGCGTTAGAATTTAATAAAACAATGAGGGAGGAGACGAGGATGGCTAACAAGGAAGGCAAGGGATCGACAAATTACGATGCGGTTATTGTCGGTGCAGGGTTTGCGGGCATGTACATGCTGCATCGCCTGCGCAAGCTGGGGCTCAATGTCCGCGTGTTCGAGGCGGGCGAAGGTGTGGGCGGCACCTGGTACTGGAACCGCTATCCGGGTGCGCGCTGCGACGTGGAAAGCCTCGAATATCAATACGGCTTTTCCGACGACGTGCAGCGCGGCTGGACATGGACGGAACGCTATGCCGCTCAGCCGGAAATTCTGCGCTACCAGAACTATGTCGCGGACAAGCTGGACCTGAAGCGCGACATCCAGTTTTCCACGCGCGTCAATTCGGCGACCTATGACGGGCCGTCGGGCTTGTGGCGGGTCGAAACCGACAAGGGCGACAATGTGCAGGCCCGCTTTTTCATCATGGCGACGGGCTGTCTGTCGGCCGCCCGTGTACCCGATTTCGACGGGCTCGAAGACTTCAAAGGCAAGTGGTACCACACCGGCGGCTGGCCGCATGAAGGCGTGGACTTTACCGGGCAGCGCGTGGCCGTGATCGGGACAGGCTCCTCCGGCATACAAAGCATTCCGATCATTGCCGATCAGGCGGATCATGTGACCGTTTTCCAGCGCACCGCGAACTTCACGCTGCCGGCGGGAAACCGTCCGCTTCAGGATGAAGAAATCCAGGAGACGAAGGAAACGCTTCTGGAGAAGCGCAAATTTGCGCGCACAACGCCCGGCGGCATCATCTGCTTTGAATATAATGAAACGCTTCTGGAAGAGATGACGCCGGAAGAAGTGCAGCACGAGCTTGAATCGCGCTGGACGCAAGGCGGCTTTGCCTTCCTCGGCGCCTATGGCGACGAGATGGCGACGGATGAAGCAAACAAGGTCGCAGCGGATTTCGCCCGCGAGCAGATGAGCAAGCGGGTGACGAAACCCGGCCTTGCAGAGACATTGATGCCGAACGACCATCCCGTCGGCACCAAGCGCCTTTGTCTCGATACGGACTATCTCGAAACCCTCAGCAAGCCGCATGTCGATCTCGTCAATGTCCGCGAGCATCCCATCGAGCGGATCACCGAGAAAGGCGTTCTGGCCGACGGCACAGAATACGTTGCCGACGCCATCGTCTTTGCGACAGGCTTCGATGCCATGACGGGCGCCATTCTGGGCGTCGATATTACCGGCCGCGACGGGTTGAGCTTGCGCGACAAATGGGCTGCGGGACCGCGTACCTATCTGGGGCTCGGCTCGGCAGGGTTCCCGAACCTCTTCTTCATCACCGGGCCCGGAAGCCCGTCCGTGCTCAGCAACATGATCGTGTCCATCGAGCAGCATGTGGACTGGATCACGGACTGTATTTCGCGGCTGACCAACGGCAATATCGGCATGATCGAGGCCACGCCCGAAGCGGAGGACGAATGGGTGGAGCATGTCAATGAAGTCGCCGGCATGACGCTCTATCCTCAGGCCAACTCCTGGTACATGGGTGCGAATGTGCCGGGCAAGCCGCGCCTCTTCATGCCCTATACGGGCGGCGTCGGCATTTATGGCGAGAAGCTCGACGAAGTGGCTGCCGCCGATTATGAGGGCTTCCGTCTCGGGGCCTGAAACCAGCCCGTCGTCATGCCCAAAGGCGCAATGTCTGCCAGCGGGGCCTGACGACGGGACCTCCGCATCGACGGATCAGTTCCATCTCGAGCAGACGATCGTTGGAATCGGTATAGAGGGTGGCGGAAATCTCCGCGCCATCCTCGTCGTCGACTTCCATCTCTACCGGCACCGCGCGCTGCTGCCAGGTTTCGGGCCGGTCATATCCATCGATTTCGAACCCCACAATCGATCCGTCGGGCAGTTCGGAGCGCGCCGTGGCGCAATCCATATCCGACAGAAGCCGCCCTGCGCGCTTCCCGTCCAGGCATCGGGCCGCGTTAAAGATCAGCAGTTTTTCTTCAGGCCGCAATAAACGCCTCTTGTGCATGAACTCTTTCCTCAAGCGTTGTCGGGAACACGCTTGTGAAAGCTCACATATTCACCTTAATAAATCGCTGCGGATCGCCACCTTTTTGGCGGCGATCCGCGCAAAACTCGTTCACCGCGGCGTTATTTCGCACCGTCGAAAAAATCGGTGAAGCCGGCAGGCGCGTAAGGACCAACGCAGATCTGCTCCAGCACGCCCATGCCTTCGCGCGTGCCGTCGCTTGCGCGCACCACCTGCTGCACATGCAGGTTCTCAAGGGCCAGCGGGTCGAGCTGTTTGGGATCGAAGGATTCATGCCCCGTGGCAAGCTCGCCTTTCCACATGCCCTGTCCCCACTCCGGATGGGTGTAGCCAAGACCCTTCATCTGGAATTTCAGGATCGGTTCGAGGCTGATGGTACGGGTGCCGCCTTCGGGGTCCACGAGATCGATTTCGGCGGACTTCGCCAGGCGCGTGCCCGGCACATAGGAGACGCGATGGTTCGCCGTCGCCATGCGCTCGTCCTTGCCGTCTTCGACGCCCGGCACATCACCCTCGCTCGCATAGAGCGGTGCGACGAGCCCTTCGCGCACCAGCGCTTCGCCCCTGGCGCCATCGAAGAAGATGGCATGGGACACATGGTCGTCCCAGATGAGCGGCGCCCAGAGGAAAAAGAAACTTCCCGGCGCGGCCGGCGCGCCGCCGGTTTCCGGCTCGCCCACGCGGCGCACGCCCCAGGAGCGATCCTTGGTCCCCAGACACATCTCGTCGCTCACCGCGATCTCGCCATCGGGATGACGAACCGTCCCGCTCCAGCGGCCGAACTGGTCGAAGCGCGTCGCGTCCATCACCGCGCGTGGGCCGGAATAAAGCGTCTGGCGCGCTTCCTTGATGACCGCTGTGCGGCCCGAAAAGGTGAGGTCGCAGGAAATGCCGCTGTCATTGTCGTCCAGCACGACGCGGGTGCGCAGCATCGGCTCCTGAATCTCGATGCGAAAGGGGCCGACCTGCATGTCGGTGCGTTCGGTCGG
>NZ_NYVD01000109.1 GCF_002684405.1 Parvibaculum sp. | reverse complement strand
CGGCGCGGCCAGCTCATCGAGGCGGGGCTGGAGGGCTTCGGTACGGTCGGCTATGCGCATGCGACCGTGAAGATGATCTGCGCGGAAGCCGGGCTGACCGAGCGCTATTTCTACGAATCCTTCGCCAATCGCGAGGCCTTCTTCGGAGCCGTTTACGACCGCGTGGTGGAGATCATCGGCGGCTTGATGGACGAGGCCATCGAGGCGGCGCCGCAGGAACCGGAAGCCAAGGCCAGAGCCCTCATCGACACCTATTTCGACAAGATCGAGGCGGATCCGAAATTCGCCCGCATCCTGTTGCTGGAAGTGATCGGCGTGAGCCATGAGCTTGAGAGCATCTATCGCGCGGCCATGCAGCTTTTCACCGATCTGGTGCGCGACCGTTTGCCGGAACTGCTGCAGGCGGCGGTTGCCCGCAAGGCCGATCCGGAAGTGGTCGCGGCCGGGCTTGTCGGCGCCATCGTGCATGTCGCCATGCGCTGGGTGATTTCCGATTATGAAAAGTCCCGGGAGGACATGACCCAGGGCCTCATGGAAATTTTCCGCGCCGTCGCGCAGGAAAGCTGACACCGCGACGATCCGGCATCGCATGCTTGGCATCCGCGGTTTGCGGGCGCACACTCCCGGGCGAGCGGGTATGAAGCAATGCGAGGTTTGTCATGCCGGACAGCATGTCCCCGGCCGGTGGCCCCGACACAACTATGTCGCGCAAGGCGCAACCGGATGAGAAAAAGCTCGATCCGGCGGCAATCGATGCGCTGCTGAAGGAATCCGGCACGGATCCCGCGCAGGGCCTTGCCGCCGACGAGGCGGCGCAGCGGCTTGAGAAATTCGGCCGCAACGAACTTGCGGAAAAACATCAAAGCCTGTTGTTGCGCCTTTTCAGGTTTTTCTGGGGCCCCATTCCCTGGATGATCGAGATCGCGGCCATCCTGTCGGCCGCGCTCGGCCATTGGCCTGACCTCGCCATCATCCTCGTCATGCTCGCGGTCAATGCGGTTGTCGGCTTCTGGCAGGACTACAAGGCGGACAATGCGATCCAGCTTCTGAAAAAGCGGCTGGCGGCGCGCGCCCGCGTGCTGCGCGACGGCAGCTGGCAGGATATCGACGCCGCCGAGCTTGTGCCCGGCGATATCGTGCGCGTGAAGATGGGCGGCATCGTGCCCGCCGACATGACCGTCGTGAAGGACGACTATCTGAGCGTGGACCAGTCGGCGCTGACGGGCGAGTCGCTGCCTGTCGACCGGGGCATGGGCGAGACGCTTTTTTCCGGTTCCATCGCGCGGCTCGGCGAGGCCACGGGTGTCGTCACCGAAACGGGGCCGCGCAGCTTTTTCGGGCGCACGGCGAGCCTCGTTCAGAAGGCGAAGGGCGTCTCGCATTTCCAGCGCGCGGTGCTCCGCATCGGCAATTTTCTTATTCTCGTCACGGCGGCGCTCGTCGCCTTCACCGTCATCATTGCGCTCTACCGGCACGACCCGCTGTTCGAGACGCTGCAATTCGCGCTGATCCTGACGGTGGCCTCCATTCCCGTGGCGCTGCCGGCCATTCTGTCGGTCACCATGGCGGTGGGCGCGGAAAAGCTCGCCGCGCTGCGCGCCATCGTTGCACGCCTCGTTTCCATCGAGGAGATGGCGGGCATGGACGTTCTGTGCTCCGACAAGACGGGCACGCTGACGAAGAACGAGCTGACGCTGGGTGACTTGCAGCCGCTCGACGGGGTGAGCGGCGATGAGTTGATCGAGGCGGCGGCGCTGGCCTGCGATCCGGAGGCGCCGGATGCCATCGATACCGCGATCCTGGCGGGCGTCGCCGACAGGACATCGCTTTCCGCTTTCAAACGCGTCGCCTTCCATCCCTTCGATCCGGTGTCCAAGCGCGCGGAGGCGGATCTTGAAAAAGACGGCACGCGCCTCAGCGTCGCCAAGGGCGCGCCGCAGGTGATGCTCGATCTTTGCGATGCTTCGGAAGAAGAACGCAAACGCGTCGGCAAGATGGTCGACGAGGCGGCGGCGCATGGTCTGCGCATGATCGGCGTTGCGCGCGCGGCGAAGGGTGACGATTGGACGCTTCTCGGCCTGTTGCCGCTTTTCGATCCGCCGCGCGAGGACAGCGCCGCCACCATCGCCGAATTGCGCAGTCTCGGTGTCGACGTCAAGATGATCACTGGCGACCATGAGGCGATCGCGCGCGAGATCGCCGCCAAGCTCGACCTCGGCTCGAATATTCTCGTGGCAAGCGATCTCTTCGGCGAAGACGGCAATGGCAAGGCCAGCCAGGCGGAGAAAGCCGTGCTGGAGGCGGACGGTTTTGCCCGGGTCTTTCCCCAGCACAAATTCGAGATCGTCGAGGCGTTGCAGGACCGTGGCCATATCGTCGGTATGACGGGCGACGGGGTGAACGATGCGCCCGCGCTCAGACAGGCCGATATGGGCGTGGCGGTCAGCGGCGCGACGGATGCCGCCCGCGCCGCCGCCGATCTCGTCCTCACTGCGCCGGGACTTTCCGTCATCACCCGCGCGGTGGAAGAGGCACGGCGCATCTTCGAGCGCATGACGAGCTATGCGACCTATCGCATCGCGGAGACCATTCGCGTCCTCATCTTCATGACGTTGAGTATCGCGCTCTTCAACTTTTATCCAGTCACCGCCGTGATGGTGGTTCTGCTGGCGCTTCTGAACGACCTCTCGATCATGATGATCGCCTATGACAATGCGCCCGTCGCGCCGCGTCCGGTACGCTGGGACATGACGCGCATCCGCATCATCGCGGGTGTGCTGGGCGGGTATGGCGTGATTGCGAGTTTCGGCGTTTTCCTGATCGCGCGCGACTATCTGCAATTGCCGCCGGACGTGGTGCAGACCGTGGTCTTCCTGAAGCTCCTCGTGGCGGGGCACATGACCATCTATCTCACACGCAATGAGGGCTGGCTCTGGGACCGGCCCTGGCCGAGCTGGAAACTCGTCGTACCTGCCGAGCTGACGCAGCTCGTGGGCACGCTCGCGGCGGTCTATGGCGTTTTCATGACCCCCATCGGCTGGAAGCTCGCCCTCATGGTCTGGGGCTTCGCCTTCCTGGAGTTCATCACCTCGAGCGCCCTGAAAGTGGCCGTTTATCGTCTCTTCGCCCATGGCTGGCGGCGCAATCGCCGTCATCTGGAGCGGGTGGAAACGCATCTCTACCGCTAGCGGCGGCATGGCTCTTTCATCGTCGGCGAAATGAATTATGTTCCGCTGTGAACGACGCCCCAGCGGAGCATTGCCGAGAATGGCCGAGACATCGCCCGACCTGAGTTTGCCCGACCTGAGTTTTGCCGACGCCGCCGATGGCGTCATCGCCATGGCGCATTATGCCGGCGCAAAGGGGCTGGTGCCCGCGACCAGCGGTAATTTTTCCGTCCGCATGACTGCAACGCATGCCGCCGTTACGGCGACGGGTGCGAACAAGGCGGCGCTTGTCCGCGACGAGGTCATCGAGGCGGAAATCGCAGGCGCGAAACATCCCCGGGCCTCCGCCGAGGCGCCGCTTCATCTGGTGCGCTATGCCCATGCGCCCGAAATCGGCGCCATCTCGCATATCCACTCACTCGCCGCCACCCTGCTGTCGCGGCGCCATGAAGCGGAAGGTGTGTTGCGGCTGGAAGGCTGGGAATTGCTCAAGGCCTTTTCCGGCATCCACACGCATGAGACGGTGATGGAGGTGCCGATCGTACCGAACGATCAGGATACGGACCGGCTGGCGATGCTTGTCGAAAGACGGCTGAGGGAAAGCCCGCCCGGTTTCGGCTATCTGATCGCGGGGCACGGGCTTTATGTCTGGGGCGCCACCTATCAGGATGTGTTGCGGCATATGGAGGCGTTCGAGTTTCTGTTGACGGCGCAACTCTATGAGGAGGGACGGCCATGACCCGATTGACGGTTTATCCCGACACCGACCCGGCGACGGTTCTGCGTGAGACGCGCGATGGCGGGGAAATCGCCGATGCGCTGGCGGAAATCGGCGTGGATTTCGAACGCTGGGACGCGGCGCATTCTCTCGCGGAGGACGCCGATCAGGCGGCGGTGCTGGCGGCCTATGACGCGGAAATCTCCAGGCTGATGAAGGAAGGCGGCTATCGAAGCGTCGATGTGGCGCGGGTGAAGCCGGACAATCCGCAGGCGGGCGAGCTGCGCAAGAAGTTCCTGGCCGAGCATACGCATGACGAGGATGAAGTGCGCTTTTTCGTGGAAGGGGCAGGCGCTTTCTATCTGCGCAAGGGCGGCAAGGTCTATCGCGTGGTCTGCGAGCGCAACGACCTTATTTCCGTGCCCGCAGGCACGACGCATTGGTTCGATACCGGCCCCGCGCCGGATTTCTGCGCGATCCGCATTTTCACCACGCCGGATGGCTGGGTCGGGCATTTCACCGGCGACGACATTGCCGAGCGTTTTCCGAAATTCGAGAAGGTCTGACGGAGTATCCATGACCGACAAGGCCGTGAAAGCCGTCGTGACCGATATCGAAGGTACGACGACACCCATCGAATTCGTGCATGAGGTGCTGTTCCCCTATGCGCGGGAACGACTGCAGGCGTTTTGCGAGGTGCATAGGGACGAGCCGGACGTGGCGAAAGCCCTTGCCGATGCGCGCGAGCTGGCGGGTGCTGAGGATCTCGACCTTGCGGGCACGGTCGCGCTTCTCCTGCAATGGATGGCGGAAGACCGGAAGGCCGGTCCCCTCAAAAGCCTGCAGGGCCTCATCTGGCGCGAGGGCTATGAAAGCGGGACGCTCAAGGGCCAGGTCTATGACGATGTGCCGGGCGAACTCCGCCGCTGGCGGGAACGAGGCCTGTCGCTCTACGTCTATTCGTCAGGCTCCGTCGCGGCGCAGAAGTTGATATTCGGCTATTCGGACAAGGGCGATCTGACGCCGCTTTTCGATGGCTATTTCGATACCGCCATCGGCGCGAAGGTGGAGGCTGCTTCCTATGTCGCCATCGCGGGGGAGACCGGTTTCCCGCCTGGCGAAATTCTTTTCCTCTCCGATCATGCGGGCGAAATCGCGGCGGCGCAGGGGGCCGGGCTGAAGGCTGTGCGGCTCGACCGGGCATTGCCGGGCGATGCCTGGACGCAGGAAGACACCGCGCCGGTCGCCGGCTCTTTTACCGCCGTCGAAGCGCAACTTTCGCCGGGGCGTTAGCTCGGGCTGGCCGGGCTTTCCGGCGTGGAGTCCGGCTCGGTTCCTTCGCCTTCCGATGGGCCGGGCGTCGGTGTCCCGGTTACGTCCTGTTCTCCTTCGGCAATGGCGTCTTGCAGCGCCGGATCATCGACTTCCTGCGCGGCGGCCAGCATCTGGCCGGCCAGGGCGGGCTGGGTGATGCCCAGCGTGGCAATGGCCTGACCGATACCCGTGCCGAGCGCGGGCTTCACGCTGTCATATTGCGGCTGGGCCGCCATTCGGCTTGCGACGCCGGTCGTGCGGACGGGGTCGTCGGAGCCGGTGATGTAGTCGGCGACGGCATCTGCGATGGCGTCGGGGTTACCCGCATTCCCTTCGACGATCCCGGCGATCGCCGTTTCGTCCTGCTTGTCGCGGATTTCGGCGGCCAGCTTTCCCGCCGTTTCCAGAACGGAGCGGACTTCATCGGTCAGCGGAAGGCCGATCCTTGCCGCTTTCATTGCCGCTATGATCTCGCGCGTCTTTTGGGGGTTGTCGGCGGCGGCGGTCAGCAGGGCCTGGAGCTGCGTATCCAGCTCGCTGGCGAGCGCAATGCGCGCGGGCTCGGAAAGGTCCGCATCAGACGTTTTCCGGTTGTAGTCATCGATGAGGAGGCGTGCCGCGGGATCGGGGGTCACTTGCGCGGCTGTCTGCGTTTGCTGTGCCGGCGCAGGCGTCGGCCGGAGAAAAGAGGCGGATGTGGCGAGCAGGATCGTGAGGGCCAGAACAGGCAATAGGCGGCGCATCGGTATTCTCCCGCGAAATAGGGTTAATCGCGTCGAGTATCCCGAAAAGAGACTGTCTTTACCGGTGCAACTGAGTTCGTTCTGAAAGCTGAGTGCGGTGAAATGAGCCCGTATTGACGCAATAAAGGGAGGACGCCGACCGTCCTCCCTCCAAAGGCGTCATTCGCGGATGGCCGGTCAGGCCGGGTTTTTGACCGGCGTCCTGAAATAGACGGTGCCGTTGTCGTCAGCGGGCGGAAGGTTCCCGCCGCGCATGTTCACCTGCAGCGAGGCATAGAGCAGGCGCGGTGTGCCCAGTCCGGCATCCCTGTTCTGCCGTGTCGCGACGAATTCCTCTTCGCCCACGCCGTCGCGAAGGTGCACGTTGGATGCTTTTTCCTCCGCCACGGTGGTTTCCCAGCGATGGTCGGCGCGGCCGTCGGGCAGATAGTCGTGGCACATGAAAAGCCGCGTTTCGGGCGGCAGGGCGAATATCCTGCGCGTCGAACGGTAAAGCTCATGCGCGTCCCCGCCGGGGAAGTCGGTGCGCGCCGTGCCGTAATCCGGCATGAAGAGCGTGTCGCCGACAAAGGCGGCATCGCCGATCGCATAGGTCACGTCGGCCGCCGTGTGGCCCGGCGTGTGGATCACATGCGCCTCGATATCGCCGATGCTGAATGTGTCGCCATCCGCGAACAGGCGGTCATAGGGTTTGCCGTCCGGGGTGAGGTCCAGCGCATTGAAGATCTGACGCCAATAGCTCTGGATGTCCTTTACATGTTCGCCGATGCCGGACTGTCCGCCGAGTTTCTCGCGGATATAGGGGGTCGCGGTCAGGTGGTCGGCATGGACATGCGTGTCGAGCACCCATTCCACCGTGAGGTCGCGGCGGCGCACCTCCTCGATCACCTTGTCCGCCGAGGCGGTGGAGAGCCGTCCGGAGGCCGGATCGTAGTCGAGCACGCTGTCGATGATGGCGGCCTTGCCGCTATCGCGGTCGGCGACGATATAGGTGACGGTTTTCGTCACATCGTCGAAAAAGGCGGAAACTTCGGGTTTTTTGGGTGTTTTCTGAGTCATGGCACGGCTCCTTTTCCACCATAGCGGGTAGTATTTATATATTAGGTATATCTTATTTATCAAGCCCTCGGGCGTCATTCTGATTATGAAACTCAGAATGAGTTGCAATATCGTCTTTCCATCTCTAGAAATGCCGCGCTGTAGGCCGAAGGGGGCACTGCCCGCCGCGGCGATGGGGAATTTAGAGAAATGGAGTTTCAGATGGGATATCGCCAGCAAATGAGCGCGCCGCTCCGGGCACAGGGCCGCACGCTTGCACTGGCCGGCATGGCCATGGCCGGATTTTCATGGCGGGTACGAGCGCTGCGCAGGCCGAAGACGGTTTTTCCTATGAAGGAAACCTGACGGGCACCTTCCTTGCGGCGAGTGACGACCGCGCCCGGCCCGAGCCGGCGCTTTCGGGCGATCTTTTCGGCACCTATGCATTCGGCGATTTCGCCTTTGTCGGTCATCTGGAGGGCAGCACCACGCCGCGCGCCAATGGCGTGTCCTCGCTGGTGCCGAACGCGAATGCCGATAGCGGCAGCGCGCTGAACGGCAATGGTCATGGCCGCGTTCAGCTTTCCGAGTTCTATCTTCAGTTCGGCAATGACGATGTGACGGCGGCGGTCGGCCTCATCGACGCCACGGCCTGGCTCGATGCGAGCGCAGTGGCCAATGACGAGCACGGCCAGTTCCTCAATGCGACGCTGGTCAACAATCCGACCATCGCCTTTCCGGACTATACGCTTGGCGGCGTGGTCGCGCTTGAAGGCCATGATGCCTTTCCCGGCATTACCGCCCTCGTCGGCAGCTCCAACGGCCTCGCCGACAATCCGGATGCCGATTACGACGAGCTTTTCGATGTGGGCGACACGGGCAAGGGCATCTTCGGCGCGCTGGAACTGCAATGGGCCGTCGAGGGCCTGGGCGAAACCGGTGCGGTCCGTATCGGCGCCTGGACGAATACGGCCGATTTCGCACGGCTGAACGGCACTGCCGGCACCAAGAACAATTACGGCGTTTACGGCGTCATCGACGGCAATGTGGATGAGCTCGGCTGGTCCATCCGCGCCGGCATGGCCGACAAGAGCGTTTCGCCCGCGGCCTGGTTCATCGGCGGTGCGGTGGAGCATCCGCTCGGACCGGTCACGCTGGGTCTCGGCCTCACCCATACGGCGGCTTCCGGCGATCTCGGCGCGGGCTTCTCCGACGAGACGAATGCCGAACTCTATGCGCGCTACGACGCCATCGAGCACCTGCACATCACGCCGCTCGTTCAGTGGACGAACAATCCCGGCTTCGACGATACGGGAACGGCCATCGACGAATCGGTCGTGATCTTCGGCGTGCGTGTCGGCGTCGACATCTGATCCGGCGACATGACGTAAAAGTGAAACGGGCCCGGCAGATTG
>NZ_NYVD01000108.1 GCF_002684405.1 Parvibaculum sp. | reverse complement strand
GCCGATGCGGCCAAATCCGCCGAGACCGCGGCCCAGCATGCAGGCTTCGCCGCCGGGTCCAGCGGCCTCAAGGGCGTGCATATGCATCTGCACCACGCGCTGAACTGCCTTGTCGGCGAGAAGGGCGACGGCTTCGATGCCGATGAGCTCAATCCCTGCAAGGCGACCGGCGGGGCCATTCCCAATACGACCGATGCCGCCCGCAAGGCCGAGCTCGAAAAGGCTGCCGAGATGGCGCGCGCCGGGATTGCCGAAACCGATCTCGCCAAGGCCCAGGCCGATGCGAGCGAGGTTCAGAAGACCCTCACAGGCGAGTAACAGGAGCGGGCAACCGGGGCGCGTAATCGCGCCTAGCCGTCCAGTTCCGGGTAGCGCCGGAACAGGCCGTCGCCGAATTCCTGCCGCCTGTCGCTTTCGAGATAGGCGGCGATATTCGGCCGGGCGGCCACGGCCTCGACCAGGGCACGGGTGAGCGGCACTTTGCGGCTCGCCTGCTTCATCGCCCTGGGGAAGGCGAAGTCGAGCCCGTCTATCAGGAAATAAAGCGAGATGTCCGCATAGGTCACGCTGCGCCCGGCCAGCACGGGGCTTTTGCGTTTCGCATTCGCCGGGTTGCGCTCCAGAACCGTCTCGAACCAGCCGAGAATTTGCGGCAGGCGGCTTTCGCGGAACCATTTCGCGCGGCGCTTGGATTCCTCGATCTGGTCTTCGTAATACATCGCCACCGAAATCGGGTGATGCGTGTCATGCGCCTCCACCGCGAAATCGGCGATGGTGAGCTGGATCTGGTGCAGCCAGAGCCGCATCGCTTCCGCCTCCGGCGCAAGGCCGATGCGCGGTCCCAGCCAATGCAATATGACCGGCGTCTGGCCGAGCACCGTTCGCCCGTGCCGCAGGATCGGGCAGGCGAAGGACGGGCGCTCGCTTTCCTCCATCAGCTTTTGCATTTCGGCAAAACCGTCCGGCCGCTCGCGCGTGACGTCCACGTAAGGCGCGCCCGCATCTTCCAGCGCCAGACGGATGAATTCGCCCCGGCCGGGAATGCCGAGCCAGTAGAAGAGTTCGTAGGGTTTCGCCATGTCGTGTGCCTCTAGAACGGCGTAGGATCGGTGAAGCTTACCCTCGCGCCGCCGGTCGGATGACGCAAGCCGAGCGTTTCGGCGTGGAGCTGCAAACGCGGCGCGGCCTCGAAGATCTCGTCATCGGCATAAAACGCATCGCCCAATATGGGGTGGCCGAGATGCATCAGATGCAACCGCAATTGATGCGAGCGCCCGGTGAGCGGCATGAGGCGGAGCCGCGTCACCGGCATCGCGCCGTCCTCGCGCTCCATGACTTCCCAGCGCGTGATGGCGGCGCGCCCGCGCTCATGGTCGATCATCTGCATGGGGCGGCGCTCCGGGTCGGTCGCGATCGGCAGGTCGACCTCGCCGCTGTCGCCGGTCACATGACCGGCGACGCGAGCGATATAGGTTTTTTCCACGCGGCGGCTCTGGAACTGCTTGCCTAGATGGCGCCGCGCCTTGTCGTGGCGGCCCAACACCATGACGCCGGAGGTGTCCTTGTCGAGCCGGTGGACGATCCGCGCCGCGCCCCAGCGCTTCACGGCGCGCGCCTCCAGACAATCGCTGAGATGCGGCTCCTTCCCCGGCACGGTGAGAAGTCCGGACGGCTTCGATAGCACGAGAATGTCGTCATCCTCATGCAGCACACAAAGCCAGGGTTCCGTCGGCGGGTCGTAGGTGAAGGGGCGGGGTGCGTTCATGGGAGAGGTATGGGGAAAAACAGGCTCAGGGGCAATGCGTGCTCCCCAAACCATGCTGTCACCCCGGGCTTGTCCCGGGATCCAGGGCGGCAAACTCAGAGCATGGCGCTCCTGGACCCCGGCATAAAGCCGGGGTGACACCATGAGAAATCCCGCCGAAACCCGTCACTTTGCGCGCGTCACGAAACCCCACATAAAACGTAGCGGCGCACTCGGATATATTCTGATAAAATGTCAGCAAGGTATAAAACCAAGCGAAACGATCAACTACTTCCGGGAGCGAGATATATGGGGACGGAACATTTCGACGTGGTCATTGTGGGGGCCGGCATTTCCGGCATTGGCGCGGGCTACCACCTGCAGGCCAATTGCCCGGACCGCTCCTATGTGATCCTGGAAGGCCGCGAAAACATGGGCGGCACCTGGGACCTCTTCCGTTATCCCGGCATCCGCTCCGACAGCGACATGTACACGCTCGGCTATTCCTTCCGGCCCTGGAAGGAAGCCAAGGCCATCGCCGACGGGCCGAACATCCTGAAATATCTGAAGGACACGGCGGCCGATTACGGCATCGACAAGCATATCCGCTACAGCCACATGGTGAAGTCCGCCGCATGGTCGTCGGAGCATGCGCTGTGGACGGTGAAGACGGAACGCGGCGATACGGGCGAGACCGCCGAGTTCACCTGCAACTTCTTCTTCGTCTGCTCGGGCTATTACGATTACGACGAAGGCTATACGCCGGACTTTCCGGGGGCGGAAGACTTCAAGGGCCGCATCGTCCATCCGCAGAAATGGACCGACGATATCGACTTCAAGGACAAGAAGGTCGTGGTGATCGGCTCGGGCGCGACCGCCGTCACGCTGGTGCCGGAAATGGCGGAGGACGCCGCGCATGTCACCATGCTGCAGCGCTCGCCGACCTATGTCGTCGCGCGGCCCGCGGAAGACAAGATCGCCAACTGGCTGAGGCGCAACCTCCCGGTGAAGACCGCCTATGGCCTCACCCGGTGGAAGAATGTGCTGCTGGGCATGTATTTCTTCCGCATGTGCCGCAAGGCGCCGGAGAAGGTGAAATCGCTTCTGCTCAAGGGCGTACGCGCCGAACTCGGCCCGGATTTCGACGTGAAGACGCATTTCACGCCGTCCTATAATCCGTGGGACCAGCGTCTCTGCCTCGTGCCGAACGGCGACCTCTTCGCCTCCATCCGCGAGGGCAAGGCCTCGGTCGAGACCGATCACATCGAACGCTTCACCGAGAAGGGCATCCTGCTCAAATCCGGCAAGGAACTGGAAGCCGACCTCATCGTCACCGCGACGGGGCTCAAGCTTAAAATGCTGGGCGGCGTCGATCTCAGCGTGGACGGCACGCAGGTCCATCCCAGCGAGACGATGAGCTACAAGGGCATGATGTATTCAGACGTGCCGAACCTTGCTTCCTGCTTCGGCTACACGAATGCGTCCTGGACGCTGAAATGCGACCTCACCTGCGAATATGTGTGCCGGTTGCTGAACGAAATGAAAAAGTCCGGCAATCGTCAGTGCACCCCGCGTGTGACCGATCCGAATCTGGGCGAAGAGCCCTGGCTCGACCTTTCGTCGGGCTACATCCAGCGCGCACAGCATCTCTTCCCGAGGCAGGGCGACCGCAAGCCGTGGAAGCTCTATCAGAACTACGCCAAGGACATGATGATGCTGCGCTTCGGTAAGCTCGACGACGGCGCCATGGCGTTCTCCAACCCCGCCCCGTCCAATGCGCGGCCTCAGGTGGAAGAGCCGGAACGCCTGGCGAGCTGACGCTTAAAGGTGGATTCCGGGTCAAGCCCGGAATAACGATAGAGGGGCATTCCCCGACAAACGAGACTCGTCACCCCGGGCTTGACCCGGGGTCCATCCGGTCTCGCGTCATGACAGAAGCCTATCGTAGAGATCTTCCCAATCGGGGTTCGCCGAAACGATCAATTCGATCTTTCACTCACGCTTCCAGTTCTTGAGCTGTTTTTCCCGCGCGATGGCTTGCTCGATCTCTTCGTATCGTTCGGCGTAAACGAGGCGCTTCAGCCCGTACCGCTTCGTGAAACCGTGGATCGGTCCTTCACGATGTTCCGTCGTACGGCGCGCGATATCCGCCGTCACGCCGATATAAAGCGTCCCGCGCGGCGCATTGGTCATGATGTAAACCCAACCGCCTTTCACGCCGCACCCTCTGTATGGATTCCGGGTCGAGCCCGGAATGACGATGGAACAGGCTCAATCCACCACCGCGTCCCGATCGCTCAGCGCAGGCGTTTCGGCGGGCCGGGGCGGGGCGGCGCGGACCGGCAGGTGGCAGGTCACGCAGGTGCCGAGATCGGGCGCGCTTTCCAGCGTCACCCAGCCGCCATGCAGCTCCACGAAGGAGCGCACCAGCGACAGGCCGAGTCCCGCGCCGCGGCGGCGGTCCTGTCCGCCATGCGCCTCGAAACGGTCGAAGACGGTGGACTGGAATTCCGGTTTGATGCCGTCGCCCGTATCGGCCACGTAAAGCTCGACCGAATTTTCGTGCCGCCTTGCGCCGATGGTGATGGTGTCGCCGGGGCTGGTGAAGGAGAGCGCGTTCGACAAGAGGTTGATCATGATCTGCTTGATGCGCTTTTCGTCGGCGCGGATCGCGCCGGTATCGGCCGGGCAGTCGACCTTCAGGCCCACCTTGCTCTTCTGGGCCGGGCGCTGCGCGAATTCCTCCGCCGCATAAAGCACTTCGGAAATTTCCATGTCCGACAGGTCGAGCGTCATCGCGCCCGCTTCGATCACGGCGAGATCCAGAATGTCGTTCACCGTGTCGAGCAGGGTCTGCGAACTTTCGAGAATGCCCTGCATATATTCGTGCTGGCGCGGTTCCAGACCGCCGAACATTTCCGATTCCAGGATTTCGCCGAAGCCGATGATATTGGTGAGCGGCGTGCGCAGTTGATAAGAGACATGGCTGATGAATTCCGACTTCAGCCGGTCCGCCGTTTCCAGCGCGTCATTGCGTTCCCTGAGCGCGATCTCCATGCGCGTCGCATCGGTCACGTCGAGATAGGTGATGAGCGTCGCCCCGTCGGGCAGCGGCACGATGGCGAAATCGACCACCGTCTCGTCGGGCCGGTTGAGGCGCCCGGTCGTGTTGGCGCGCATGCCCGACACCATCGTCACCTGCGTGCGCAGCAGCTCGGCTTCTTCCGGTTCCGCATAGAGCGGGCGGCACAGATCGATGATGTCGCTGACATGCGGTTCGTCGGCTAGCTGTTCTTCCGACAGGCCCCAGATGCGGCCATAGGCGGGGTTGGACAGCTTCAGGCGCCCGTCGCTGCCGAACACGGCCACGCCCTCATAGAGGTGGTCGATCGTTTCGCGCTGCACGCGGGCCAGCGTGTTGTAGGAGCTTTCCAGGTTGAGCCGTTCGGTGACGTTCTCATAGAGATAGATGACGCCGCCAAAGGGATGCGCCTGCGCGTTCAGCTTCACCGTGCGCCCGTCCGGCAGATGCCAGAATTCCTCCACCGGCTGGGTGGAGGTGTAAAGCTCCATGCGCGCCTGCTTCCAGGCCTGAAAATTCGCCTGTTCCGGCAGGCGACGCTGCGCGCGCAATTCATCCAGGACCGCGCTGTCGGTCGGCTCTTCGTCGAGCCATTGCGACTCCAGACCCCAGAGTTCCTCGAAGGCGTGATTGCGGAATTTGAGACGCTTGTCGGGCCCGCAGATCGCAACCGCCGTATTGAGCCGGTTCAGCGTTTCGGCATGGCTCTCGATATGCCGCTTCAGGTCGTCCTGCAGGTTTTCTTCCGCCGTCACGTCGATGGCAATGCCCGCCGTGCCGCCATCGAGATGGCTTTCCACCACATCGAGGGCGCGGCGTTCGCCCGACATGATCGCATGGGTGCGGCTTTGCACGCGCGGCTTGTCGAAGAGCTTGCGGCGCATGGCGCCCAGCGCTTCCTCGCCCAGCAGTTCCAGCTCCCGCGACACCGCCTCTTCGGGCGAGGTGGCGTCCACGGCGATTGCATAAGCCTTGTTGACCCAGACGAGACGGCCCTCCCCGTCGCGCCGCCAGGCCGGACAGGGCACTTCCATCAGATGGGTTTCGTAGCGCGCCCGTTCGGTGTCGGCCTGGCGCATGCGCTCGGTCAGGCGCGCAACCTCGGCGCGTTCGCCCGTTACGTCGCGCAGCCAGAGCACGGCAAGCGCGCCCGCGGGCCGGCCTTCCGCCTCGAAAATGCGCCCGTCCAGCGCTTCCACATGGAGGGAAAAGCGCGCGCCGAGCCGCCGCAGGCGTTGCACGGCGGTGTTGAGCCGGCCCGCATTTTCAGGCCGGAGGCGCTCCAGCAGGTAATTATAGTCAAGGTCGCCCGAGGCCGGATCCACCAGCCCCGCGGTGGAGCCGACGATGCGCGGCCGCGCCTGAAAGGTGCCGGGGGAGGCGCGCAGGCTTTCCGGCGTCCAGATAAAGAGGGCGTCGGGCTCGGCGGCCAGGATCGATTCGGCCGTGTCGAGCCGCACCGACAAGGCGGTCAGCTCGTCCTCGCGCGAGATCGCGGTCTTGCGCGCGGCGCGGGCGGCGCGCATCGCCACCACGGTAAACAGGATCGCCGCGAGCGCGATGCCCGCCGCGACGGCATAGGCGATGATGATGTTCTGGTCGGCGGCGACCTCTTCGGGCACACCCAGCGCCGTCAGCGCGGAGCCGACGAGATTATCGGCCTGCGCGGGCCCCGCCGTCGCGGCAAGCCATAGCGCGCCGCCTGCGCCGACCGCGCATGCGCGCCACCCGCCGCGCGTCTTGCTGCCTTTTGCCCCCTGCATACCGCTTTCCTTATGCCTGCCCCCCGCAGGCAGGTTCAATCTGCCCAAATCAGCAGACCGTCGAAAGTTTACACTATGTGCGGAAGCATTTCGAAACTGCCAACAAAAAGACCCGGCTCATGAAGAGCCGGGCCCTGCTTGAAAGCAATCGCGCCGATCGCGGTCTGGTATTCGCGACGGGCGCGATTGCGATCGGCGCAAAATCGCTTAGTAGCGATAATGTTCCGGCTTGAAGGGGCCTTCAGCCGGCACGCCGATATAGTCAGACTGCTCTTTGCTCATCTTCTCGAGCTTCACGCCGATCTTCTCGAGGTGCAGCATCGCAACCTTCTCGTCGAGCGACTTGGGCAGCGTGTAGACGCCGATCGGGTACTCGTCGGTCTTGGTGAAGAGTTCGATCTGGGCCAGCACCTGGTTGGTGAAGGAGGCGGACATCACGAAGCTCGGATGGCCCGTGGCGCAGCCGAGGTTCACCAGGCGGCCTTCGGCCAGCAGGGTGATCTTCTTGCCGTCGGGGAATTCGATCTCGTCCACCTGCGGCTTGATGTTCGTCCACTTGAAGTTCTTGAGCGCACCGACCTGAATTTCGCTGTCGAAATGGCCGATGTTGCAGACGATGGCACGGTCCTTCATCGACCGCATGTGATCGACGGTGATGACGTCGATATTGCCCGTCGTGGTGACGAAGATGTCGCCGCGCGTCGCAGCTTCATTCATCGGCACGACTTCATAGCCTTCCATGGCGGCCTGGAGCGCGCAGATCGGGTCGATCTCGGTCACAAGCACGCGGCAGCCGGCCTGACGCAGCGACGCGGCGGAGCCTTTGCCCACATCGCCGAAGCCCGCGACGACGCCGACCTTGCCGGACATCATCACGTCGGTCGCACGGCGAATGCCGTCCACCAGCGATTCGCGGCAGCCATAGAGGTTGTCGAATTTCGACTTCGTCACGCTGTCGTTCACATTGATCGCCGGGAAGAGCAGTTCGCCCTTCTTGAACATTTCATAGAGGCGGTGAACGCCGGTGGTCGTCTCTTCGGAGACGCCCATGATGGCTTCGCCGACCTTCGTGTACCAGCCGTGATTGTCCTTCAGGCGCTTCTTGATCGAAGCGAAGAGCGCCGTCTCTTCCTCATTCTGCGCCTTGTCGAGGAAGGCGGTGTCGCCCTTCTCAGCGCGGATGCCGAGATGGATGAGGAGCGTGGCGTCGCCGCCATCGTCGAGAATCATGTTCGGAACGCCGCCATCGGCCCATTCGAAAATGTTGTGGCAGTATTCCCAGTACTCTTCCAGCGTCTCGCCCTTCACGGCGAAAACCGGCGTGCCGCCCGCGGCGATCGCGGCGGCGGCGTGGTCCTGCGTGGAGTAGATGTTGCACGACGCCCAGCGGATGTCGGCGCCCAGCGCGGCCAGCGTCTCGATCAGCACGGCGGTCTGAATGGTCATGTGCAGCGAGCCGGCGATCCGCGCACCCTTGAGCGGCTGCGACTTGGCATATTCCTCGCGCGTGGCCATCAGGCCCGGCATCTCGGCCTCAGCGATTTCGATCTCCTTGCGGCCGTAATCGGCAAGCGAGATGTCGTGAATGACGTAATCCTGTTTGGCACCCATGGGCGATATAACTCCTTTGGTGTCGTCGGTCTGTGTTTTGCCTTGCGGGCGCAGCACCGAACTCTGCGAAAAATCGCCGATTCCGGCGGTAGCGCACCCCGCGCAAGGCCGTGGGCCCCGCGCCAGCGTCAGCCGGTCGGCCCGGCAAATTCGGCGTGGTTATAACAAGCCCGACCCGATGGGGCAAGGACGACATAAAGAAATGTTTATATCTTTGTTTCCGATGGGCAATCGGGGGCCGGACAGGTCAATGCCGTTCGCCGAAGCCGTCCTCGACAAGCTCGGCCAGGGCCTTGATCGCCATTTCCGCCTGCGAGCCGGTGGCCGAGACATCGATGGAGGAGCCCTTGCTCGCCGCCAGCATCATCAGACCCATGATGGAGGTGCCCGGCACGGTATGCCCGTCCCGGCTCACCGAAATATCGGCCTTGAACTGCTCGGCCACCTGCACGAAGCGGGCGGAGGCGCGGGCATGAAGGCCCCGGCTGTTGACGATGGTGAGGGTGCGGCGGCATTCGCCGTTTTCGGCAGAGGAGGCGCCGTTTTCGGAAGAGGAGGCGCCGCTTTCGGAAGGGGAGGCGCCGGATGTCCCGGATGCGCGGTTTTCGTCCTCCCGGGGCATCGGCGAAGTCACGCGCCGTCGCCCGCGAGGACGCGGCTGGCGATGGAGATGTATTTCCGGCCCGATTCCTGCGCCTGATCCACCGCTTCGCGCAGATCCTTGCTCTCGCGGACGCTGGCCAGCTTGATCAGCATGGGCAGGTTCACGCCGGCAATCACTTCCACGCGCGCCTTGTCCATGACGGAAATGGCAAGATTGGAGGGCGTGCCGCCGAACATGTCGGTGAGCAGGATCACGCCATCGCCGGTGTCCGCCTTGGCGACGGCATCGAGTATGTCCCGGCGCCGCTGCTCCATGTCGTCATCGGGGCCGATGCAGATCGCTGCCACCTGCTTTTGCGGCCCCACGACATGCTCCATGGCCGCCACAAACTGACTGGCAAGCTGGCCATGCGTAACGAGTACTAATCCGATCATCCACCGCCCTCTTTGCCATCCGTCTTCGCTTTACGCGGCAGGCCGCCTTCTTGTCATGACGAATGGCTCAACTCGCGCCCGCTAAACCCGCATCGTGAACGTATTTTAAGCAGGTTGGCAAGTGTTGCAGCGCAACAATAAGGCAGTTTCGCGACGCCTCGGCCTTCAGGCCCCGCCCAGAATGCCGTCCTCGCCCGGGAAACCGCGATCGGGCAGCACTTCAAGCGCCAGCCGCAGCTTGTCGGCAGCCGTCAGATCGAAGGCGTGCAGCCGGATCAGGGGCAGACGAACGCCCTGAATTTCCTCGAATTCCGGCGCCGGAAAACGCGGCACGTCGTCCCTCGGCACCAGCTCGGCAATGAGCCGCACCGCCGCCCGGTCGATCACGGGGACGCGCAGCAGGCCGAGGCCGCGCAATTCGATGAGGCCGGTCAGCGCCTGAGGGGCGGTCGCGGCAAGCCCGTCCTGCGATGCGCAAAGATGCACCTGGTCGTCGGCGACGAGGCGCGTCTCGCCGCTTGCATCCGCCCGGATCATGCGGAAGGCAAGGTCGGATTTGCCCGAGCCGGGGCGGCCTCGCAGAAGCGCGGCCCGCCCACCGCAGGCAATGCAGGTCGCATGGATGGTGGTGCCGTTTTCCGTCATCGGGACCGCTTCCTATACCGGCGCGGCGGGCAGGGTGACGATGAAGCGTGCGCCCTGCACCTCGTCATACTGCATCCGGTTTTCGGCCCGGATGGTCCCGCCATGCGCCTCGACGATCTGGCGCGAAATCGCCAGACCGAGGCCGGAATGCTTGCCGAAACTGTCGGGCCGGTCGGTATGGAAGCGGTCGAAGATCTTTTCCAGACTGTCTTCGGGTATGCCCGGTCCCTGATCTTCCACCATGATGACGATATTGCCGGGCTCGCGCCGCGCCATCACCTTCACCTGTGCCCCTTCCGGGCTGAAGGAAAGCGCATTGTCCACCAGATTGCGTACGACCTGGCCGAGCCGCATGTCGAAGCCCTTCACCACCATGCGGTCGCGGCCCGGCGCGCCCGGATCGATGTCGAGCATCACCCGGCGGCCTTCGGCGACGCCCGTTTCGATAAAGAGATCGCATACCGCTTCCAGCAATGTGGCGATGTTCACATCGTCCGTTTCCTCGCGCGCCAGTTCGGCATCGAGGCGCGAGGCGTTGGAGATGTCGCTGATGAGGCGGTCGATGCGTTTCAGATCGTCCTTGATGATCTCGTTCAGCTTCTGCCGCTGCTCTTCGGTTTTCACGAACTGGATGCTTTCGATCGCGCTCGACAGCGAAGTGAGCGGATTTTTCAGCTCATGCGCCACATCGGCGGCGAAACTTTCGATGGCGTCGATGCGGCTGTAGAGCGCATTCGTCATGTCGCGCAGCGCGCCCGACAGATCGCCGATCTCGTCGCGCCGTTCGGTGAAGTCGGGGATCTGCGCCCGCGCCGTCTTGCTGCGCCGGACGATGTCCGCCGATTCCGCCAGCCGGCGCACCGGCTCGGCGATGGTCGCGGCCAGCACGACCGAAAGCAGAATGGTCACGCCCAGCGTGACGAGAAAGACCTGCAGGATCGCAAAGCGTTCGCCGCGCACGATGGCGTCGATGTCGCCGCCGCGCGTCGACAGCATCAGCGCGCCCAGTACCGCCCGGTAGCGCTGGATCGGCACGGCCACGGAAACGATCAGTTCGCCGCGGTCGTTGACGCGTTCCATGCTGGCGGCCTGCCCCGTCAGCGCCCTTGTCACTTCCTGATACATCTTGCCGTTCTGGCCGCCCGCCTCCTTGAACAGTTCGAGGTCGCGTCCCGGCAGAAAGCTCACCATCCATTGATATAGGCGGGTGAAGATATTCTGGTCCTCATCCGCATCCGCCGGCGGCGGCAACTCGAAGGCGACGACCTGGGCGGAGGCCGACAGGCGGCGGCTGTCGAGCAGCAGCCAGCCGCTCCGGTCGTAGAGCCGGGCACGGGTCCTGGTGGGAACCGTCAGTCTACGGAGAATAGGCGCGGCGGCTTCCGGCACGATGGGGAGAACCTTGTCGCCCCCCCCGCTCGCGTTCGGGCCGCTTTCATCGGCGTTGCCGGAAGTGCCGCCGTCCAGCGGATCGATGACCGTGGCTCTCGGCGCCTCGGTCGCGCCCTGCGCCAGTGCGCCGGCAATGATCTCGGCCTGGGTCAGCAGGCTCTGCCGGCGCGCATCGATCAGGCCTTCGCGGAACTGGTTGATATAGAGGATACCCGCCACCATCACGATGAGGGCGACGACGTTGAAGACGACGATGCGGCGCGTCAGGCTGGAAAAGCGGCCCCGGACGAGAAAACTGCGAAAGCGGCTCCAGGCAAGCCGGATCAGCGCGAGCAGGCGGGTCGGCAAAGACGGAGCCTCTCCCGGGCCCGTCTTTC
>NZ_NYVD01000107.1 GCF_002684405.1 Parvibaculum sp. | reverse complement strand
GGCAGGCGGACGCGGAAGATCGAGCCCCTGCCCTCCTCGCTTTCGACTTCGATGCGGCCGCCCATCGCGGTGACGAGGCGGCGCGTGATGGCGAGGCCGAGGCCCGTCCCCTCGAAGCGCCGCGCATGCCCTTCCTCGCCTTGCGCAAACTCCTCGAAGATGCGGTCCAGCGCCAGCGGGCTCATGCCGATCCCGGTATCCTCGATTTCCAGAACGATACCGTCCTCATGATCCGCGCGATGGAGGCGCAGCGCCACGCCGCCCTCTTCGGTGAACTTGATCGCATTGCCCGCAAGGTTCAGCAGGATCTGCCGGATGCGCGGCTCGTCGCCTTCCAGCGTGCGCGAAACGGCGGGCGAAATCTCGGTGACGATTTCGAGCCCCTTTTCATAGGCGCGCGGCGCCAGAAGCTCGGCCACGCTTTCAAGCGCGGCGGAGGCGTCGAAAGGCGCGGGATGGAGCGTGACCTTGCCCGCCTCGATTTTCGAATAGTCGAGAATATCGTTGATGATCGCCAACAGCGCCTCCCCGGAGCTGCGAACCGCATCCGCGTAGGACCGCTGGGCGGGGTCGAGTTTGGTGGAGAGCAGAAGATCCGTCATGCCGATAACGCCGTTCATGGGCGTCCGGATTTCATGGCTCATCGTGGCAAGGAACAGGCTCTTGGCGCGGCTTGCGTCCTTGGCCTCGTCGAGCGCCTCGGCAAGGCGCTGTTCCACTTCCTTGCGGTCCTCGATGTCACGGCCGACCAGCTGTACTTCGCTGAGAGATCCGGCCTCGTCGCGGATCGTCGTTTCCTCCCAGACGAACCAACGCGGGCCGTGAGCGGTCATGACTTTCTGGTCGTAGCGGACGCGTTGCCCGGTCGCGCCCAACCCGGCCAGCGCGCCCAGCATGCGGGGGCTTTCGCCCTCGGGCAGTTCGGGCATGAAGGGGCGGCCGATGGTTTCGGCACGTGTGAGATCGAAGGTTTCGCAGAACACGTCGTTCACATAGGAGACGCGCCCTTCGAGATCCTTGCGGATGATGACGTCACCCTGGGTGCGCACGAGGTCGCGGTAGCGGGCCTCGCGTTCGGCCAGTTCCCAGTTCTCGTCGCGCAGCTTTTCGATCCGCGCCTCAAGGTCGTCCACCTTGTCGGCATGGGCGCGTGCGCGCGCTGCGGCACGACGCCAGACTTCGGCCCCCAGCAGCAGCACGACGGCCAGGCCGAGCAGCAAAAGCGGCATGTTATCGGGAGAGGAGAAGACCATTGGGCACCCGGTTGAAAAGCAACATCACTCGAAATGTCGCAGAAGCCTGCGCCGAACAGGCTTTCAATCCGGTTAGGAATGATGGTTAACGGTCGTAAAATGCGCCGATTTGGCTCAACCGGTCCAGGAACGCCCGCCAAACTCACTCACGCGGCGGCGCCGAGACTGGTTTACGCGGCTGCGCCGAGGCGGGCCCCGACAGGCTCGCGATAAGAGAGCGCCTCCGCGATATGAAGGCGCGTGATGCCCCGGGCACCCTCGAGATCGGCGAGCGTCCGAGCGACACGAATGACGCGGTGATAACCGCGCGCGGTGAGCCCCATGCGCTCCGCGGCCTCCGTCAGCAGGGTCCGGCCTGCATCGTCGGGCGTGGCGATTTTCTCCAGCAATTCGCCTTCGGCATGCGCGTTGAGGCTCAGATGTTTCGCGCCCAGCGACGCGAAGCGGTCGGCCTGCACGTCCCGCGCCCGGGCAACGCGGGCCGCGACCTCCGCCGAGCCTTCAGCGGGCGGCGGCAGAGAGAGGTCGGCGGCCGAAACCGGCGGCACTTCCACATGAATGTCGAAGCGGTCGAGCAGGGGTCCGGAGAGCTTGGCCTGATAATCCGCCACGCAGCGCGGCACCCGCGGGCAGGCGCGGGCGGCATCGCCCGCATGGCCGCAGCGGCACGGGTTCATCGCCGCGACGAGCTGGAAGCGGGCGGGATAGCTGACATGCGCATTGACGCGGGAGACGACGGCCTCGCCGGTTTCGAGGGGCTGGCGCAGCGAATCCAGCACCTGACGGGGAAATTCGGGCAGTTCGTCCAGAAAGAGCACGCCACGATGAGCGAGCGAGACCTCGCCGGGCTTTGCCCGCAGACCGCCGCCGATCAGCGCGGGCATGGAGGCGGAATGATGCGGCGCGCGATAGGGCCTGCGCCTGCCCATGCCGTGGGTCATGAGTTCGCCGGCAATGGAGGCGATCATGGAAACTTCCAGCATTTCACGCGGGGAGAGATGCGGCAGGATGCCGGGCAGGCGCGCGGCCAGCATGGACTTGCCGGAGCCGGGCGGGCCGACCATCAACATGTTATGGCCGCCGGCGGCGGCCAGTTCCAGCGCGCGCTTGGCGGAGGCCTGGCCCTTGATGTCGCGCAGGTCCGGCGCATTGGGCTCTTCGGCGGCCTTCATCGGGGCCGGTTCGGACAGGATCTGCGTTCCCTTGACGTGGTTCACGAGCTGGATGATGGAGCGCGGCGCGAGGACGCCGCCGGGATTGTCGCCATCCATGCCGGCCCAGGCCGCTTCCGGGCCGCAGGCTTCCGGACAGATGAGACCGCGCCCGCGCGCATTGGCCGCCATGGCGGCGGGCAGCGCGCCGGCGACCGCGTTCACCGCGCCGTCGAGCGACAATTCGCCGATGACCACGAATTTTTCCATTTCCTGCGCCGGCAGAACGCCCATGGCGACGAGCAGGCCCAGCGCAATGGGGAGGTCGTAATGCGAGCCTTCCTTGGGCAGGTCGGCGGGTGCGAGATTGACGGTGATGCGCTTGGGCGGAAGCCCCAGGCCGATGGCCGACAGCGCGGCGCGGACGCGCTCGCGGCTTTCGCCCACCGCCTTGTCGGCAAGACCCACAATGGTGAAGGCCGGCATGCCGCCCGCGATCTGCACCTGCACGTCGACGGGGCGCGCATCCACGCCCTGAAAAGCCACCGTCTCGATATGCGCAACCATGAAAAGCCCCCACCCGCCCTGATCGATCGCCCGGTTCGGCGCTCGACGTCCGGTTATGGAGAAAGCTTCGCGTGAATCAGCTGTTTCAGTCAAGAACGAAAAGGGAACCTGTCAACAGGACAGCTCGCACCCCTCACTACCCGTGGCGCCGCCTCCCTATCCACGTCACCGCAAAGGGCAAGGCGGAAAGGATCGTGAGCGCCGCAACAAAGAACAGGCCAAGCCCCCAAAAACGGTCATAGGGCATTAGTCCTGCGATGATGAAAACCAGGGCGGCATAAACGACAAGGGAAACAAAGAATATCCTCTTCTTTGTCGTGTACTTGTTCCTCAGATCCGTCGCGATCAGGAAATATCCGGAAGCGACAAGCAAGACAAAAGCGATCGACAAGACCGCCACTGCCTCCAGTATTTCCGAAGCCGGGGCGCTGAAAATGTCGGCACCTTCAACATCGAAGAAGAGGGACAGAAGAATTGCCGAAAGAAGATAGACGGCGTACCCGACAATTGTCGCCAGAAGGAACGCCGCATGACTCGTCCGGGAACTCCCGTCAAAGAAGGAGACCGTCCGCGCGCCCTTGCGAACGCCACCTTGCCGAAGCGACTGCGCGCCGGCAAAAACGATGAATGCGAAACCGGCGAGAGGGATCAGCCAGTACGGTCCATAATCCCTCGCCAATGTCTTTCTCGGTTTTTCGGGTTTCTCGGCTTCGGCGGGAGCCGCCTTTTCCTTGATGGCAAACGGTTCGGATACTTTCACCTTTTTGCCAAGAAGGGACGCCAGCTCTGCGCCCACTTCATTTGCGGCTTCGGGTGAGTTGAAATAAAGATTAAAAGAACTCAGCCTTAATTTATAGGATCGTTTTTCCGTTGTTTTAAAAGACTTCGCACAATCACTACGCTTTTCACATCTGATGTCAATTCGGTAACATTCGTTTTGTCGGGCAAAATCCAAGGAAACAGCTTCTTCCAGACGAACCGAATGCATGTCACCCGTCGATGTTACCTTGTTTTTTTTATTACTATAATACTGCCGACCCTTGACTTGTATTTCCCCATTCTTCGTAACCCGGACAGCGCCCCTCGGATGTTTCATGACGAAGAAGCCTCCGTCACAGACCGAGCCCGACAAATGTTTCCGCAGCAGGGAGTCCAGTCGCTGGAGCGCATTCGGAGGAAATACCGGCTCCTTCTTGGCTTCTACTGCCGCTTCCTGCGTGCTTTTGAACGGGATTACCTTGTCGGATTTGTAGGACGGAATATTGACGTGCTCTCGCACCATATGATTGGTGCCGAACCCCATGGGCTCATAGCGATAGCCGAAAGATGATTTTATGTAGTCCGTGAGTTTCGAACTTCTGGAGCTTTTCCTGCGAAACGAATATCGAAACTTCTTTTTCGGGGCGACGTGCCAGCCATCCAGCCATTTGCTCCCGCCTCCCCCTTTCATGCTGTAGACCACGTAGCCGCCGCGCTTCTTGAACGCGAAAACGACCTGTTCGTTGACGCCGTAAAAAGCCTGGTGGAACTCGCCGGCTTTGAGCTTGATCCACCCTTTCGCTTCCCAGTCGCGCCAGCCAAACATCGCCAGGCGGCGTGTTGCCATCGTGTAGGAAATGTCCTCGTTACCGGTGTTCTTGAAAGTAATATAGAAAGTGTCTGCTCTGGATATCGAGCTATTTAGAAAAAGACACGAAAACAAAACAGAAAGCAGAACTATTATTCTCATAACACACCTTGACAATGATGGTCCGTCGCAATCCTCAGAACTCAGGACGAGGCAACAGGACGGCGATTTTACGCGCGCCCCTGAAATGACTGAATGAGCGGTTTGAGAACCTACGGCGCGGATCTGCGCCTTGATGGGCCGCGCTTTGACGCCCCTGAAAATCCATCGTTCCGACATGCGCAACCGTGGAAAGTCCCCGCCTGCCTCTACCCTCGCCCGATATCCTGTTATGGAGAAAGGCTCGCGTGAAAGAGAGGTTTCAGTCAAGAACGAAAAGGATCCCTACGGACGATCCGGGAGGACGAATATTTGAGGCTTGTCGATACCCCGCCACGGTGTCATTTGTGGATGCTCCGATCGAGAAAGGTTTTTCTTCATGCCGATCCGCCACGCTACTTTGATGGCAATTATGTTGTCATTCTTTGTCATCTCCCCCGCATCGGCGGAGCAGATCGGCGATGTGGGCTATTACCGGGTGGCGCATGTAGCCGATGACGACATGCTCATGGTGCGTGCAAAGCCTTCGGCGGCGGCCGACCAGATAGGCAGTTTCGGTCCGCATGCCAAACCGATCGAGGTTTTCGAAACGGATCACGGCTGGGCCCGCGTCTCGGCAAACGGTCGCACTGGCTGGGTCTCCATGGCCTATCTCGCTCCCTATGCGCCACGGATGAACAAGACGCTCAACCTTCCGGAGGGGTTCCAGTGCTGGGGCACGGAGCCGTTCTGGTCGGCCAAGTTTTCCGAGAGCGAGGTAATTCTCTCCGGTGTGGAAACCATATCGGGCGACACGCTCGCCATCGATAGCGCGTCCGGCGCCCCCTGGAAGGGAAGCATCAGCCTGGACAACGGAACCGGGAAAGCCATCATACACGCCACCAGAAGCTGTTCCGACGGGATGAGCGATGCGCGCTATGGATGGAAAGTCTCCCTGACTTTTCGCCAGACACCCCCCGATTCCCGCACGAGCCTCTCCTACCGCATAGTTCGCGGCTGCTGCCGCGTTCCGCCGAAAGATCAGTGACCCGCCTCACGCGCCGGTGATTTCGCCCCCTGTGACCGGCGTCCAGATTTCCTGCCACCGCCCCACCTTTTCATCCCGGCCGAGCTGCTGCGGCGAGACCGTCCGACGTGCGCCGAACGCGACGTCTCCGTCGATGCAGCGGACATTCACCGTGCCGATGGTTTGTCCTGCATCCTCGAAGATCGCGCCGACATAGACGCCGCAATCGCGGCAGATGAGACATTCCACGGCGCCGGAGCCCTGCCGGTAGCGGGAGAGCGCGTCCTCGCCCTTCACGCGAAAGGTGAGGCTGCCTTTCGGGTCGGAGATATAGGCAGCGTCATGCTTCACGCAGAAGGAACAGTCGCAGGCGCGGGGATGATAGTCGGCGGGCGCGATCGCGGTTTCGAAACGGAGCGACAGCCGCCCGCAATGACAGCTTCCGTTGAGAACATGCCGGCCAGTCATTCGTACCTCCCGCTCACTGCGCCCCGATCACCGCATCCTTCGCAAGCCAGGGCGCGAGATCCTTCCAGGGCGTCGTTACCGTGTGGTCGCCCATGGCATAAGGGCCGACCGAATAGACGGGGAAATTGACGCCCAGCCCCTCGCGCGTCACGACCCAGTTTTTCGGATCGCCGACCATCTCCGCAATCGTCTCCTCCGCGCCGTCGAACAGGCCGTTATCTTCACCGACAATCTTGTGGAGGCCATCGAGCGCGCGCCGGGCGAGCGTTTTCTGCCAACCGTCTTTTTCGGCGAAGATATCCTTCACCTGCAGCGGACGCGCCTCGTCGAGGCGATAATTCAGATGCTTTGCCGCGCCGAAGCCATGGGCCGCACCGACATGAAACTCCCAGCGGAAGATATCGAGGCTTGCGAAATTCTCCGTCGCCTCGTTGAGCTTGAACCAGGTGGAGCGCTGCACCTCGCCATCGAACCCGTTCCAGAGGTCGGACTGCTTGGCGACAAGCGCGTTGAAGGCTCGTTCGCCGTCGCTTGCCGGCTTGTCGATGGCGAAGCTCACATCCTCGCGATACCGCATCTGGTTGGCGCCGGGCATTTCCTCCTCGCCCTTTTTCTCGGGCGCGATGAATGTCCACTCATCCAGCGTCAGGAAAGTGCGGCCCGCTTTTTCCGTCACCGTGTGGCTGAGAAATTTCAGCCGCTCGCGGTACCAGGGTTTCAGACATGCCGCCTGCTTCTTCACATCTTTCTGCGGGCAGGCCTTGTCGAGAAAGCGCAGCCATGAAACCTGGCTGTCGCGCAGCTCTTTAACGGCGTCTGCGGAGATGCGCGCCCGGGCGCCTGCGTAGAGCGCGGCCATGATCTCGTCATCCGCCGAGAGATCGTCGGTCTTGCAGATCGCCATTTCGCGCGGGCCGGACGCCTTGTCGCAATCGAAGCTCGCGGCGTGCGCCGATCCGGCCGTCAGAAAGAGTGCCGCCAGAATGGCCACCATGCCCGTCGCGTATTTCATGTCATCCCTCTCGTCTGTCTCAGCTGCGCGCCAGCATAAGGTCGGAGGCGGCCAGCTCATATGCCTTGCCGAACCCGCCATTGAGGCTGCCGCGCAAAGGCGTCAGGCGGAAAAAGGCAAAGTCGGGAAAATCGATATAGAGCTTCGACTTCGGATGCCGGGCGAGCCAGCGCTCGCGCAGCCTGCGATGGACATCGCTGTCGCGGTCCACGCGCAATGCTTCCGCGATCACCGTGAGGCGCGGATGGGTCAACGGATCGCCTTTTGCTTCCTTGATCATGCCGGGCTCGCCGACCAGCAGCGAGCAGCGCTTGTCCGCCTCGATGGCGGGCGTATGCGCGGCCAGTTTCGAGGTCAGGATCGCGGGCACGCCGTCTTCGTCCAGCGCCAGCGCCACACGGCTTGCCAGCGGATGGCCGGTTGCCGGGTCGAGAACGGCTATCGCCGCATAGTCGGCCCGTGCAAGCAGCGCATGGGCAAGCGCGCGGGCCTCGTCGTCGGTGGGTTGAAGGATGTCTTCTTTCTTCTTTGCCGCTTCGCTCATGCCGCCTGTTCCGTTCCCTTTACGCTGTTCGCTACCCGGCGAGACTTACGCCGACGAGACTACCGATACCATAGGTGACGCCCGCCGCCGCGAAGCCGATGGCAAGCTGGCGGAAGGCGGAGAAGAGCGCGCCGCGCCCGGTGAAAAGCGAGGTGCCGGCGCCGATCACCGCCAACGCCACACCCGCCGAGGCCAAGCTGGCCAACAACGCCGACCAGCCGGAGAAAAAGAAGTAGGGAGCGACGGGAAAGATCGCGCCGATGGAGAAAAGCAGGAAGGAGGTGCCCGCGGCACCCCAGGCGGATCCGCCCAGTTCGTTCGGGTCGATGCCGAGTTCCTCGCGTACGAGCGTGTCGAGCGCGGTGTCCTTGTCCGACAAGAGCTTGTCGGCCAGCGCGCGCGCTTCGGCCTCCGACAGTCCCTTGGCCTGATAGATAAGGACGAGTTCCTCTTTCTCTTCCTCCGGCACTTCTTCCAGTTCCATCGCTTCGGTGCGGATCTGCTTCTGGTAAAGCTCGCGCGAGGAATTGACCGACAGCCATTCGCCCATCGCCATGGAGCAGGCGCCTGCGACGAGACCGGCAAGACCCGTCAGCAGGATGGTCGCATTACCCACTGCCGCACCCGCCACGCCCATCACCAGGGAGAGGTTGGAGACGAGCCCGTCATTCGCGCCCAGCACGGCGGCACGCAGCGCATTGCCGCCCATCGCGCGGTGACGGCCTTCGAGGCGCGCAATCGTGCCGCCTTCCATCCCCGATCGCGGGTTCGCAATCGCGGAGAGGATGCGCGCATGGCTGCGTTCGGCGTCCGGCAGACCGCCGGCCACGGCTTCGGGCTGCTTGTCGTAAACGCCGCTATCGGCCTGTTCGAGCGTGTTGATGACGGGCAGCACGAAAGCCGGACCGAAGCGCCGCGCCAGAAACGCCAGCGCCCGGGTGCGGAAGCCCGGTTTCAACGATGGGATGCGCGCGCCCAGACGCCCGAGCTGCTTCTTCCAGTATTCGGCATGGCTCTCTTCCACGGCCGCGAGACGGCGATAGACCTCGGCAAGCTTCGGGTCGGACTCGACCTCCGCCAGGGCGCGATAAAGGCTCGCACCGTCGATCTCTCCTTGCAGGTTTTCTAGGTAACGCTCGGTGTTTTTGGCGTCCATCTTCACTCCGCCTGCATGGAGGTCTGCTTCCGTGCCGTTTCGACCTCGTCCATCACGCGCAGGATATTGCCGCCCCAGAGCTTTGCAATCTCGGCTTCCGAATAACCGTGCCGCACGAGTTCCAGTGTGACGTTGAAGGTCTCGCCCGCATCGCGCCAGCCCTGAATGCCGCCGCCGCCCTGAAAGTCCGACGCAATGCCGACATGGTCGATGCCGACAAGCTTCACCGCATAATCGATATGGTCGACCAGATCGGAGACGGTGGCGCGGGGATATTTCGCGTCGAGCCCGTCGGAGATTTTCTGGAACTCGGCTTTCGTTTCATCGCTCGCATTGAAGAAGGCTTCAAGGCTCGTCAGGCCCAGGCGTTTCGCCGCCTCTCCCCGTGCCTTGTGTTTTGCCTTTGGCACTTCGTGCAGATAGTCGTCGAATGCGACGATCTGGATGACGCCGCCCTTCGCGGCCAGCGCCTTCATGGTCTCATCGTCCATGTTGCGCGGATGTGCGCGCAGCGCATAGACGGAAGAATGCGACGCGATGACGGGTGCACGCGACAGTGCGATTGCGGCGAGCGTGGTCGATTTCGCCGCATGGCTGACATCCACCATGATGCCGAGATCGTTGCAGCGACGAACCACGGCCTCGCCCATCGGGCTCAGCCCGTGATGCTCGCCGCCTTCGTCATTCGGCTTGTCGCCGAGGCTTTCCTTCGGCTGCGCGCTGTCGGCAAGATCGTTATGGCCATTGTGAACGAGGCCGAAATAGCGCGCACCGAGTTCGTAATAGACATCGAGAAGCTCCGGATGGTGATCCACCACAAAGCCGTTCTCGATGCCGATCAGCGCGATCTTCCTGCCCTCATCGTTGAGACGGCGCACATCGGCGGCGCTGGTGGCCAGCCCGATACGATCCGTATCCTGATCGTCCGTCATGCGGTGGATGGCGGCGAACTTCGCAAAGGCCTTGGAAATGGCGGCGGACTCGCCTGCCGGATCGCGCTTCGTCTGCGGCACATAGACGATGAAGAAAACGCCGTCGAGGCCACCCTTCTCCATCTTGGGAATATCGACCAGCACAGGCGGCGCATTGTCCTTGCCGGGATCGTAGGCGGGGGAGGCAAAACTCGTCGGAATGTCGACATGGGTATCGATGGCGATAACGCGATCATGGATCGCCTGCGCCCTGTCACGCAGAGCCGCGTCGTCATCCGCACGCACGGGCATCGCCGCGCCCAGCAGGACAACCGCTCCCAAAACGAAACCGCTTATCGCCTTCCCACACATGACATGCCTTTCCCGCCTTGCTGCAAGCAGGTCAGTCTAGAGTGTGAGAGCCAAATGGGAAATGTCAGCTCTTGCGCGCCTCGATCGCGTCCCAGACCAGCGCGGAGAGATTGGCGTTGTCGAAGCGGTCGATTTCCTGGATGCCGGTGGGCGAGGTCACGTTGATCTCGGTGAGGTACTCGCCGATCACGTCGATGCCGACAAAGATGAGGCCGCGTTTTTTCAGTTCCGGGCCGATGGCGTCGCAGATTTCGCGCTCGCGCGGCGTAAGCGACCATTTCTCGGCAACGCCGCCCACATGCATGTTCGACCGCGCTTCGCCCTCTGCCGGGATGCGGTTGATGGCCCCCACGGGTTCGCCTTCCACGAGAATGATGCGCTTGTCGCCCTGCCGCACTTCCGGGAGATATTTCTGCACGATCACCGGTTCGCGGTTCATCTGGCCGAACATTTCCAGCAGCGAGTTCAGGTTCTGGTCCTCTTCGGTCAGGCGGAAAACGCCCGCGCCGCCATTGCCGAAAAGCGGCTTCACGATGATGTCCTTGAATTCCTCTCGGAAGGCACGGATTTCGCCGGGATCGCGGGTAATGAGCGTCGGCGGCAGGAGGCCCTTGAAGCGGACCGCGAAGAGTTTTTCCGGGGCGTTGCGCACTTCAGCCGGGTCGTTCACCACGAGCGTCTTCGGATGCACCGTCTCCAGCATATGAGTAAGGGTGATGTAGCTCATATCGAAGGGCGGATCCTGGCGCATCAGCACCACATCGATGTCGTCGAGAAAGCGTTTCTCGCCGCTTCCCAGCGTCGAATGATTACCGACCTCGCGCCGCAGCGTCATGGGCCGCATATGGGCAAAGACGCGCCCGTCGCGCATGGAAAGCTCATGCGGCTCGTAATAGAAAAGCTCGTGGCCGCGCGCCTGCGCCTCCAGCCCCAGCGCGAAGGTGCTATCGGCATTGATGTTGATGGCGTGGATCGGATCCATCTGGATCGCGACGGAGAGGGGTCTGCGGGCGGTCATCGGCATTCCTTGGAGCGGGTCGTCATATCAATCGCGTGAAGATGGGGCTTCCGGCGGGAAAAGACCAGAGGTGGCTTGCAAGCGCCGGCCGCGGGCGCAATATAGGCGCATGCTTGAAGATAATATCGCCTTTGCCGCCACCTGCCTTGCCGGTTATTTCGCCATCGCCAATCCGATCGCGAACACACCGGTCTTCATTGCCTTGACGGCCGGCGACAGCCGCCGGGTGAAGCTGCAGATCGCCCGGCAAAGCGTTCTCATTTCCCTGGCCGTGGTCGTGCTTTTCAGCGTGGCGGGCAAGCTCATTTTCGAGCTTTTCGGCGTCACGATCGCCGCGTTGCGCATTACAGGCGGCATTCTGGTGGCGATCATCGGCTTTCAGATGCTGCAGGGTCATTCCTCTTCCGCCCATGTGCCGGAAGAGGTGGAGGATGAAGAAGTTCCCGCCGATGTCATGGAAGCGCAGCTCTCCGTTGCCGTGTCGCCGCTCGCCGTACCGATGATCGCCGGCCCCGGCACGATCGCCACGGCGGTCGGCTTCTCCGCTCATCCGGGCTTCCTGTCGAGCATCATTTCCATCAGCGCCTTCGCCGTCATTGCCGCCATCACATATTTCTCTTTCCAGCAGGCGCGGCGCATCGTCCATTACATGGGCACGACGAATCTCACCGTCGTCACACGGCTGATGGGACTGATCGTGGCGACCATCGGCGTCGAAATGGCGATGACGGGTCTCGATGAGGCGCTCATCAAATATATGGATACGATCCGCAGCCTGCCCCTGCCGCCGCCGACCGGCTAAGCGTCGCAAGGTCAGTTGAGGCGGGGCTTCAACTCGCGCAGGGCCTGTTCCGCCATCTCCGCGATACGGTCTTCGCCAAGATCGACGGCCTTTTCGTAGCAGGAGGCGAAAGCGTCGATGGCGGCACCCATGCGTCCGTCATGCACTTCGAGGCGGCCCAGCTCAAAGAGGAGGCCCGCGCGCTCAGGCGCGATCCAGATCATGCGGGTCACCACATCGCGCGCCCGGGCGAAATCATTGCTGCGCACGGCACGCATCAGAATGTTGTTCTGGAGCCTCAGCAGAATGTCGCGCGGCGAGACTTCCGCATAGGCATCCGGCGAGAGGGCGGCGTCGGGGCCTTCCACCTGCCGGATCATCGAGAGAAGATCGGCGCTGGTCAGAAGCTGGCCGCCATTGAACGGGTCGACAATCGCCGCGTCGCGCGGACCGCTTCCTTCCGTTCTCAGCCGCAGCACGAAATGGCCGGGGAAGTTGAGCCCGGCCAGGTCGAGCCCCAGACGCGCCGCCACATGAAGCCAGACGATGCCCAGCGCCACGGGCAGGCCCTTGCGCCGGTCGATCACCTCCATGAGGTTTGCATTGCGCGGATCGTCATATGTCTCCGCATCGCCGCGATAGCCGTGAAGGCCCGAAATGACGCCGCCCAGAAGCTCGGCGAGTTCATGCGCGTCGCATTGGGAGGCACGGTCCATTGCCTCGCGGACCGCGCCGCAAAGAAGCGCCAGATGGTCCCGGTAATTGCCCAGGGACAGATCCGGCCGGTCGCAGGCCGCCAGCAGCAGCGCGGTTTCGGCAATATCGATATCGCCCTCCCCGGCCGTGCCCACCGCGCGCAGTCGGCGTTCGATTTCATCGTCGGTTTGCTGAAGAGGCCGTCCCATGCCCGGTATCATGGCGCGGCGGGAACGAGATGCGCAAGGCGCGGCTCGCCCGGATGGCGTCAATCGCGCCAGGCGTCGGGCAGATGGCGCGGCCAGCCGCCCGGAAAACCGAAGGGCAAGGGCGAGGGCGTGACCAGCACGAGGTCGAAGCGCATATCGCAGCCCGCAAGGTCCGGTCGGAGCGCGAATAGTTGTTCTCCCGCCCGCCAGAGCCGCGCCTGCTGGTGCGGCCGCAGGGCTTCGCGTGCCGCGCCCTCCCCCGTCCTGGCCTTCACTTCGACGATGGCGAGCGTTCTGCCGCGTCGCGCGAGAATATCGATCTCGCCCGCGCGGGTCTTGAGGCGGCGCTCCAGAATCCGGTAGCCCTTGAGGCGCAGCAAAAGCGCGGCGAGCGCCTCGGCGCGCAGCCCTCTGGCATGGGACGCCTTGCCCCTCACCTGTCGCTCGAGGGTCTTTCGGGCCCGGATGCCGCCGCGGCGCTTGCGTTCCACCTCATTGCTCTTTGGAAAGGTCGAGGGCGCGCTGATAGACCTCGCGCCTCGGCAAGCCGGTAATCGAGACGACTTCTGCCACAGCGTCCTTGAGGCTCGTCCGGCGCAGCGCGTTCTCGATCATCGCATCGACCTCATGGGCGCAGAGCGCGGCGCGTGGCGCGGGCGGTCCGACCACGATCACGATCTCGCCTTTGGGCGCGCCGGCTTCCGCGTAATGCTGCGCAATATCGGCCAGCGTGCCCTTGCGCACTTCCTCGAATTTCTTGGTGAGTTCCCGGGCGACCGCCACCTCGCGCTCGCCCAGCAAGTCGGCCATATCGGCCAGCACGGCGGCCAGCCGGTTGGCGCTTTCCAGAAATACCATGGTCGAGGGAATCGTGGAAAGCTCGGTCAGGTCCTTGCGCCTTGCCTCCTGTTTTGCAGGCAGGAAGCCGCCGAAAAAGAATCGGTCCGTGGGCAGGCCTGCCAGCACCAGCGCGGCCAGAAGCGACGAGGCGCCGGGCAGCGCCGTCACGTTGAACCCTTCATCCAGCGCCTCGCGCACCAGCTTGAAACCGGGGTCGGAGACCATCGGCGTCCCGGCGTCGGAAACCAGCGCGATCGCCTCCCCCGCGCCCAGCCGTTTCAGGACGCGCGGGCGCATTTCCTCGGCATTATGGTCGTGATAGGGTGCGGTTTTCGCCTGAATATTATGAATGGCGAAAAGCTTCGACGTCACCCGCGTATCCTCGCACAGCACGAGATCGGCGCGGGACAGAACGTCCAGCGCGCGCAGGGTAATGTCGGAGGCATTGCCGATGGGCGTCGCCGTCACGTAGAGGCCGGGCTCCAGGCGGCCCGTTACGGTCGTTTTTCCGGTCATGATGCGCAGACCATGCGCCCGCCATATTTGTTTGGCAATTGGTTGCGGTTAGAACACGCTGCGTTTGTTTACTTGAGGGGCGGCGCAGCCTAGGCTTTCCGCACTGCAAATCCGGCAGGACATATCCCGTGCATTTCAAGATTTCCGCTTATCTTTCTTCCGCCCGACACGCCTTGCGTCCGGCCCTGTTCGTTCTCGGCGCCCTCGCTCTGGCGGGCTGCAGCGGCACCCCCAAGCCGGTGGCGCAGGCCCCTGTCCAGCCGCAACCGCAGGTACAGCAGCCCGTCCAGCAACAGCCCGAGCATCTGGTCGAACGCAATCCGGCGAACTATTACAGCCCGCCCTTCCTGCCGCCCAATGCGAACCCGGTGCGCATCGCGGTCATCCTGCCCTTCAACAATTCGCGCGCGCAGGATCTGGCGAATGCGCTCTATAACGCCGCACAGCTCGCGCTTTTCGAGTTCGATCGGCCGAATGTGCTGATGATGCCCAAGGCGACCGACGGCTCGGCCGGCAGCGCCGAACGGGCCGCGCGTCAGGCGCTCGAAGAAGGCGCGGACATCATTCTGGGGCCGCTCTTTTCCGCCGAAGTACAGGCGGTGAAACCGCTTGCCGCCGATACGCATGTGCCGGTGCTGGCCTTCTCCTCCGATCTCGATGTGGCGGGCGACGGCGTGCACCTGCTCTCTTTCCCGCCCTCGCTCGAGGTCGACCGGATCGTCGATTACACGGTCCTGCAGGGCAAGACGCGCTTTGCCGCGCTCTATCCGCAATCCGCTTTCGGGGATCGTGTCCGGACCGCCTTCAATCAGGCCGTGGCCGCGCGGGCCGGCACCGTGGTCGCCAGCGCCGTCTATCCGCGAAATGCGCAAGGCATGTATGCGCCGGTCAAGCAGATCGCCCGGGCCTATGATGGCGGCAACGGGTTCGACGCGGTCTTCATGCCCGAGGGCGGCTCGGTCATCAAATCGCTGGCGCCGCTTCTGCCCTATAACGATGTCGATCCGCGACAGGTCCAGTTCATCGGCACCGGCCAGTGGGATGATCCCTCGCTCACCCGCGAGCCACCGCTGCAGGGGGGGCTTTTCGCCGCGCCGCCGCTGGAAGCGCATAAACGGTTCGTAGAGCGGTATCGCCGGGCCTATGGCGCCACCCCGCCCCGGCTCGCGAGCCTTGCCTATGACGCGGCAGGGCTTGCCATCGCGCTTTCCGCGCGGGGCGGCGGCAACCCCTATTCGGAAGATGTGCTGACGGATCCGGAAGGCTTTTCCGGCGTCGATGGCGTGTTCCGCTTCCTGCCCGATGGCGGGATCGAACGCGGGCTCGCCGTGATGCAGATCACGGCCTCGGGCCTCAAGCAGGTCGATCCGGCCCCGACAGGTTTTGCCCCTGCCCCGGCGTTCTGAACGATGGGTTTCCGGCTCTACACCTTCTTCCGAAACTCGGCGGGCCACCGTGTCCGCACGGTGCTCAATCTCAAGGGGATCGAGTACGACTACGTCTCTATCGACACGCGGCCGCCGAAAGAAGCCCATCTTTCGCCGGAATATCTCAAGATCAATCCGCTGGGTCTGATCCCGGCGCTCGACCATGACGGGACGATCCTCACCCAGTCGATGGCAATCCTGGAATACCTGGAAGAGCTTTATCCAGCGCCTTCCATTCTGCCGAGCGATCCGGCAATCCGCGCGCAGGCCCGGGCCTTTGCCAATACGGTGGCAGGCGAAATGCACGCGCTGCTCAATCTGAGCATCTTCAAATTTCTCGGCACGGATCTGGCGCTGCCACCACAGGCACAGGCCGACTGGTACAAGCGCTGGGCCGTTCGCGGGTGCCACGCGCTGGAGGAGATGCTGAAAGACGCTCCCGATACGCGCTTTGCCTATGCCGACTATCCCACGGTCGCGGACATCGCACTGGTGCCGCAATATGGCAATCTCCGCCGTATGAATGTCGATCTGACGCCCTATCCACGGCTCGCGGAGATCGTCGAACGCTGCGAGACGCTTCCCGCGTTCCAGAAAGCCGCGCCCGAAGCCCAGCCCGACTACGAAGAAGGCTAGGCCAGCAATTCGCCCAGCAGCGCGTCCAGCACCATGCGGCCTTCCGGCGTCGCGATGAGGCGGGTGTCGTTGCCGCGCTGCTCGCGACCGATCAGATGCTGCGCTTCCAGCCGGGCAAGCCTTTCTTCGGGAAGCGCCCTGCCGGTCAGCGCCTCGTAGCGGGCGAGCGAGACGCCCTCTTCCAGCCTGAGGCCCATCAGGACCATCTCGTCGCCCTGCCCCGACGGGCTCACCTCTTCGGTGCCCTGCGTGCCGTCGCCCGTCTCTTCCACCGCCTCGATCCAGTCGCCGGGCATGCGGCGCGCCGTGGTGGCGATCCGCTTGCCGTTCAGGCTCAACCGGCCATGCGCGCCGGGGCCGACGCCGACATAATCGCCATATCGCCAATAGACGAGATTATGGGCGCATTCCGCGCCGGGCACGGCGTAGTTCGAGACCTCATAGGCCGCCATCCCCTTTTCTGCACAGATATCCGCGGTCAGCGCATAAAGCGCCGCCGCCGCTTCCTCGTCCGGCAGGCGGAAGGCCCCCTTTTCATACAGGCGTTCGAAGGCCGTCCCTTCCTCGATGGTGAGCTGGTAGAGCGAGAGGTGGTCGGCCGCATGGGACAGCGCCTCCCGCAACTCGGTTGTCCAACTCTGCGGTGTCTGGCCGGGGCGCGCATAAATAAGGTCGAATGACAGACGTGGAAAAATCTCACGGGCCAGCGCAATGGCGGCCATCGCCTCCTGCGCGCTGTGAAGCCGCCCGAGGAATTTCAGCTGCTCATCATCGAGGGACTGCACGCCCAGCGACAGGCGGTTGATGCCCGCCGCCCGGTATCCACGGAAATTTTCGGCCTCCACGCTGGTCGGATTGGCCTCCAGCGTCGCCTCCACGCCCTGCGGCACATGCCAGAGCCGGGCGATGGTCTCCATCACCGTTCCCACCGTCTCCGGCGTCATGAGGGACGGCGTGCCGCCGCCGAAAAAGATCGAGGTCACCTCGCGCGGACCCGTCAGCTCGCGGTAGCGGGCAAGCTCGCCCGCCAGCGCGCGGGCCCAGCGGGGCTGGTCGATATGCGCGACGACATGGGAATTGAAATCGCAATAGGGACATTTGGCCTGGCAGAAAGGCCAATGCACATAGATGCCGAAACCGGGCTCATTGTCCGGCGCTATGTCAGATACTTTGTTGTCACTTTTTGAAGCAGGCATCCACGAGCTGCCGGAATGCGTCGGCGCGATGGGACATGGCGTGTTTTTTCGCCGGGTCCATCTCGCCGAAAGTGATGTCATGCCCCTTGGGCACGAACATGGGATCGTAACCGAAGCCCTTGTCGCCACGCGGCGGCCAGACGACCTCGCCGTCCACCCGGCCCTCGAAATACGCCACATGCCCGTCCGGCCAGGCGAGCGCCAGGCCGCAGACGAACCAGGCCGAGGTATCATGCGTGCCCGCTTCGAGGATCGACACACGCAGCTTCTCCATGGCGAAGCCGAAATCCTTTTTCGGCCCTGCCCAGCGCGCGGAATAGATGCCTGGCGCGCCGTTCAGCACCCCCACGCAAAGGCCGGAATCATCGGCCAGCGCGGGAAGGTCCGCGGCTTTCGCGGCGGCCAGCGCCTTCAGCTCGGCGTTTTCGCGGAAGGTCGTGCCGGTTTCCTCCGGCTCGGGCAGGTCCAGCTCGCCCGCCGAAATCGTTTCGATGCCGAAGGGGGCGAGCAAATCGGCGATTTCGCGGACCTTGCCCGGATTATGGCTGGCGACAACCAGCTTGCCGTTTTGCTCGAATGTCCGCGTCATTTAAGCGATCGCCTTTTTCTGCGCCTCGACGAGATCGGCGATCGCGGTGCGGGCGAGGGTCAGGAGGGAGGTGAATTCCTCATCCGAGAAGGGCTCGCCTTCCGCCGTGCCCTGGATTTCGCAGATACCGCCCTTGCCCGTCATCACGAAATTCGCATCGGTATCGGCAGTGGAATCCTCGGCATAATCCAGATCGACAACTGAGTTGCCGTTATAGATGCCACAGGAGATGGCCGCCACGTGATCCTTAAGCACGGGCGCGGAAATCATGTCGCGGGCCTTCATCCACTGGATGCACTGATGCAGGGCCACCCAGCCGCCGGTGATGGAGGCGGTGCGCGTGCCGCCATCGGCCTGGATCACGTCGCAATCGACCGTGATCTGGCGTTCGCCCAGCGAGCGCAGATCCACCACGGCGCGCAGCGAGCGCCCGATCAGGCGCTGGATTTCCAGCGTCCGGCCCGACTGCTTGCCGGCATTTGCCTCGCGGCGCATGCGCTCATGGGTGGAGCGGGGCAGCATGCCGTATTCCGCCGTCACCCAGCCTTCGCCGCGGCCCTTCAGCCAGGGCGGAATGCGCTCTTCGAGCGAGGCGGTGCACAGCACATGCGTGTCGCCGAAGCGTACCAGGCAGGAGCCCTCGGCGTGTTTGGCGATGCCGGGCTCGAAGCTCACAGCGCGCATTTCGTTCGGCGATCGGCCGGAAGGTCGCATGGGTCAGGTCCGTTTCTGTTGTCTTGTCCGCATTTTTCGTGTCGCTTACCTACAGGCTGGCGAAGCCAGCGTAAAGCGGAGCGGTCGCGGATTGACGGACAGACGAGCCGTTCCTAGATTCAGTCGGCAATTTCAATATCTTATACCGCGTCGCGCCGTCTCTCACATCGTCCCTCGGAGTTTGCACATTCATGGTCGCCGTCAAGGATCTCAATGAACGCTCGCGCGAGATCCTTCGCCATATCGTCGAAGCGTATCTGGAGACCGGCGATCCGGTCGGCTCGCGCTTCCTCTCGCGCACCATGCCCATGTCGCTGTCGGCGGCTTCGATCCGCAATGTGATGTCGGATCTGGAGACGCTGGGGCTCCTGTTCTCGCCGCATACCAGCGCCGGCCGCGTGCCGACCGATATGGGCCTCAGGCTCTTTGTCGACGGGCTTCTGGAGGTCGGCGACCTCTCCGACGAGGAACGCAGTTCCATCGAGGCGCAGGTCGCGGGCACGGACCGCGATGTCGAAAACGTGCTGGACGAGGCGACGCGGCTTCTGTCCGGGCTTTCCAATGCGGCGGGCTTCGTCGTCGCGCCGACCCATGACGATGCGCTGAAGCATATCGAGTTTGTGCCGATCGATGCGGAACGCGCGCTGGTCGTGATCGTCACGGAAGGCGGGGGCGTCGAAAACCGCGTGATCGAAATGCCCAAGGGGCTGACGCCCTCGGCGCTTTCGGAGGCGACGAATTATCTGAACGCCCATTTGCGGGGACGCACGCTGGAGGAATCCAAGGGCTTTCTCGCCCGCGAGGTTGAAAAGCAGCGGGCCGAACTCAATTCGCTGACCGCCAAGGTGATCGAGGCCGGACTGGCAACCTGGTCGGGCGGGCGGGCCTCCAATGACGACCCGCTGGCCAAATCGCTGATCGTGCGCGGGCGCTCGCATCTGCTGGAAGATCTGCACGCACTGGATGATCTGGAGCGCATTCGCCATCTCTTCGATGCGCTGGAAAACAAGCGCGACCTTATCCAGCTTCTGGATCTCGCCGAATCCGCCGATGGCGTGCGCATCTTCATCGGCTCGGAGAACAAGCTTTTCTCCATGTCGGGCTCCTCACTGATCGTGAGCCCCTATATGGACGCCAATGAGCATGTGGTGGGCGTGCTGGGCGTGATCGGCCCGACACGGCTGAACTATGCGCGGGTCATTCCGATGGTGGACTACACCGCCAAACTCATCGGTCGCCTCATCAAATAGCCCGTTTAGGCGTGGCGGGTTGACATATCCGCCCGCGCCGCGCACATGAGCCCATCAGGCCGCCATCCCTTTTTCGAACCGGAAAACCATGAGCGACGAAGAAAAAAAGACACAGGACGCCGACACCCCCGAAAACGCCGCGCCCGGCGATGCGAAGGCCGAACAGGCCGCCGCGGGCGAAGGGGCGGAACAGGCCGCACCTGAAACCGATCTCGTCGGGGAACTGGAAGCGCAGGTCTCCGATCTCAAGGACCGCTTGCTGCGCGCGGCGGCCGAAATGGAAAACACCCGAAAGCGTACCGAGCGCGACAAGCAGGATGCAGTGAAATTCGCCGCCGCCAGCTTTGCCCGCGACATGCTGGAGGTGTCCGACAATCTGCGCCGGGCGCTTGCCGCGCTGAACGAGGACGACCGCTCGCAGGTGCCCGACAGCGTGAAGGCGATGATCGAGGGCGTGGAAATGACCGACCGTCAGCTCCTCACCACCTTCGAGCGCCATGGCGTGCGGGAAATCACGCCGGGCGAGGGCGAGAAATTCGATCCCAACCTGCACGAAGCCATGTTCGAGGTGCCCGGCACCGGCCAGCCCGCGGGCACGGTGGTGCAGGTGATGTCTGCCGGTTACATGATCGGCGACCGGCTGCTGCGCGCGGCCCGTGTGGGCGTCGCCAAGGCGGAAGAGGGCGGCGGATCGGGCGGCCCCGGCGCCAATGTGGACACCTCCGCCTGACCACAGGCTGGCATCTACCCGTTTTTTGGTCCCTACTACTTGACGTGCATAGCGTTCGGCCTAATCTATAACACTGTTATTGGCCGAATGCGGGACCAAGATTAGGGGAGGCGATCATGCTCATGCTCTGGGCGGCTGCGGCGTTTTTTCTGGGTATTCATCTCATCATCTCGGGCACGCCCCTGCGCGACCGGCTGGTCGGCGCCATGGGAGAGGGGCCCTATCGCGGGTTCTTCTCGCTCCTCTCGCTGGCCGGCATCGTTTGGCTGTGCTGGTCCTACAATATGGCGCTGGAAGGACCGAACGAGCTTCACTGGGTGACGCCGGACGGGCTGAAGCATGCGGCGCCGCTTCTGATCCTGCTCGCCTTCCTGATCGGGGTGATCGGCCTCACCACACCCAACCCGACCTCGGTCGGCGCGGAAGGGTTGATGGAAAATCCCGGCACGGTGAAGGGTATATTGCGTATCACGCGGCACCCCTTTCTCTGGGCCGTCATCATCTGGGGGCTCACCCATATGGCGATGAACGGCGATGAGGCTTCCCTCATCTTCTTCGGCACCTTCACGTTGCTCGCGGCGCTGGGCACGCTTTCGATCGACGCCAAGCGCAAGCGGCTTTACGGCGAGAGCTGGAAGAGCTTCGTCGCGACCACCTCGAACCTGCCTTTCGCGGCGATCTTCGCCGGGCGCAACAAACTGGCCATCGGCGAACTTGGCTGGTGGCGAATCCTCGCCGCCCTGGTCGCTTTCGGCGCGCTGTTCTATGCCCATCTGTGGCTCTTCGACGTCACGCCGGTGCCGGGCTGGTATCCCTATTGAGGGGTGTCAGCTCTCGCGCCTGAGGCCTGAGAGCTTGCCCGGCTTCTCGGCCGTCACCGTGAAGCGGGCGAGCGAGAGGGGTTGGTACTCTTTCTCACGCACGGTGGTCACGGCCATATAGGTCGCATCGGCCTTTTCCGCCGTCAGCTCGAGCAGCACGAAGCCGTGATGTTCGACATTGGCGTATTTCACCTCCGGGCAATGCGAGACCATGGCCTTTTCCGCGATCTCCGGGATGCGCGGATCGTCGCCCAGATAGCGATAGCCCGATTGCGACGTGACGCTGGTCGTGGCGAATTCGACGGCGACGAGATCGCCCGCCTCGTCATGCAGGTCGCTCGCCCAGAAATTATGGCTGTCGCCGGCCAGCACGAGCAGGTTCGCTTCGGCCGCCTTCGCGCCTTCATAAAGCTTTTCGCGCGCCACCGGATAGCCGTCCCAGGCGTCGAGATTGATGGGCAGGCCGAGCCTGGTGTTGTCCAGCCAGCGTTTCGTCCAGGGACTGGAGGCGCTCGCCTTTTCCACGATGTCGGCGGGAAAGGCTGTGGTGAAGTCGGGTGCATCCATGCGCGCCATGACAATCTGATTGGCAAGAACCTGCCACTGGATGTCCCGGGCCCGGGCGTTTTTCAACTCGTCCGCGAGCCAGGCCTGCTGGGTCTCGCCCATCATGTGCCGGGCGGGATCGTTCAGCTTCTCCTTGCGAAAGCGCTCGGCATCCGGCTTGTAGGCGTAACCGTCCGGCAGTCCGCTTTCCTGCCACTCCATCATGCGCGCATAGTCGAGGACCGGTGCGCCCGCCGCGTCATAGGGCGTTTTCACGCGTCGGATGTCCGGGCCCATGGACGCCTCGCCTGTCACGACAACCGGATTGTCCGGATGGGAGAGGTCGAAGGCGGTTTCCTCATAGACCATGTCCTCGCTGTAGCTCAGCTCTTCGTCGCGGCCCGTGAGCCGCGTTTCGATGACATGGATCGAGGCGATTTTGCCGTATTCATAGGAGCGGTTGAGCGCATGGAAGGCCTTGCCGGGCGCGGGGTCGCGCATGGGCATCCATTCGAAATAGGCCTTCAACGCAGCATCGCGGCGCGTCTCCCATGTGCCTTCGGTGGCGGGATCATGATTGCCCGCGCCGCCGATCCAGCTGTTATTCGCCGTTTCGTGATCGTCCCAGATGGTGATGAAGGGGGCGGCGGCATGGGCGGCCTGCAGATCGGGGTCGGATCGGTATTGCGCAAATCGCGTGCGGTAGTCGGCGAGCGTCAGCAGCTCATGCGGGGGCTCGTGCATGCGGCCGAGTTCCTTGCCGACATCCCCGCCATATCCGTCGACGCCATATTCGTAGATGTAATCGCCCAAGTGTACGATGGCATCCAGGTTGTCCGTTGCCGCGATTTCCCGATAGACATGGTAATAGCCGAAGGAATAATGCGAGCAGGAGATCACCGCGAAGCGGGCGCGCTCCGTTTCCGCGGGAAGCGTTTTCGTGAGCCCGACAGGCGAAAGCGTGTCGCCCACCGCGAAGCGATAATAATAGACGCTGCCCGGCGTCAGGCCCGTCACATCGACCTTTACCGTATGATCGCGGGCCGCGCTTGCCTGCGTTTCGCCCTCGGCGACCGGTTTTGTGAAATCGGCGTCTTCCGCCACCATCCACCGGACGGGCAGGGGCGAGGTTTCGCTCGTGGTCACACGCGTCCAGATGATGACGGCATCGCCTTTCGGGTCGCCGCTGGCCACGCCATGGCCGAAGGCGACGTCGAATGTCTCCGCCGCCTGTTTTTTCTCGTCGCAGCCGGCCAGACCGAGCCCGCCGACCGCGGTCAGGCCCAAAAGCGTCTGTCGTCTGGTAAAGCGATCCCAACTCATGCTCGATACCCCCAGGAACTGCCGATCAATCGCCACGACATGATCGTCAGCCTATCAAGCCATAATGTCGGTTTTTTTGCCGGTGCGAACGCGCATGAAAACCTGCCCGGAAAGACCGGAAAGGCGCATTCTCAGGGTTTCGTCACGCGGCGCAGCGTGATGTTGAGGCGCCCGCCGCCTTCCAGCAGCGAGGAGGAGCCGGGGATCGTCCGGTCCACGCCGTGGAAGCGCAGGCGGCTTTCGCCGCCCAGCAGCAGCACATCGCCGGAAGCCAATCTAAAACTCTTCGATTTGTCGCGGCGGGCGAATCCGCCCACCCGGAAGACGCATGTGTCGCCCAGCGACAGGGAAAGGACCGGGGCGTCCAGCGCCTCTTCGTCCCGGTCCTGATGGAGGCCCATCCGGGCTTTCGGCCCGCGATAGATGTTGAGGAGGCAGGCTTCCGGCGGGGCGGGGTAGCCGGTCAGCTCGTCCCAGAGCGCCAACAGGCTCTCGGGTATGGCCGGCCAGGGGCGGCCCGTTTCCGGGTGGCGAGGCTCATAGCGATAGCCGGAGACGTCCGATACCCAGCCCAGAGGCCCGAGATTTGTCTGGGTGATGGACCAGGGCTGGCCGGTGCGCGGCATGACCGGGCGATAAGGCGGCGCGGCGCGGACGGCTTCGCGCAATTCGGCAGCCAGGTGTTGCTGAGCCGCATCGTCCAGCGCGTGAGGAAAGAGCACGAGCCCCGCCATGCCCGTATCCACGCCGCCGGGCCTTGCTTTCAGCGCCGTTTCCGCCGATGCAGGGGCTGTCATCATGCGTTTACCCGCTCATGCGACATGGCAGATCCCGGAACAGGCCGAAAAACCAGTGTGACCAAATTGCCGCATCACCGCTTGCGGCCCGTAGAACCCAATCCTATATACAGCGCAACCAGTTCCAACCCCTAAAGGACCCTTTGGGGGCCGGTCCGGGGCGGGTTGGCGGTTCGCCATCCCCCCTCGCAAAGCGCCCGCGCTGGTAACGTCTCTTCGGAGAAACGGACAGCATTCGGGGCTTGCCCGGCCTGCCACAGACAAGAGGACCAGAAGCACGATGGGAAAAGTAATCGGCATTGACCTTGGCACGACGAATTCGTGTGTCGCGGTCATGGAAGGCAATCAGGCCAAAGTCATCGAAAACAGCGAAGGCGCGCGGACGACACCGTCCATGGTCGCCTTTACGCAGGATGGCGAAAGGCTGGTCGGTCAGTCCGCCAAACGCCAGGCGGTGACCAACCCCACCAATACGCTCTTTGCGATCAAGCGCCTTATCGGTCGCGCCTATGACGACCCGACCACCCAGAAAGACAAGGAGATGGTGCCCTACAGCATCGTCCGCGCCGATAATGGCGACGCCTGGGTGGAAGCGCATGGCGAGAAATATTCCGCCTCGCAGATTTCCGCCTTCATCCTGCAGAAGATGAAGGAAACCGCGGAAGGCTATCTCGGCGAGAAGGTCGAACAGGCCGTCATCACCGTTCCGGCCTATTTCAACGACGCCCAGCGCCAGGCGACCAAGGACGCCGGCAAGATCGCAGGGCTTGAAGTTCTCCGCATCATCAACGAGCCGACCGCGGCCTCGCTTGCCTACGGCCTGGACAAGAAGAGCGGCGAAACCATCGCCGTCTACGACCTTGGCGGCGGCACCTTCGATATTTCGATCCTCGAAATCGGCGACGGCGTGTTCGAGGTGAAGGCCACCAATGGCGACACCTTCCTCGGCGGCGAAGATTTCGACATGCTGCTGGTCGGCTATCTGGCCGATGAGTTCAAGAAGGAAAACGGGATCAACCTGCGCGAAGACAAACTCGCGCTGCAGCGCCTGAAAGAGGCGGCTGAAAAAGCGAAGATCGAGTTGTCCTCGTCCTCGCAGACGGAAGTGAACCTGCCCTTCATCACGGCGGACGCCTCCGGCCCGAAGCATCTCAACCTCAAGATCACGCGCTCCAAGCTGGAAGCGCTGGTGGACAAGCTCATCGAGCGCACGATCGAGCCCTGCAAGGCCGCGCTCAAAGATGCGGGCGTGAACGCCGGACAGATCGACGAAGTGGTGCTTGTCGGCGGTCAGACCCGCATGCCGAAGATCCGCGAAAAGGTGAAAGCCTTCTTCGGCAAGGAACCGAACATGTCGGTGAACCCGGACGAAGTGGTGGCGATGGGCGCCGCCATTCAGGCCGGTGTGCTGCAGGGCGACGTCAAGGACGTGCTGCTGCTCGACGTGACGCCGCTTTCGCTCGGCATCGAAACGCTGGGCGGCGTGTTCACCCGCCTTATCGACCGCAATACGACGATCCCCACCAAGAAGGCACAGACCTTCTCCACGGCTGAAGACAATCAGTCGGCGGTGACGATCCGCGTCTTCCAGGGCGAACGCGAGATGGCGGCAGACAACAAGCTGCTCGGCCAGTTTGACCTTGTCGGCATTCCCTCCGCGCCACGCGGCGTGCCGCAGATCGAGGTCGCCTTCGACATCGACGCCAACGGCATCGTGAACGTGTCGGCCAAGGACAAGGCGACCGGCAAGGAGCAGACCATCCGCATCGAAGCGTCGGGCGGTCTGTCGGAAACCGACATCGAGCAGATGGTGAAGGACGCGGAATCCCACGCCGAGGAAGACAAGAAGCGGCGTGAGGAAGTCGAAACCCGCAACCACGCCGAAGCGCTTGTCCACTCCACCGAGAAGACGCTGGAGGAGAACAAGGACAAGATCGACGCCGAGGTGAAGTCGGAAGTGGAAGCCGCCGCAGAGGAGCTGAAGACGGCCCTCAAGGACGGATCCGCCGACGACGTCAAGGCGAAGACGGAAGCCCTGACCCAGGTTTCGATGAAACTTGGCGAAGCGCTCTACAAGCAGCAGCAGGCTGATGCCGAGGCGAATGCCGCCGGTGGCGACGAGGCCGGCAGCTCGCAGGACGATGTTGTCGATGCCGACTTCGAGGAAGTCGAGGATGACGACAAGAAGGATGAGGGTAAGAACTCCTAAGGAGTTCCAACAAGTGGACGGGATGCGGTCTGCGCGTCCCGTCCGACTTCAACCGCTTCAGGGCCCAAGCTCAGCGCCCACCGGGTAATCCTTCATGTCCAAGCGCGACTATTACGAAATCCTCGGCGTGAACCGGAACGCCTCAGCCGACGAGCTGAAAAAGGCCTACCGGTCTCTCGCCAAGAAATATCACCCCGACCAGAATGCCGGCGATGCCGAGGCCGAGAACAAGTTCAAGGAATTGAACGAGGCCTATGACGTCTTGAAGGACGAGCAGTCCCGCGCGGCCTACGACCAGTTCGGGCATGCCGCGTTCGATGGCGGCATGGGCGGTCCCCGAGGCGGCCAGCAGGGCTTCCACGGCGATTTCGGCGCCTCCATGTCCGACATTTTCGACGATCTGTTCGGCGAATTCATGGGCGGACGGCGTGGCGGCGGCGGACGCGGGCGCGGCGGCGATGGCGGCCGGATGCGCGGTCACGACCTGCGCTACAATCTCGACATCACGCTGGAAGAAGCCTTCGACGGCAAAAAGGCGCAGATCCGCGTGCCGGGCTCCGTCACCTGCGAAGAATGCCATGGCAGCGGCGCGGAGCCGGGGTCGAGCCCCGTCACCTGTCCGACCTGCCAGGGCGACGGGCGCGTGCGCGCCAGCCAGGGCTTCTTTACGGTGGAACGCACCTGCCCGACCTGCCACGGCCGCGGCCAGACCATCGACAAGCCCTGCAAGGCGTGCAACGGCGCAGGCCGGATCGAGAAGGAACGCACGCTTTCGGTGAATATTCCGCAGGGCGTCGAAGACGGCACGCGCATCCGCCTGTCGGGCGAGGGCGAGGCCGGGCTGCGCGGCGGCCCGCCCGGCGATCTCTACATCTTCCTGTCGGTGCGCCCGCACACGCTGTTCCAGCGCGACGGGGCGGATCTGTTCTGCCGGGTGCCCATTTCCATCGCCACGGCGGCGCTGGGCGGCGAGATCGAAGTGCCGACGCTCGGCGGCAAGAAGGTCAAGGTCAAGGTGCCCGAAGGCGCCCAGACCGGCCGCCAGTTCCGCCTGCGCGGCAAGGGCATGCCCATCGTCAATACGCGCGATTTCGGCGACCTCTATATCCAGGCCACCGTCGAAACGCCGGTGAAACTCACCAAGAAGCAGAAAGAGCTTCTGAAGGAGTTCGAGGAAGCGTCCAGCGACGCCAACAATCCCGAAAGCACCGGCTTCTTCGCCAAGGTGAAGGATTTCTGGGACAGCTTCCAGAACTGACCGATCCGGTTCAGGATGGAAGGCCCCGCTTCGGCGGGGCCTTTTTTGTTATGCCGCCTGCCGGGTGAGAACATGTCCGTCGAAACGCCTGCGATTGTACCCGAACTTGATGTGACCGATCTGGAGGCCTCGCTGAAGGTCTACACTGAAGTGTTCACCTTCAAGGTCCTCTACTCTCGCCCCGAAGAACGCTTCGCCTATCTCGCCCTTGGCAAGGCCCATCTCATGCTTGAAGAGCTGACCGGACCGGGGCGCAACTTCCACAGCGCTGCAATGGAGTTCCCCTTCGGGCGGGGCATGAACCTCCAGATCGAGGTGCCGGACGTTCGAGCGCTGTATGCCAATGCTCAGGCGTCCGACCTCTCTATCCCCATCCCGCTGGAAGAGCGCTGGTACAGGCAGGGAGAGCAGGAGGCCGGAAATCTTCAATTCGTCGTCGCAGACCCGGACGGCTACTTGCTGCGATTTTTCGATAATCTCGGCAAAAGACCCCGATGACATTGCACCGGAGCCAGCCATGACCGTCCTTGCCAGCGATTTCGACCGGATGAAAGCCGCCCGCCTCGCAGGCCTGCTTTATCTCGCGATCATCATGCTCGGCATCTGGAGCGAGATGGTCGTCCGGGCCGCGCTCGTCGCGCCGGGCGATGCCGCAGCGACGGCGGCCGGGATCGCTGCGCATGAAGGACTTTTCCGTCTCGGCATTGCGGCGGACAGCGTCATGGCGCTCTGCGATGCGGCGCTGGCCGTACTCCTTTTTCTGCTGCTGCGTCCGGTGAACGCCACGGTGGCGCTCATGGCCATGGCGTTCCGCCTCATCCAGACGGCGATCCTCGGGGTCAATCTTCTCAACCTGCAAGCGACCCTTCTGGCCATCGGGGATGGCGGGAACGGCACCGAAACGGCCCGCCGCTCGCTCGAGCTGCACAGCTTCGGCTACGATCTCGGCCTCGTCTTTTTCGGCGTGAACTGCCTTCTCACCGGCTGGCTGCTTCTGCGCTCAGGCTGGCTGCACGGGGTTTTCGGCTATGGGCTGATGGCCGCCGGCGGGGTTTATCTCGCAGGCAGCTATCTGCGCATCCTCGCTCCGGCGCTGTCGAGCGGGTTCGCCCCGGCCTATGCAGTGCCGCTTGCGGCGGAACTCGGCTTTTGCCTGTGGCTTCTCGTCAAGGGGCTACCAACGAGACGCGCCGCCTGAGGCTGCCCGCAACTTGGCCCGGCCCCTTCCGCCTGCTATATCCCCGGCAACTGAAAGGCATGAGGCATGACCCAGGACCTGAAGATAGCCGTGACCGGCGCCGCCGGACGCATGGGACGCACGATCCTTAAGGTCGTGCATGAGATGCCGGGCGTCGCCATCGGGGCCGGTATCGAGGCGGAAGGCTCGCCGCATCTGGGCGCCGATCTCGGCGAGCTGGCCGGTCTTGCCTACAAGCTGGACCTCACTGCCACCAGCGATGCCGCGGCCGCGATCGCCGATTGCGACGCCATCATCGATTTCACGCGCCCTGCGGCGAGTGTCGCCTTCGCGCAGGAAGCGGCGAAGACGGGCAAGGTACATGTGATCGCCACCACGGGCTTTACCGACGAGGACGAGGCGACAATCGCCGAGGCCGCCAAGGGCGCCATCATCGTGAAGGCCGGCAATATGAGCCTCGGCGTCAACCTGCTCGCCGCGCTGGTGCGCCAGGCGGCACGGTCGCTCGACCCCACATGGGATATCGAGATCGTCGAAATGCATCATCGCCACAAGGTGGATGCGCCGTCCGGCACGGCATTGATGCTGGGCGAGGCGGCGGCGGACGGGCGCAACATCGCGCTCAAGGACAATTTCGAGAGCGGGCGCGACGGCATCACCGGCGAACGCAAGGAAGGCGCGATCGGCTTTGCCGCGCTCCGGGGCGGCTCGGTGGTCGGCGAACATCAGGCGATCTTTGCCGGCGCGCATGAACGCCTCGTGCTCGGACACATCGCGGAAGATCGCGGTATCTTCGCGCGCGGCGCCGTCAAGGCTGCGCAATGGGCACAGGGCCGCAAGCCCGGCCTTTACGACATGGCCGACGTACTCGGCATCGACTAACCAAGCGCTTTCCGAAAAGCGGGAACCGGTTTTCGGACAAGAAGCGCGAAAATCAAAAACTCTGGCTCGTTTCAACGTTTTCGTTAAACGCGCCAATTTCATCAGACTACAGAGCAAAGGAGCGACCCTTGGCCAACCTGCTTGTTCTCGTCCGCCACGGACAGAGTGACTGGAATAAGAAAAACCTTTTCACGGGCTGGCGCGATCCGGAGCTGACCGAGCAGGGCAAGGAAGAGGCCCGGGAAGCCGGCGAAGCGCTGAAAAAGGGCGGCTATCATTTCGACGTCGCCTACACTTCCGCGCTGACGCGCGCGCAGGAGACGAACCGCATCCTGCTGGAAGAACTCGGCCAGACCGACATCGAGATCGTGAAGGACCAGGCGCTGAACGAGCGCGACTATGGCGATCTTTCCGGCCTCAACAAGGACGACGCCCGCGAGAAATGGGGCGAGGAACAGGTCCATATCTGGCGCCGTTCCTTCGACGTGCCCCCGCCCGGCGGCGAAAGCCTGAAGATGACGGCGGAGCGCGTGCTGCCTTATTACGAGGCGAACATTCTGCCGCGTGTGCTGAAGGGCGAGAAGGTGCTGGTTGCCGCGCATGGCAATTCGCTTCGCGCGCTGGTCATGCAGCTCGACGGGCTCTCGGAAGACGAGATCACCAAGCTCAACATCGCGACCGGCGCACCGATCGTCTATGAGCTGGACGATAACGGCAAAGTGCTCTCGAAAAAGATGCTGATCGAGCGCGAGGCGCACTGAGCGTTCACTGAGTCAGCGGCGCGTGCTCTGACATATGTTCGGGCGCGCCCCGCCATTCATGCAGGGCCCGGGACAGCGCGTTGGCGAAGTCCCGGCGCTCGGGCACGGAGAGGAACGAGGCGACTTCCAGATCGCGGCCATGGCTGCGCAGGCGGAGTTCGGTCGTCTCGTCGGGATTTTCCTTCAGGTCCAGCCGCACCCAGTAAGGCTCGAAGCTATAGCCCTTCGCCCGCCCGTACTGGTCCACATGGCGCACGATCAGTTCGCTGTCACTGAGCTGGACGGTCTCATGCGCGCGGGCGGCGCGGTAGTTGGCGCGAAACGCCCACCAGACCAGCGCCACGTCGAGCCCGCAAAAGGGCGCAACGAGCCAGGCGCCTTTCAGCGCGAAAAGAAGACCGGCCAGAAAGTTTACCCCGACCACGATCCCCATGACGACGAGGAAGCCCTGCCGCCCCAGCGAACGATGGGGCGTGATGAGGGCGTTGAAATGCAGCCTCCCGTCCGCCGGCAAAGGCTGGGCGCCGCGATGTTCCGGCAATGGTGTCATGGTTGTATAGAATAGGGTCCGATCCGCCGCCCGACAATGCGCGGCAGCGCCGCAGCCGGAGAGCCTGTCCCATGCCCCTGATGAAGAAGCCCGCTATTGAAGAGTTTTTCCGCCGTCTGCAAAAGGCGCTGCCGGAGCCGGAGACGGAGCTTCAATACCATAATCCCTATACGCTGCTGGTGGCCGTGGTGCTGTCGGCACAGGCGACCGACAAGGGCGTCAACAAGGCAACCGAGAAGCTCTTCAAGATCGTCGACACGCCACAGAAGATGGTAAAGCTGGGGCTCGGCAAGCTCACCGACCACATCAAGACCATCGGGCTTTACCGCAACAAGGCCAAGAACGTCATCGCGCTATCGGAACAGCTTATCGCGCAGCATGGCGGCGAGGTGCCGCGCTCGCGCGAGGCGCTGGAGGCGCTGCCGGGCGTGGGGCGCAAGACGGCCAATGTGGTGCTCAACGTCGCCTTCGGCGAACCGACCATTGCGGTCGACACGCATATCTTCCGCGTTTCCAACCGGACGGGTCTCGCGCCGGGCAAGAATGTGCTGGAGGTCGAACAAAAGCTCGAAAAGCGCGTGCCGGAGGCCTTCCGCCTTCATGCCCATCACTGGCTCATCCTGCACGGGCGCTATGTGTGCAAGGCGCGCAAGCCCGACTGCCCGGCCTGTCCGGTGAGCGATCTTTGCCTGTTCAAGGGAAAGACGGTCGCGGCGTGACACGGTGCGCGACCGCAATGCTGCATGGATTCCGGGTCAAGCCCGGAAGGACGCCGGAGATTTAGGCAAGGTTCCCGATATGCCCGTCACCCCGGACTTGATCCGGGGTCCATCCGGTCTGCCGTCATCTTGCTAAGACATCGGCGCAGAGCGTTTCGAGGCCACTTCGTCGATACAGTTTTGCTTGTCGGCCGACCCACCCTCGCGGCGGCGGGCGTCGATATAGGTCGAGCCCATCCGGCCCTGATCGTCGGGATAGAAATAGACAAAGAGCGAGCAGCCGCTTCCGCCATATTGCCAGATTTCCGAGCCCGGCTCGGTGCGCCGGAAGTCCGGCTTGCCGAGGCGCCGTTCCAGGGTGTCCGGCTCGACGCCGACCAGACGGTCCGGCGTCAGCTTCTGTTGCGGGGGCAGGCTTGCCATTGCGTCGCCACCGCGCGCGTCGGGATATTGACGGGGCGTCTGGCAGCCGGCGAGCAGGAGCGCCGCGCCCAGAACGAGACAGAGGCGCAAGTCAGGCCGCACGGGCATTTATCCTTTTATAGGTATGGACCATGAAGACGGTGCCGAAGACCGGCGCAAAAAGGTTGAGGACCGGCACAGTGGCGAAGGCGGCAATGGCGATGCCTGCCACGAAGACGCTCATGAAGTACCTGCGGCGCAGCGCCTTCGTGTCCTTCGCGTCGCGATGGCGCAGCGCCACTAGCTCGAAATATTCGCGGCCCACCAGATAGCCGTTCATGCCCCAGAAGACGATCACATTGGCGATGGGGATGAAATAGAAGGGCAACGCCACGAGATTGAAAGCGATGAGTACCAGCGTGAAGCGCAGCGCGGTCACGATGGAGGCGAAGAAGGGCTGATCCCTGCCCGGCACGTCGGACGGGTAGTCCTTCTGTTCCACCTCCGCGGCGATGCTTTCCAGAAAAAGGCCGGCCACCAGCGTCGTCACCGGCAGGACGAGCGGGATCAGGATCACCACCGCAATGAAGCGGCTCAGAATGTCGATGATCGTGTCGAGCCAGTCGGTGCCCGTGAGCGGCATCGCATTGAGCCCCCATTGCGCGCCCGCGCCGAAGACGGCGAGCAGCAGGACGGTCAGGCCCAGCGAAATCCACATGACGCGACGGAAGGAAGGAGAGAAGGTTTCTCTCAGGGCGCGCACCGCATCGGAGATCATTCGCTCAACATCCTTTGCACCAGGGCCCGGGGGCGGGAAGCGGCGAGCTTAACGGCTCGCTGTCTCCCGCGCAAACCCGCAGAAACCCGCGCTTTTGGACATGTCGCGCCACATCCCTATACTGCCGCGCGAACCCACCCAAGTATCAACCAAGCTGAGGATCATGACCGACCTGAAATTTGACGTGGCCGGCATCGGCAATGCGATCGTGGATGTGATCGCGCATGCGGATGACGATTTCCTGACCGCGAACGGCATCGAAAAGGGCGCGATGACGCTGATCGACGCCGAGCGCGCGGAAACGCTCTATTCGAAGATGGGACAGGGCACGGAAGTGTCCGGCGGCTCCTGCGCCAACACGATTGCGGGTCTCGCATCGCTGGGCGGCAAGGCTGCCTTTTTCGGCAAGGTGCGAAAGGACCAGCTGGGCGATGTCTTCACCCATGACATCCGTTCGCTCGGCGTGCACTTCACCTCCGAGCCTGCGACCGACGGCGACCCGACGGCGCGCTGCCTCATTCTGGTGACGCCCGACGCCCAGCGCAGCATGAACACCTATCTCGGCGCGGCGCAGAACCTTTCCGTTGCCGATATCGATCCGGACGTCATCACGGCTTCCGCCATCACCTATATGGAAGGCTATCTGTGGGATCCGCCCAAGGCGAAGGAAGCCTTCCTGGAAGCGGCGAAGATCGCGCATGGCGCCGACCGTCTCGTCTCGCTGACGCTGTCCGACAGTTTCTGCGTCGACCGCTATCGCGACGAGTTCCGCAATCTCGCCAAGGAAGAAGTCGATCTTCTCTTTGCCAATGAAGCGGAAATCCTCTCCCTCTACGAGACGGATGTCTTCGACGAGGCGCTGCAGAAGGTGCTGAAGGACTGCAAGTTCGCCGCAATCACGCGCTCCGAAGCCGGTTCCGTGGTTGTCGCCAATGGCGAAGTGCATGTCGCCGATGCCGAGAAGGTCTCCAAGGTCGTCGATACGACGGGCGCGGGCGACCAGTATGCGGGCGGCTTCCTTTACGGCCTGTCGCGCGGCAAGAGCCCGGTCGAATGCGCGCGCCTCGGCCATATGGCGGCGGCGGAGGTGATCTCCCATGTCGGCCCGCGGCCCGAGGTGAAGCTTTCCGAGCTTGCGAAGGAACGCGGCCTCGCGGCGTAAGCCAGACGGCACAACGAAACGACGAACCCCCGGTCGAAAGGCCGGGGGTTTTTCATTGGCCGATTGAGTTGTCCGATTGCGTTGGCCGGTTGAGCCGTTCAGAGCTTGCGCAGATAGACGTCGCGGATGCGGTGGTCGTCGCCCTTGCGCAGGATGAGATCGGCGCGCTGGCGGGTGGGGAGCACGTTCCTGTGCAAATTCGCTAGGTTGATCGACGTCCAGATGCGGTCCGCCGTGGCGATCGCTTCTTCGTCCGACAGCTGGGAATAGCGGTGGAAATAGGCGTTGGGATCCTTGAAGGAGGTTTCCCGCAGGCTCATGAAACGCTCGATATACCAGCGCCGGATCGCCTCTTCATCCGCATCGAGATAGATGGAGAAGTCGAAAAAGTCCGAGACGAAGGGCACCGGGTCTTCGCCCTCATCGGGTTTCCAGGGCTGCAGCACGTTGAGCCCTTCGACGATGAGAATGTCGGGATTGCGAATGACGATCTCGTCGCCGGGCACGATGTCGTAGGTGTGATGCGAATAGACGGGCGCGGCGGCTTCCGCGCTGCCCGATTTCACATTGGACAGGAAGCGCAGCAGCTTCTTGATGTCGAAGCTTTCCGGAAAGCCCTTGCGCTCCATCAGATTGCGCTCAAGCAACACGGCGTTGGGATAGAGAAAACCGTCCGTGGTGATCAGATCCACCTTGGGATGGTTCGGCCAGCGCCCGAGCAGTGCCTGAAGAATACGCGAGGTCGTGGACTTGCCCACCGCGACGGAACCCGCCACACCAATGATGTAGGGAACTTTCGCTTGCTTGGTGCCCAGAAAGTCGGAGGTGACGCGGTAGAGTTCCTGCATCTCCGCGACATAGAGGTTCAGCAGACGCGACAGCGGGAGATAGATTTCCTCGACCTCGGCCAGCGAGATGCGTTCGCCGAAACCCTTCAGGCGTTCCAGGTCCTCCGCCGAAAGCGGCAGCGGGGTATCCTCACGCAGCTTGCCCCAGCGTTGGGCGGTGAAATGGCGATAGGGTGAAAGAGTGGACGCCTTTTCAAATCCATCAGGGCTCGCACTGTCGGGCATCGGCTGGTTCCGGATCGATGTTGCTTCGAGAGACGCTTTGACGGGTCAGCCCCGTTTGCGGCTCGCCTTTTCCTCCAGACCCGACTGGCCTTCACGCCGGGCAATCTCCCCATAGACCTCCGCCGGGTCGATGTCGAGCGCAGCCATGAGCACAAGCCAGTGGTAGAGCATGTCGGCCGCTTCGGTGACGACCTCGTCACGCTTTCCGGCGGCCGCCGCGATTACCGTTTCGACAGCTTCCTCGCCGAGTTTCTGCGCACATTTCTCGGTCCCGCGGTCCAGCAGCTTCGCCGTGTAAGACGTGTCGGGCGAAGCTCCCTTTCGCGAAACGATCGTGCGGAAGAGGTCATCGAGTTGGGAGGCGTCGACGCCCATCGGTCTGTCCTCAGGCTAAAGGAAATCGCCGGCGCCTTGTCCGTGCCGGCTCCAAAGGCGCTCACCTAGCAGATTTATCCACAAGAGGCCAGTAATCGGAAGGAGAGCGAAGGCGGGACGGGAAGGGCAGCCCCCTTCCTCTGCGTCAGCGGCGGGTGGAGAGAGCGGTCCCGGCAAGGTCTCCCAGTTTCGCCCCTTCCTGGTCGGCCTCGGTGAGATCGGCGCCGCGAAGGTCTGCGCCGCGCAAATCCGTATGGCGGAGATTGGCACGCTTCAGCACGGTTTCGCGAAGGTCGGCGGCGGCAAGGAAAGCACGTTCGAAATTCGTGTCGGCCAGGATCGCCTCATGGAAATCGGCGCCAGCCAGAATGGCGCCGGCGAAATCTGTGCGCGACATGTCCATCCGGGAGAAGTCGGCCCGCTGGCCTTTCGCCTCGTCGCTCTGGATCCAGAGCATATGGGCCGACAGCATTTTGGCGAGACGGTCCGGGCCCGGCGCGCGGCGCGGCTTTTCGGCCAGCATCATGTCGCCATTATTCGCGGTTGCCTCATCCATGACGGCACGGCGGAAATCGGCCTCGGAAAGGTTTGCCCCGGCAAGCGAGACGCCGGTCAACTCCGCGCCGTTGAAACTCGCGCCGCGGAGGTCAGCGCCCTGAAGGCTCGCCCCGGAAATATCCGCGCCTTCGAAATCCGCGCCTTGAAGTTTGCATTCCGACATATTCGTGCCGAGAAGCTTGGCGCCGCGAAAAGAGGAGTTCTCCCGGCCCGACGGCGCTTCGGTGCCAATCTTGATGACCGAGCCGCGCCGCAGATCCGCGCCGGCAAGTTCCGCCCCGGAAAGCTCCGCATTCTCGAAATGCGCGCCACGCAGATCGGCGCGGGCGAAATTCGTCCGGGTCAGATTGGCGTCGTCGAACCCGGCGCCGAAAAGATTCGTACCCTTGAAGGCTGCGTCTTCGAGATTGGCGCCGGAGAAATCGCAACCGATGAAATGGCCCTGCGAGAAATTCAGGCCGCGGAAATCGAGACCGGAGAGATCGCATTCCTTCATCACCACGCACCAGCCATTGGGCACGCCACGCAGATAGCGAATATGGAAATCGGCAATCCGGCGAAGCGCGTCCTGCGATATGCGGCGACCCACAATCGCCTGGCCTTCTCGAGGGGCGACCGCGCGGGGCTTGTTTTCCTTGCGGCTGGGCGCCGGAGACGAACTCATTTCTTCGCGATCCCGATACTCTGTGCAAATTCGGCAAGCGTTTCACCGAACCTTAGCGGTGAGTATTTCCGAAATGATTAACCCCTCCGGAAAATTTCGCTGGATCGCAATCACGGCGGCAAGCGTGAGGTCAGCCGCGCCAGAAGGCGGGCCGGGCGGTGAAATCGGTCCATAGGGACCGCACGCTCTCCCATTCCCGTTCCGCCCTTGCCAGATGGAACTCCGCCACATGCGCCACGGCGGGCTGGAGCGCGGCATCGTCCTTTGCCAACTCGCCCAGAATGGCACGGGCCGTCGCCAGATCGTTCAATGCGCCGAACGCATCCTGCAAACGGGAGAGGTCTTTCAGATAGGGCTTGGCCTTTTTTCGTCCGAAGAGGGACTGGAAGAAGGAAAGCGTGTAGCGCAGTTTCTTCAGGCGCTTGCGCAATTCATGACGCTCTTCCTCATCGAGCTCGTTCATGCGGCTCCCCAGCCTTTCGACGCTGGCCTGCCGCTTGTCGAGAGCGCGCACCGCAAAGTCGGTAACGGGATCACCGGCGGAACTTTTCGCACGCCAGCCCCGTTCGCTCAGGAACAGCGCCAGCTGCAGCACGAAACGGCTGTAGCGCTGCGAATGGATTGCCTTGCCCGCAGCGGACCAGGCGCGGGCCCGCTCTTCCTCCACCTTGCGTTTCAGGACGGCAAAGGCTTCTTCCTCACCCTCGGCAGGCGTCACCGGTTCCAGGATGTCATGGGCGAAGACATCGAAATCGCGGGCGCGGCCCACCGCATTGCCGAGCCATTTCGCTTCCGCGGACAGCATTTCCGCCGTTTCGCCGCCGATCTCCTTGCGGAAGACGGTGAATGCAGAGCGCATACGCCGCAGCGACACGCGAAGCTGGTGCAGCCCTTCCGGCAGGCGCGCATCGAAGGCGGGACCTTCATTGGCCAGCAGGTGCAAAAGGCAATCGCGGAGGATGAGTTCATAAGCCTCTTGCGCGGAGAGGCTCTTGTCGAGATCCGTCTGGTCCGCCTTGACCGCGGCGGGCGGCGTTCCCTGGAGGAGGGCAAAACCGCGTTCGGCCTTGCTCATGCGCGCTATCCGCATGGGTACGATATCGGCAAAGCCGAGCGCAATACGATAAAGCTCCTCCGGGCTGCCTTCCTTCAACTCCAGTTCGACTTCGCAAATATCCGCCTTGCTGCCATTGGCTTTCACAGAGCCGGCATCAAAAGCGAGTTCCACGAGGTCGCCGCTGTCGGAGCGGAGATCGACCGTCTCCCGGTCGATATCGCTCTCGATACGGGGGAGCAGCTTCTCGTCATCGATCAGCTTACGGAGCTTTTCGCGAACGGGCGGAGGAAGCAGCTCCAGATCGGGTTCATCGACGCGGCAGGGAAGGAGAGACTCGAACTCCCGCGTATCGTGAAAGACGCTCGTCGCCGTCTGGTCATTGCCGGCTTTCAGGGTCTGAATGCATTTGTCGCCGGTGAAACGCAGGCGGAGCGCAAAGCCGTTCGCGCCAAGCCGCAGATCGTCCGTGTCGAAATAAACGGAGCGCATCCGTTTGCGGCCGACCGCCATGCCGTTTTCGCGCAGATAGGGCGCCCCGCGCAGGCGCTCCATCGCCTCGGGCGTGCATTGCAGTTTGAGTTCGATTTCCCTGTCGATCATGGTCGCGGCGCAGCCGGTGTGGTCATCGTTCTGTCGCTCAAGGGGCACTTGTATATTAGCGTAGGCCAAAATTACAATTCATCGCAGCGGCGGTGCGACAATAGCGTCAAATTCGAACCGGAACGCCCGCATTCGCCATGTGCTGCTTGGCTTCGCCGATCGTGTGTTCCCCAAAATGGAAAATCGAGGCGGCAAGCACCGCGCTTGCATGACCGTCACGGACGCCTTCGACCAGATGATCGAGTGTGCCCACACCGCCCGACGCGATGACCGGTATCGCGACCGCATCGGCCACGGCGCGGGTAAGCGCAATGTCGAAGCCGTTGCGCGCGCCGTCGCGGTCCATGGAGGTCAGAAGGATTTCGCCGGCACCCAGTTCGGCCATCCGCGCGGCATATTCCACGGCGTCGATGCCGGTGGGCTTGCGGCCGCCATGGGTGAAGATTTCCCATTTGCCGGGCGAAACCTGTTTGGCGTCAATGGCAACCACGATGCACTGATTGCCGAATTTCTCGGACGCCTGACGCACGAAGTCCGGATTGGTGACGGCCGCAGTGTTGATCGATACCTTATCGGCGCCGGAAAGAAGGAGGGCGCGGACATCCTCCACCGTGCGCACGCCGCCCCCCACCGTCAGCGGCATGAAGCAATGTTCCGCCGTACGGCGCACCACGTCGAAAATGATGGCACGCTCTTCATGGCTCGCCGTGATGTCGAGAAAGCAAAGCTCGTCCGCGCCCGCCGCGTCATAGGCCCGGGCGGCCTCCACCGGATCGCCCGCATCGCGCAGGTCGACGAAGTTCACGCCTTTGACGACGCGACCGTCTTTCACGTCGAGGCAGGGAATGACGCGGGATTTGAGCATCAGGCTTGCCCTTTCAGCAGCGCCAGCACTTCTTTCGGATCGAGGCGGCCATCGTAAAGCGCGCGGCCGGAAATGGCGCCCTCGATGCCGGGGCAGTTTGCGGCCTGCAGCGCCTTGATGTCCTCGATGGAAGAAAGCCCACCCGACGCGATGACCGGAATGGAAATCGCATTGGCGAGATCGACGGTCGCGTCGATATTGAGCCCGCCCAGCACGCCGTCGCGGTCGATATCGGTATAGATGATGGCCGCGACGCCCGCATTTTCGAAGCGCTTTGCCATATCGAGCACGGTGAGTTCGGAGACGTCGGCCCAGCCTTCGGTGGCGACCCTGCCGCCCTTGGCGTCCAGCCCGACCGCGATGCGGCCCGGAAATTTCTGGCAGGCCTCGATCACGAGGTCGGGATCCTTCACCGCCGCCGTGCCGATGATGACGCGGGCGATCCCCTTGCCGAGCCAGGTCTCGATGGTCTTGAGATCGCGAATGCCCCCGCCCAGCTGAACGGGAATGGAGATGGCGGCAAGAATTCCGTCCACCGCATCGGCATTGACCGGGCGGCCTTCGAAGGCACCGTTCAGGTCGACCAGATGGAGATATTCAAAGCCCGCCGCCTCGAAGGCGCGGGCCTGGGCGGCCGGATCGTCATTGAAGACGGTTGCCTCTTCCATCAGGCCTCGCACCAGGCGCACGCATTGGCCGTCTTTCAGGTCGATGGCCGGAAACAGGATCATGAGAGTCAGACTTTCCAGGTCAGAAAATTGCCGATGAGCGCGAGGCCAAGGGCCTGGCTCTTTTCGGGGTGGAACTGCGTGCCCACCATATTGTCACGGCCAACCGCAGCGACGACCGGGCCGCCATAATCGGTTTCGGCCAGCACATCTTCCTCGTCCTCAGCCTTGAAGGCATAGGAGTGGACGAAATAGGCATGATTGCCGGGCAGATCCTTCAACAGCGGGTGGGCGCGTTTCAGGGTGAGCTCGTTCCAACCCATATGCGGGATCTTGAGCGAGCGGTCGGCGGGGTCGATGGGCTTAACATCGCCCTTCAGCCAGCCGAGGCCCTTATGCACGCCATATTCGAGGCCGCGCTCGGCCATGAGCTGCATGCCGACGCAGATGCCGAGAAAGGGTTTTCCTTTCCCGCGCACTTCCTCGTCCAGCGCCTCCACCATGCCGGGGATGGCATCGAGCCCGGCGCGGCAATCGCCAAAGGCGCCGACACCGGGCAGCACGATCCGCTCGGCCCGGCGCAGGGCCTCCGGATCGCCCGAGACGAGGATATCGGCGGCCAAGCCGCGTTCGCGGGCCGCGCGCTCAAAGGCTTTGGCCGCTGAATGGAGGTTGCCGGATTCGTAATCGACGATGGTGACGAGCATCGGAGGCTTTCTGAAGCGTTTTCAGCGCGAGTGGTATGGCTCAAGCTTGCGGCTTTGGGAAGAGGCCAAGGACGCGCTCATCGTCGCGGCGCGGCCAGACGCCCTGTTTGGCGCCCGCCTCGCGATGGCCACTCTCCTTTTCCGCGCCGCCGGCGCCGTCTTTGGCTTTAGGACGCTCGGGACGCTTTGGCCGCTTGGGCCAGACGCCGCCCGAGGGCGATACCCAGTTTCCGGTCGCTTCGGAAAGATCGACCGGGCCTTTCCAGCGGGAAAAGAAAATACGTTCCGCATCGGCCCTGTCGGACGCGGCGACGACATCGACCTCCACATAGGCCTTGCGGTCCAGCACCCAGCGCCGCAGATCATTGCCCTCGAAGCCGAGCCAGAGCTGCATGGCGAAGGCGACGATGACAGGCACCGCTTCGTCGACATGGCTGGCCTCGGCCAGGGCGCCAAGCAGCACCGCCGCGGCGATCCAGAGAATGAGCGGGATCCAGAGGCGGCGGTAGAGCAGCCAGAGCCAGCCGAAGATCAGCCCGCCCCAGGTAAAGCCCTCGCGCACGAAAACGAAGCCCTCGCCATCGGCGGGCGCGTCCTTGCGAAAGTGGACCGTATAGATGCGCATGGAACCGTCTTCCGGAAGCGGGCGGACCGCCCGTCCTTCATCCGCTCCTGTTTAAGGCAGATCGCGCGGCATGGCCACCGCTCAGCTGCCGAGGACGCCCTTGGTGGAGGGAATGACATCGGCGGTACGCGGGTCGATCTCCATCGCATCGCGCAGCGCCCGGGCAAGTCCCTTGAAGCAGCTTTCCACGATGTGGTGGTTGTTCTCGCCATACATGTTCTCGACATGCAGCGTGATGCCCGCATTCTGCGCAAAGGCCTGGAACCACTCCTTGAAGAGTTCGGTATCCATATCGCCCAGCTTCGGCCTGGTGAAATCCACCTTCCAGATGAGATAGGGGCGCTGCGAGACGTCGATCGAGACGCGGGTACAGGTCTCGTCCATCGGGATGATGGCCGTCGCATAGCGGCGGATGCCCTTGAAGTCGCCCAGCGCCTTTTTCACCGCCTCGCCGATGACGATGCCAGTGTCCTCGGTGGTGTGGTGGAAATCGATATGGAGGTCGCCCTCGGCGCGGAGTTTCAGATCCATCAGCGAGTGGCGGGAAAGCTGTTCCAGCATGTGATCGAGGAAGCCGATGCCGGTCGAGACATCGTACTGCCCCGTGCCGTCGAGATTCACCTCGGCGGCAATGCTGGTTTCCTTGGTCTTGCGCTCCACCTTCGCGGTGCGCGCAGCGCGTTCCATATCCATTTGCCTTTTCCTCAAGGCGGCGGGGACCTGTCCCGTCCGGTCTCTTGCACTCGTGGGGCGGCTTTTATCAGCGCGGTGCGGGAAGCGCCAGCCTCACCGCCGTCGCGATACCTGCCTGGAGATAGATTCAATTTGAAATACAAATGCTTATTCGACGTTAACCTAACGGCTTAATGAATCCTCATGTGACACATTAAGAGGTTTTACCGGAATCTTCGAAGTATTTAGCAAGTTATTGATTCAATTAGGCCGCCAAAATAGCCGGTAGCAACCTGCGATCACGCCCACGCAAGATGTTGTGATCGCAGCCGGGGATGCGCAGGGTAGCGCACGGTTGCCTCGCTTGCCATATAGGGTGCCCGCATTGCCTGAAAAAGGAACCCGACCATGGCCTGGCAAAGCCGCATGACCGACGACCTCGCCCGTTTCATCGGAACGCAGGACCATTTCTATTTCGGCACGGCGAGTGCGAAAGGCGCGCCTTATATCCAGCATCGCGGGGGCCCGAAGGGCTTTTTGCGGGTGATCGGGGAAAACCGCCTCGGCTTCGCCGACTTTGCCGGCAATGCCCAATATGTCTCGCTGCGCCATATGGAGGAAAACCCCCAGGCCTTCATCTTCCTGATCGACTATCCCAGCCGCACCCGTATCAAGATCAGGGGCCATGCGCGGCCGATTACAGACCCCGAAGAGATCAGACCGCTGGCCGTGCCGGGCTATCGGGCCCGGGTGGAGCGGGGCATTCATTTCGACATCACGGAATGGGATCTCAACTGCAAGGCCCATATCCAGCCGCGCTGGGACAGCGAAACGCTGACCCCCGCCTTCGACCGGCTGGAAACCCGCATTCACGAGCTTGAGGCAAAGGTGCGGGAACTGGGCGGCGATCCAGGCGAGTTCGAAATGCCGCGCTAGCGGGCCCCGATAGAGCCCTAGTAGAGATTGTCCTTGGCATCCTGCTCCAGCGCGTCGTCGATGGGCTTGGCGTCCATCTCAAGCTTCATCTGGTCGCGGATCATCTCGCCGAAGCTCGGCATCTCATCTCTGGGAACCTGATTGTCAACTTCCCAGAGCCCTGAGCGCTTCAGCGCCTTGGTGCAGTGCAGATAGACCTCTTCCACCGCGATCGTCATGACGGAGCGGGGCGGTTTGCCTTGATGCTCAAAGCGTTTCATCAGATCGGGGTCAGTGGTGGTCACGGCCTTGCCGTTCACCCGCAGCATTTCGGTGAAGCCGGGAATGAAGAAGAGCAGGCCCACGGCGGGCTGGTGGACGACATTGGTCAGCGTATCGAGCCGGTTGTTGCCCGGCCGGTCCGGGAGGGCGAGCGTCTTTTCATCCAGCACATGGACGAAGCCCGGCTCTCCACCGCGCGGCGAGACATCCGCCGTCCCGTCCGGCCGCGAGGACCCGATGCAGACAAAGGGCGAGAGTTCGATGAAACGGCGCGAATGCGGGTCGATGACGGCGAGTTGCTTGAAGACCGCGCCGTCTGACGGCTCGCGATAGACGGTCCGGAGGTCCGGTTCGCTGGCCAGAACGCGCTTTGCCTCGCTCATGATGTGCTTCCTTCATCCGCTTTGCGTTTCCCGAGCCTAGGCCCAGCCCCTTGCTTGTTGCAAGCGATTCTCATCTATAAGGCCAAAGCGAGGCATTCCGGCCCGCTGTCTTGACCGCGCTCGCGGGAAAGGCCACATGGAGGCGATCCTACCGCCTCTATCCGGAGCCCCGTCTTATGAGTGACCCGAACCGCCGCTTCCCCGTCGACTGGCATGGCACCACCATTCTGGCCATCCGCAAGGGCGGGAAAGTCGTTCTCGCCGGCGACGGCCAGGTTTCCATGGGCGACACGGTGATGAAGGGCACGGCGCGCAAGGTGCGCCCGCTCGGCAAGGGCGATGTGATCGCCGGTTTCGCGGGCGCGACGGCCGATGCGATGACGCTGTTCGAAAGGCTCGAGGCCAAGCTCGAGCAATATCCCAACCAGCTGCTGCGGGCAGCGGTGGAACTTGCCAAGGACTGGCGGACCGACCGCTTTCTGCGCCGCCTCGAAGCGCTGATGATCGTGGCCGACAAGGAAGTCACGCTGGTGCTGACCGGCAATGGCGACGTGCTGGAGCCCGATGGCGGCGTGGTCGGCATCGGCTCGGGTGGCAATTATGCGCTTGCCGCCGGCAAGGCGCTGATGGACAGCGATCTCGGCGCGGAAGAAATCGCCCGAAAAGCGATGGGAATTGCCGCGGAAATCTGCGTCTACACCAATGACAATGTCGTTGTCGAAGCACTGGATGGCTGACCGATGGACCCACGGCTCCCCAGACACCGGCAGACCGGCCCCGATAGCGGTTTTGCGGACCGCTGCGCCGCGAAGCGGCACAGTCTTTCACATGCCGGGTCGGCGGCTCTCCGCTCCAACAGGCGCTGAATGCCATTATTCAGATTTGCGGGTTGGAAGACGGGTCGCGGAAACGACGGGAAGGGTCGGCGAAAGTGCCATCCCGCTCCATACAGACGGATCTATTTTGCTAATGAAAACAACACAGTAAACAAGGTTTCCGGTCGCCTTCACGCTGGCGCAAGAGCTTGTCCGCATACCGATGACCGGGATCGTTCCGGGGCCGGAAAAATTGGTATCCGGAGCAAGAAAGTCATGCTTTTTGACAGGCTGATTGTCACTTAAGCCCCGTTTTCCACGGACGATATCCACAGTTATCCACGGAGTTATCCTCACCCCATGACCAGTTTCTCGCCGCGTGAAATCGTTTCGGAACTCGACCGTTACATCATCGGTCAGCAGGACGCGAAGCGCGCCGTGGCCATCGCCTTGCGCAATCGCTGGCGCCGCCAGCAATTGCCGGAAGCGATGCGCGAAGAGGTGCTGCCCAAGAACATCCTGATGATCGGGCCGACCGGCGTGGGCAAGACCGAGATTTCCCGCCGCCTCGCCAAGCTCGCCGAGGCGCCCTTCATCAAGATCGAGGCGACCAAGTTCACCGAGGTCGGCTATGTGGGCCGGGATGTGGAGCAGATCGTCCGCGATCTTGTGGAAATCGCCATCGGCATCGTGCGCGACAGGAAGCGCCGCGACGTGCAGGCCAAGGCCCATATCGCCGCCGAAGAGCGGGTGCTCACCGCGCTGGTGGGCGAAAATGCGAGCGAAAGCACACGGGAAAATTTCCGCGCCAAGCTGCGCAGCGGCGAGATGGACGACAAGGAAATCGAGGTCGAGGTGTCGGATTCCGCCTCCGGCATGCCCTTCATGGATATGCCGGGCATGCCCGGCAGCCAGGTCAGCATGATCAATCTCTCCGACATTATGGGCAAGGCGTTCGGCGGCCGGACCAAGACCCGCCGCATGAGCGTCAAGGAAAGCCATGACGTGCTGATCGCCGAGGAATCCGACAAGCTGCTCGATCAGGAACAGCTCACGCAGGACGCCATCGAGCTCGTCGAACAGCATGGCATCGTCTTTCTGGACGAGGTGGACAAGATCTGCGCGAAATCCGAGCGTTCCGGCGATGTGAGCCGGGAAGGGGTGCAGCGCGACCTGCTGCCGCTTATCGAAGGCACCACGGTTTCCACCAAGCATGGCGCGGTCAAGACCGACCACATCCTCTTCATCGCCTCCGGCGCCTTCCACATCTCCAAGCCCTCCGACCTCCTGCCGGAGCTTCAGGGCCGTCTGCCCATCCGGGTGGAGCTGCAGGCGCTGACCCGGGAAGACTTCAAGCGCATCCTCACCGAGCCGGAAGCCAGCCTCATCAAGCAATATGTGGCGCTGATGCAGACGGAAGACGTGACGCTCGACTTCACCGAGGACGGGATCGACGCGCTCGCCGATATCGCGGTGTCCGTCAATTCAACGGTCGAGAATATCGGCGCGCGGCGGCTTCACACTGTGATGGAGCGGGTGCTGGAAGAAATCAGCTATGCCGCCAGCGACCTTTACGGCCAAACGGTCACCGTCGACGCGGCCTATGTGCACAAGCATATCGGCGACCTGTCGAAGAACGCGGATCTGTCCAAGTTCATTCTTTGAGGGTCAGCGCGGCGCCATGGATTCCGGGTCGAGCCCGGAATGACGATGAAAGAGAGGCATTGCCTCAAAAACAGCCGTCACCCCGGACTCGATCCGGGGTCCACCCTTACTTCCCGCCGCGCCTGTTTCGCTTTTTGAGAATCTTCGAAATCTCCCCGATTTCGCTCGTGGAGAGTCTGGCGATCTCTTCGGCAAGGCGGTTGGCCATTTCGGTCGCGGCAGGGTCGAGCCCCGATGTGTCGATCGTCACCCTGGGGTGGGAGAGATGTGCCAGCCGCTCCAGCTCCTCCGCCTCGTCCCAGATGATGTTGAAATAGCCGATCACCGACTGCACGAAGCGGAAACTCGGACGGCCGCGCCGCCCATGCTCAAGCGCCGAAAGATAGGCAGGCGTGACGCGGAGCGCCGCGGCCATGTCCTTGAGCGTCAGCCCGCGCGCGGCCCGCAATTCCCTGAGTTTCTTGCCGAAGGGCGTCATGCGGCCCGGCTCACTTGTCGCGTCTTTTGCGCAGGCGGACATAAAAAGCGCCGCCGCCGCCATGGCGCGGATGGGCCGGCTGGAACCCGGCCACGATGGCGCGGAACCGGGATTCTTCCAGCCATTTCGGCAGCGCGGCACGCAGAATGCCCGGCCTTTCCGGCACGTTATAGAAGTCGTTGCCATGCAGCGTGTGGCGGGCATAAGGGCTGTCGCCCTTGCCGGTGATGACGAGAACGAGCCGGAATCCGCGCGCCCTTGCGCGGGTCAGGAAAGAGGCAAGCACCGTATAGGCCCGTTCCTGGGTGTGGCCGTGAAGGTCCAGCGTCGCTTCGACCTCAAGCTGGCCGCGCCCGAGCCGCTGGGTCATACGCCTGTCGAGGCCGGTCAGGGGCGGGGCGGCGGGAACCGGCTGTTGCTGCGGCGGCGGGAGCGGTGCCGGTTTCGCGGCACGGCGCGTGCGGGAGGCGGCGCCGGCTTCCGGCTTTGGATCGGCCATTGGAATGTCGGTTGTCGTTGTATCGTTGGTGGGATCCCGGCGCGGCTTGCGAAGCGGCACGGCTTCCTGTGTCACGCGCTGCCAAAGCTCCTTCTCGCCGGCGCTCAGCCTGCGGGCGTGTTTGCCGCGCCTGGTCTTGTTGTCGCCGTCAGCCATTGCCGTCAACCAGGTTTCCGCTTACCGCCATACGCCCGTCCGTCACCCACGTCACCGGGCACGGACCCCGATGCGCCCGTCAGGGCGCGAGATCTTTGGGCACCAGGGCGAAAAGCTCGCCATGCGATTTCATATGTCCCGCGACCCAGCCCGCCCTGTCTCCCGATCCGAAGAAGATATCGGCACGCTGAAGCCCCAGAATAGCCGAGCCGGTATCCTGCGCCACCATCAGATGGTCAAGCGGTTTGTCCCCGCCGGGCGTGGGATAGCTCGTCGCGAGATAGAAGAGAGAGCCCAGCGGGTGGTAGCTGCGGTCCACCGCGATGGAGCGGCCCGGCGTCAGATGCACGCGGCCCGCGCCGACCGGTCCGAGATCCGCGCTCACCCCGTCCAGCCGGCGGAAGAAGATGTAGGACTCATTCATGTCCATGACCCCTTTCGCCTGGTCGGGATGGGCCTCCAGCCAGGCGCGGATGGTCTGCATGGAGACGTCCTCGCGGGCGATAGCGCCACGGTCGATCAGCACCTTGCCGATGGAGGTGTAGGGTCGTCCGGTCTTGCCGGCAAAGGCGAGGCGAACAGTTTCGCCGTTTTCCAGCGTCACGCGGCCGGAGCCCTGGACATGCAGGAAGAAAGCGTCAACTGGGTTGTCCAGCCAGACGATAGACTGGCGATCCGCATCGTAATCGCCCGCCTCGATTTGCGCGCGGGTGGGGAAGACGACGCCCGCCCTGCGGGCCTCGGCAAAACCCCGCGGCGGGCGAAGGATGGGCGTCTGGTACGCGCCATGGCGTGTCAGCGAGCCGCGCATGACCGGCTCGTAATAGCCGGTGAAAAGCGCATCGGCCCGGGTTTCGGACGGAAAGCGGACGGGCGTGAACCAACGCTCGAAAAAGGCCCGGGCGGCGGCGGGGTCCGTATCGAGCGCAGAACGACAGGCCGGTTGCCAGTCGCCCGCTTCCCCGTAGATACCACCGCTGCCGGTTTTCCGGTCGAGCGGATCGGCCGCGCCAAGCTTCAGGATGCGCGCGCAGGACCGTTTAAAGGACAGGAGCGCGGCGCCTTGATTGTCCGCAGCCCAACCGGGCAGATCGCTGAAGGAAATCGCATGAAGGCCGCTCGGGCCCGCCTGTGCGGGTTGGGCCGGGCGCACGCCGCTGTCGCTGCCTTGCATGGTGCCGCAGCCTCCCAGAGCCAGCGCCACCGCAAAAAGAACCGATAGCGCCGAAAGACGCCCGCCCTGTTTCGGGCCCGCTACGCCCCCCATGATCCGGCCCTCAATCGGTGCTGCTGGTAGAGACCAGGCGCCAGTTGGGATCGCGGCTCTTCACATTGCGCTCGAAGGTCCAGACATCCGTGACCTTACGCTCGGTCACCGGATCGCCCTCGACGACCACGCCGTCGGCATTCTTGGTGCAGGAGGTCATCTGGCTTTCGAAATGCATGGTGATCCGCGCATCCGCGCCCGACAGCTCCACCTTGCGGATTTCCGCCTTGTCGATGCCGATCAGACTCTGGTCGAGGGTAAGGCCCTTTTTCTCACGATCCTCGATGGCCGCATCGAAATTGGCGAAAACATCGTCGGAGAGGAGCGGCTTCAACGTCTCGCGGTCGCCCTGGGCGAAGGCGGTCACGATCATCTCATAGGCGCCGCGGGCGCCCTCGACAAAGGCATTGGGATCGAAACTGCGATCGGCGAGCGAAAGCTCGGTCAGGGCATGGGCAAGCTCGGACCCTTCCGGCGCTATGGCCTCCCAGGACGTCTCCCTGTTCCGCTGTCCGGACTGCGGGCCGTTCGCATTGCGGCGCGGCAGGGTGACGACCTTGTCATCTCCCGACTGCGCATCCGGGCGGGAATAGGGATCGTAAGGCTCCCTTTCATGTCCGGTCCGTTTGCCCAATACGCTGTAGAGCTTGAAAAGCACGCCTATTGCGACCGCGAGCAGAATTAGATTGAGAAATGTCACGCTGTTTTCCATCCGCTTTCGCCACCCGGGCTCAATTCGGCCCGCCGGCCCGTGACGGCGGGCCATTGCACCGTTACTGTTTCGTCTTATCTAACGTAAGACACCGAAAGGCAATTTGCCACCGGCACCGTCATCGCGGGTCGCATTGCCAGAACGCGGAAAACCATTGGCCCCGATTCTTTTTCTGATTTTCATCATTATGCCGCTGGCCGAGATCGCCGTCCTCGTAAAGGTAGGCGGTCTGATCGGGCTCTGGCCGACGCTTGCCGTCGTCATCCTGACCGCGATGGCGGGCACCTGGCTGTTGCGGCTACAGGGGTTCCAGACCTGGCAGCGGGCGCAGGCCGCGCTTCAGCGGGGCGAAGCGCCGGTGGCGGAGGTGCTGGACGGCATGTTCCTGTTTGCTGCCGCGCTGCTGATGGTCACGCCCGGCCTCATCACCGACACGATGGGCTTTCTCTTTCTCATTCCGCCGGTGCGTCACGCGGTCGCGAAAGGACTGGTGAGCTGGGCGATCAGGACCGGGCGGCTGCAGGTCTATCCCGGCGCCGATGGCGGCATGACGGGCGGCATGGCAGGCGGCATGGGCCGACGCCCTGACGGAGACGGACGGCCCGAAAGGGGCGGCACGCAACCGGGTCCGGGCCGGAAGCCGGACGGCGTCGTCATCGAGGGCGAGGCTGTCGAGATTTCCAACGACGAACCCGACGGCAAGGGCCCGTCCGATCCGGATTCGCCCTGGAAGCAGTAAGAGCGCGCCCCGGCCTTATGGGCCTCCTTGCCGGTCATTCCCATACGTGCTAGCCAGCAGCGACCCGGCGGCATTCGATCCGCCGGCGCCAGCCTGTATTTTTAGGGGAATGACGAGAGATGGCCGACGACAACCAGACCGGACAGACTTCCGCAGACGCAGCGGCTGAGGCCGGTCCGCAGCTTCGCGTCATGACGCAGTATGTGAAGGATATGTCGTTCGAGAACCCGAACGCGCCGAGCCTTCTCGGCCAGCTTCAGGGCCAGCCCAATATCGATGTCCGCGTCGATGTCGGTGTGCAGCGCATGGCGGATGCCGATTACGAGGTCGCGCTGAAAATCGGCGTCGATGCCAAGGTCGACGGCAAGGCGCTCTTTCTCGTCGAACTCGACTATGCCGGTCTCTTCCGCCTGGAAAACATTCCCGAAGATCAGCTCGAACCGGTGCTCGTCATCGAATGCCCGCGCCAGATCTTTCCCTTTGCGCGCCGCATGATCGCCGATGTCACGCGCGATGGCGGCTATCCGCCGCTGCTGCTCGACCCGATCGATTTCGTGAGCCTCTATCAGCAGCGCCGCGAACAGATGCAGGCGGAAGTCGCGGGCACCAAGCCGAACTGAGGCCGCCGCCTAACCCTTCACCGACAGCCAGAGAGCGTCTTCGCCCAGCGTGGCGATGAAGGCGTCATGGGCCTCCACCTCTTCCGGCGTCAGCCTGGGGGGCAGGGGCTCCGGGCGCTGCCGGCGCTGGACCTGCTCGGCCGCTTCGGTACCGTCGAGATTGAGCGAGGCGTCGAGCACGAGGCCGGGCTGCCTGCCGCCGCGCATCTCCAGATAGACTTCGGCCAGCAACTCGCTGTCGAGCAGCGCGCCGTGAAAGGTGCGGCCTGAATTGTCGATATTGAAGCGGCGGCAAAGCGCATCGAGATTGTTCTGCGCGCCGGGGAATTTGCGCCGCGCGATCTGCAGCGTGTCCACTGCGCGCGAGGTGGGGATTTCGGGCCGGCCGAGCAGTTTCAGTTCCCAGTTGATGAAGCCCATATCGAAGGAGGCGTTGTGAATGACCAGCGGGTCGTCCGCGACAAATGCCAGAAACTCGTCTGCGATGTCGGCGAATACCGGCTTGTCGGACAGGAACTCCGCCGATAGTCCGTGTACGTTGAATGCTTCCTGCGGCATATCGCGTTCGGGATTGATATAGACGTGGAAATTATTTCCCGTCGCGACATGGTTCAGCAGTTCCAGACAGCCGATTTCAACCAGCCTGTCGCCATCGGCCCAGGACAGGCCGGTCGTTTCCGTGTCGAGCACGATTTCGCGCATAGGTTTCGCCCCGTCTCCCGCCGCGCGCGCGTCCCTTCGCGCAGGGCAGGGTGCAAATCAATTCTGTAGGATTGAGTCTAGCGCGTTCAGTCGTCTTCGGAAATGCGGAAGGAGCCGTCCTCGCCGATCACGGCATAGGGATTGAACGCAACCTCCCAGACATGCCCGTCGGGATCGGCGAAATAACCGGTATATCCGCCCCAGCTTGCCTCCTGCGCGCCGCGCAGAATGCGGCCGCCCACCGCTTCCGCCTTGGCGAGCAGCCGGTCCACATCCTCACGCGTGCGTACATTATGCGCCAGCGTGATGCCGCTGAAGCCTTCGCCATAAGGCGCAACGCCCGCCTCGGCGGCGAGATCGGTGCGCGGGAAAAGAGCCAGTGCGATCCCGTTCAACTGGAAGAAGACGACCTGTTCGTTGCTGGCCTGGGCGGGCGTCAGACCAAGCGAGACATAAAACTCCTTCGCGCGTGAAAGATCCGCAACGCCGAGTGTGACGAGGCTCAGTCTCTGTTCCATTCGTCGTCTCCCCTATCCGGCTCGGGATCAGGCCTGAGGCAGTCTCTCCCGAAGCACTTTGCCTTCCCGGCCTTTCAACGCCGCGACGATCTCTTTCACCTGCGCGGTGGCATGGTCGAGGCCCTTGTCGCTCTCCACGATGAAATCCGCGCGTTTGCGCTTTTCTTCGTCGGGCGTCTGCTTGGCATGGATCGCCGCGAATTTCGCTCCATCCATATCGGGCCGCGCCAACACGCGTTGCTTCTGAAGATCGTAGGGGGCGGAGACCACCACCACAACATCGACACGGGATTCGCCGCCCGTTTCGTAGAGAAGCGGAATGTCGAGCACGACCATCTCGTGTCCGTCCGCCGCGGCCTGCTTCAGGAAGTCGATTTGCACCTGGCCGACCAGTGGATGAACGATGGCTTCGAGTTTCTTCATTTCATCCGGCAGGCCGACGACGCAGCGCGACAGGGCCTTGCGATCCACCGCCCCGTCGACGACCGCGTCGGGAAATGCTTCGCCGATGGGGGCGACCGCCTTGCCGCCCTTGCCGTAAAGCTCATGCACGGCGGCGTCCGCGTCATAAACGGGCACGCCCAGCTCGCGGAACATGCGCGCGGTTTCCGATTTGCCCATGCCGATGGACCCGGTGAGACCGATCAGCAGCATTGCGTTCTCCCTCTCATTCTTCTTCTTGCGCCGTCTTCTTACGCATATTTATTCTTCAGGCACCCATATCGCCCAGAACATGCGCGCGCAATTCATCCGTAACCTCGGGCCGCGTCCCGAACCAGGCTTCGAAACCGGGCACCGCCTGATGCAGGAGCATGCCGAGCCCGTCCACAGTCGCAAGGCCCGCCGCTTTCGCGTCGCGCAGGAGCCCCGTTTCGAGCGGCGTGTAGACGATGTCGGTGACCACGGCCTCAGCGGCGAGCGGCGACAGGTCGAGCGTCAGATCGTTCTCGCCCTTCATGCCGCGCGTCGTCGTGTTGACGAGAAGACCGGCCCCCTCCAGCGCGCGCGGCAGTTCGTCCCACTCATATATATGAGCGTTGGCCAGGCCGATCTCGCGGGCAAGCGCCTCGGCGCGTTCCTTCGTGCGGTTGACGATGCGCAATTCCGGCGCGCCTTCCTCTTCCAGCGAGGCGGCAATGGCACGGGCCGCGCCGCCAGCACCGATCATCACGGCGGGCGCGGCGGCGGCCTTCCAGCCGGGCGCGCCCGATTTCAGATTGGCGATGAAGCCATAGCCGTCGGTATTGCGGCCTTCCAGCCCCTCATCGGTGGTCACGATGGTGTTGACCGCGCGCAGGCGTTTTGCCAGCGGATCGTGCCGGGTGAGAAGCGCAAAGGCGGCTTCCTTATGCGGCACGGTGACATTAGCGCCGACATAGCCGAGCTCGTTGAGACGCGCGATGGTACCCGCCAGGTTTTCCGGCTCCACCGCCAGACGCTCATAAAGAGCGTCGGGGATACCGTATTTTTCGATCCAGAAATTATGGATGAGCGGCGAACGGGAATGGGCGACGGGCCAGCCGATGACACATGCCTTGCGCATTGGGGACCTCCTCAGGCGGGAACCGCAGCGAGGCGGCGCAGCTCGGCGAGAAGGGCCAGAAGGGGCAGGCCGAGAATGGTGAAATAGTCGCCCTCGATCCGCTCGAAAAGCTGAACGCCCGGGCCTTCCATCTGGTAGCAGCCCACGCTTTTCAGCACCTCATCGCCCAGCCGGGCGAGATAATCGTCCAGAAAAGCATCGGTGAAGCCCCGCATGGTGAGCGTCGCACGGTCGGAATGACCCCAGATAATCGCATCGCCCTGCGCAATGGCGATGCCGCCGTGCAGGATATGCGACTTGCCGCGGAAGAATTTCAGATTGGTCCGGGCCTCATCGATGTCCCTGGGCTTGTCGAAGCGGCGACCCTCGCAGCTCAGAATCTGGTCGGCGCCGATCACCAGCGCATCAGGGCGGTTTGCGGCGACGGCGAGCGCCTTTGCCTCGGCCAGTTTCAACGCGAGTTTGTCGGTCGCGAACTCCGTATCTCCCAGTTGTTCTCCTTCGGCGAATTCTTTCTTGATCGCATCCTCATCCACCTCGGAGGTCACGACCTCGAATTCGACGCCTGCCTGGGACAGCAGCATGGCACGGACCGCGCTGCCGGATCCGAGGATGAGAGAACGGGTCATTGCGCGGCTCTTTGTCTATCGGAATAAAGATTGAGGACGGCGGCGGCGGTTTCCTCGATGGAACGGCGCGTCACGTCGATCACCGGCCAGCCATTGCGGGCATAGAGGCGGCGAGCATAGGCCACCTCATCGGATACGGCTTCCGGCGAAACATAATCGGTGTCCGTCTTCTCATGGAGCGAAAGAAGCCGGTTCTTGCGGATCTGGATCAGCCGGTCCGGGCTGGTGGTCAGCCCCACGACCAGCGGATGGGATGCCGTTTCCAGATCGGGCGGCAAGGGTGCGCCGGGGACGATCGGAACATTGGCCGCCTTGATGCCGCGATTGGCCAGATAAATACAGGTCGGCGTTTTCGAAGTGCGGCTGACCCCCAGCAGAATGATGTCGGCATCGTCGAGATCGCCCGCCGACTGACCGTCATCATGCGACATGGTGTAGTTCAGCGCGTCGATCCGCCCGAAATATTCGGCGTCCATGGCGTGCTGGGAGCCCGGCTTGTGGGAAATCTCCTTGCCGAGATAGCTGCCCAGCGCCTGCATCGCCGGATCGAGAACGGAGATGCAGGGCACCTGCATCTCAAAGCAACGCGCTTCCAGACGCTTTCTCAGCTCGTCATTCACCATGGTGAACATGACGATACCCGGCGAGGTTTCGATCTCGCTCAATACGCGCTCGAGCTGTTTGGGTCCGCGCACCAGCGCATAGACATGCTCCACCGGACGCGCGTCCTCATATTGCGCGCAGGCGGCGCGCGCTACAGCGTTGAGCGTTTCGCCGGTCGCGTCCGACACGAGATGAAGATGGAAGATGCGCTTGGAGTTCATGAACCTTTCCCGACAGCTGCGCCAAACTATCGGTCTGCTCCCCGGCTTGCCAATATTTTTCGCTTGCCACGCGAGCCGGACAGGCCCCGGCACAACCTCACGTATATTGCTGTCACCCTTGTGGATAAGTGTGGAGAACGGGCGTAACTCGGCTTTTCGGAAGCGGTATGACTTAGCCATACCCGCTTTGCGTTTTTCCTCCCCTGTTTCATGAGTCCAGGGAAAAGCCCGCGGATACGCTTAGGGGAATCGGGGAAAACATGACTGTCCCGGTATGACCCACAAATTATCCCCATGCTTCACAGGCTGTGTGGAAAAGCCGCCCACAGATCAAGCTGCCGAAGCTGCGATGCTTTCGACATTATGTCCTCTTCTGCACACAGGCATCTTGCGTTAGGAAGGGGCCGGGAAGGGTGCCGCCATGTACCGTCCCGCCTGTGGATGAAAACGGGTGGCGTTTTAATCCCCATCATCCACAGCCATCCACTATCCCCTACTATTTCAAGAATCTTTATTAGTAAGGAGAAAGAGCCTGTGAAAAACGGGACGGCAGCACCGAAGAAACGGCTTCTCAAGGCACTGGCAGGCGAGACACAGGAAAGGCCCCCGGTCTGGTTTATGCGCCAGGCTGGGCGGTATCTCCCGGAGTACAAGCAGGTTCGCGGTGTCGCCGGCAGTTTTCTCAATCTTTGCTACAACCCCGAACTTGCCGAGGAAGTGACGCTTCAGCCGATCCGCCGGTTCGGCTTCGATGCGGCGATCCTCTTTTCCGACATTCTCGTGGTGCCCGATGCGCTGGGTCAGGAAGTGGCTTTCAAGGAAGGCGAAGGGCCGGTGCTGGAGCCCATTACCAACCTCGGCCAGCTTGGCGACCTCGATCTCGGTGCGGTGAAGGATCGGCTTGCTCCCGTCTATGAGACGGTGTCGAGGCTTTCCAAAAGCCTGCCGGAGGATGTGACGCTGATCGGTTTTGCCGGCGCGCCCTGGACGGTGGCGACCTATATGGTGGGCGGGCGTGGTTCGCCGGATCAGGGCGCGGCCAAGGCCTGGGCCTACCGGGCGCCGGACGAGTTCCAGCAATTGATCGATCTGCTGGTCGAGGCGACGGTCGTGCATCTCTCCGCGCAGGTGGAGCAGGGGGCCGAGGCTCTCCAGATTTTCGATACATGGGCGGGCTCGCTGCCGGATCTTTCCTTCCGGCGTTTCGCGCTGGAGCCGATGAAAGCCATCACGGCCAAGCTGAAAGCGAAATATCCCGATGTTCCGGTGATCGCCTTCCCGCGCGGCGCGGGACCGATGGCGGAGACCTATTTCCGCGAGACCGGCGTCGACGCGCTGAGCCTCGATACCGGCATGCAGCTTCGCTGGGCGCGCGAGCGGCTCCAAAGCCAGGGTTGCGTTCAGGGCAATCTCGATCCGCTGCTTCTGGTCGCAGGCGGGGAGGAAATGAGGCGGCAGGCGACCTATATCCTCGAAGAACTCGGGGGCGGCCCGTTCGTGTTCAATCTGGGCCATGGCATCGTGCCGCAAACCCCGCCCGATCATGTGGCCGAGCTCGTGGAGCTTGTGAAGAACTGGAAGGCTTGAGGCATGTCTGACAATGCGCGGCGCAAGGTAGCGATCGTCCTGTTCAATCTGGGCGGGCCGGACGGTCCGGACGCCGTGCAGCCTTTTCTGTTCAACCTGTTCAACGATCCGGCGATCATTCGGCTGCCGAACCCTTTGCGCTGGCTGATTGCGAAGATCATTTCCTCGCGGCGGGCGCCGGTGG
>NZ_NYVD01000106.1 GCF_002684405.1 Parvibaculum sp. | reverse complement strand
CCGCGAGCCATTCCTGCGTGGTCTTGGTCTGCGTCGTTTCCTCGATCATCGCATAGAGCTCGCGAATGTGCTGGGTGCGCGTCTTGTAGTCCTTGAAGCGCGGATCGTTCCTGTATTCGTCGAGGCGGCCGGCGAGTTCGAAGAACTGTTCCCACTGCTTGTCGGAATAGGGCAGCAGGCCGATATAGCCGTCCTTGGTCTTGTAGGGGCGGCGGTCGGGATTGGTGATGCGGCCATAGGTCCAATCGCCCGTGGGCGGGTCGTAGACATGATCGTAGAAATGCTCCGCCAGCACGAAGGAGGTGACCGCCTCATACATGGGTACTTCCACGAACTGGCCCTGGCCGGTCTTCTCCTTGTGATAGAGCGCGGAGGTGATAGCGGAGACCATGAAGAGGCCCGACACCTTGTCGGCGACGATCGTCGGCATGTAGCGGGGTTGTTCGTTGCCGTCCATGTGGGGCAGCAGGTCCGACGCGCCGGAGCCTGCCTGGATGAGATCGTCATAGGCGGGGAGACCGGCATAGGGTCCGTTGGAGCCATAGCCCGCCGCATGGACGAAGATGATCGACGGGTTCACCGCCTTCACGTCTTCATAGGAGAGGCCGAGACGGACCATGCCGTCATAGCGGATGTTGGAGGTCAGCACGTCCGCCGTGGCGATGAGTTTCAGCAGCGCCTCGCGGCCTTCCTCGGAGCGGAGGTCCAGGAGGACGGAGCGCTTGTTGCGGTTGATGGTCATGAAGATCGGACCGAGATCGGCGGGTGCGCCTTCCGGCGTGTGGCCGGGCCAGCGCATGATGTCGCCGCCCATGCCGCCGCCGCCCGTGGCGGAAGGCGCTTCCACCTTCAGCACCTCCGCGCCCATATCGGCCAGGATCTGGGTTGCATAGGCGCCGAACACCACGGCGGTCAGATCCACAATGCGCACGCCCTTCAGCGGGCCTGTATTCTCGGCGGCCAGCTCATTCGTTGTCGTCAACGCCTCTACTCCTCAGACTTTTTTTCAATTTTTTGGCCCGGCCAGCGCAGCAGCATGTCGGGCAGTTTTTCTTCATTTTTGGCGCCGGTAGAAGCGCCGGGCGCCGAGATTGGCCTGAAAAACCCAGAGCGAAAAGCCTTGGGGCATGGATTTCTTTACTTCCGCCATGAGACGGGAGCCTGCCGCTGCGTTCTGGCGGTCGGGGCGGACGTAAAGATGATGGAGCCAGTTGTCGCCGCTTCGAGGCTCCATGGCGGCAAATCCCGCTATACCGCCGTTTTCCGCGATCCAGACTGTCTGACTGCTGACGACATTGTAGATAAAGCCGCGCGTCTCCGCCCGGCTGTGAAGGCCGGGATCGAGATAGGGCATGTGTGCGCGGGCGGCGATGAAGATAGCGGCGAGCGCATCGGCATCGGCTGTTGCGGCCTGTCTGATCCTCACTATGTCCCTCCCGGGTGGAGATCGGTCCCTTAAACGGTCACAATAGGGCGCAGGAGGCAATCATGCTTTTGCACAAATCGAGCTGGCCCGAAGTCGAAGACTATCTCACGCGGTCGAAGGGCATCGTCATTCCCATCGGGTCCACCGAGCAGCATGGGCCCAACGGGCTCATTGGCACGGATGCGATCTGTCCGGAAGCGATCGCCCATCACGCAAGCGAAGCGGCGGGCATTCTCGTCGGGCCGACCTTCAATGTCGGGATCGCGCAGCATCATCTGGGGTTTGCCGGATCGATGACGCTTCGGCCCTCCACCATGATCGCCGCGATCTATGATTGGGTGGCCTCGCTTGCGCATCACGGTTTCGAGCGGGTCTATTTCTTCAACGGGCATGGCGGGAATATCGCCACCATCGACGCCGCCTTTGCCGAAATCTATGCCGACCGCTCGCTCGGACGCGCCGCGTCCAATCGTGGGCCGGTGAAGCTCAAGCGCGTCAACTGGTGGGATTACAAGCCCGTCTTCGACCATTGCAAGAAGCTCTATGGCGCCTCGCATGGCAGCCATGCGACACCGTCGGAAGTCGCCGTCACCTATTACGCCTATCCGGACGCGATCAAAAAGGTGGAGATGAACCCGAAGGTCGCGCCCAATGGCCGCTTTACCGATGCCGAAGATTATCGCGCGAAATTTCCCGACGGGCGGATCGGGTCCGACCCGTCGCTGGCGAAGCCGGAAGACGGCAAGGTGCTGCTGGAGATGTCGGCCAAGGCGCTGATCGAGGATTTCCGGGCGTTCGAGGCGAGTTAGCGGGTTGAAATCCGCCCCTCACGCGATATCATGATACTGCTTGATGAAACTTGATGGGGTCGTTTCCATGACCGCGCGTGAAAAATTTGCCAGCCAGGCCGATCCGGAGCTTCTCGCCAGGATGCGAGAGCTTGCCAAGACGGAAGGTCGTCAGTTTCAGGCCGTGGTGGAAGAGGCATTCCGGAGCTATCTGGAAAGCCGGGAGGCCGTGCGTCCGCGCGAGCAGGTCATGGCGCATTTTCGCGACAGCGTCCGGCGCAATGCCGAGCTTTACAAGCGTCTCGCCAAATAGCGGCTGAGCGATGCCCGATTATCTGACGCTGGCCGAAATCCTCGCCATGCAGGCGGAACTGATCGACCTTTATGGCGGCGCGCATGGCGTGCGCGATATGGGGGCGGCGGAGTCTGCCCTGTTCCGTCCGCAGACCGGCTATTACGAAGACGTGATTGCGGAGGCGGCCGCGCTGCTCGAAAGCCTGGCGGTCAATCACCCTTTCATCGACGGCAACAAGCGTATCGCCTTCGCGGCGGCGGATGTTTTTCTCCGTCTCAACGGCTATGTCTTCGAGGCCGATCCGGTCGAGGCCTATGACTTCATGATCGGGCTTTTCGATCGCGGCGAGTTTCGTTTCGAGAAGCTGGAGCCGTGGCTCAGGGAGAATACGAGCCTTGCGAATGCTAATCGCCCTCGTCTGTGATTGCAGGCGCGGCAGTCGCAGCAAGCGATTTGAATGACGTTACCTTACTCCGCATTTTCTCCGAAAAGCATTCTTCTCCACATATGTCACCGGAGCGGGTGCGCATCATTATGCACCCGTCCCCTGCATAGAAGAGTGAGTACCCACCAGAGCAATCTTCCAATCTTCGGACACTAAGCGCGATGCCTTGTGTCCACCCATGTTCTTGCAATGCTTTTTCAGCAAAGACTGAACATGTGGGATTGAAGAGGCAGTCGCCGCCCACAAGAGGAGATAGAGAAAGCCTGTAGAGCTTAATCGTGCCTATCGCCAGTATAGCAGCCAGCCTGTCCATGGCTGTATTGTTCGTTCCGTAGCCGGAAGAGAGATGGACGGCGAAAAAGATGAGGTTCTTGATTAGGTTAATCAAAGCAGCGCCTATTTGCGCCTCACTGCCGTTCCCCACGCATAAACTTCTGATGCGGGTTTCGAGCTGCCACAACTCGCCGATGAAGTGTCGCGCTGGAGAAAATCTATATGAATGATGGCATCGCCACCCATAGCGCGGGCGCTTTCGTCCAGGGTCGACGCTGCCTCTTTGAACGCATCGATAATGGCTACCTGATTTGCGCACCCTTCCGCGCGACGCAGTCGATAGCCATACACCAATCCAAGCACTTCATAGGGCTCGGGAATGTCACCTGTGGATTTTATTAGTGAAGTCGTCCCCTTGCCTGCATCGCTCATCAAGGTCCCCTCCCCAATTAGACAAAACGAAGCTTAGCCCAAGTAAAGATTGTGTCTCGAAGAGAGTCAACGATGTCTGTGTTTTAGGAGTGATTTGCACGGGCATGACCAATCCTCACCTCACCCGCCACGACTTCGACCGGGATCGGGATCAGCGACTTGCCCGCGCAGGGGCCGGAGGTGCAGTAGCCGTCCTCGATGCGGAAGAGGGCGGCGTGCGTCGAGCAGATGATGCGTTCCTCATCCAGCGTCAGGAACTTGTCGGGCCATGTCTCGAGCGGCGTGAAGGCGTGCGGGCATTCGTTCACATAGGCCCTGACCGCGCCATTTTTCCGTACCAGGAACATGTCGAAGCGGTCCGCGCCCCTGCCGAAAAGGAACCCTTTGGCGCCCGGTTCGTCGATATCGTCGAGCGCGCAGAGGCGCGTGCCGGGGGCGGGCGCGCCGGGCCGGGCGAGCGGGTTCTTCACGGGTTTATTTGGGGAGTTTCTTCAGCCCGCCCATGGCGCAGATCTTTTTCCACGCATCGGGTTCGACAGGCTGAACGGAAAGCCGAGATTGTTTGATGAGCGACATTTCATGCAGATCCGGTTCGCCCTTCACGTCGTCGAGCGTTACCGGGTTCGGCATGTCGCAGACGGCTTCGATGTCGACGAGGCCGAACTTGCCTTTCTCGTCGGTCGGGTCCGGGCGATGTTCGCCGATGACGCGCACGATGCCGACGATCCGCTTCTCGTTCACCGAGTGATAGAAGAAGCCGAGATCGCCTTTCTTCATGGCCTTCATATTGTTGTTGGCCTGGTAGTTGCGCACGCCGTCCCAGGGTTCGCCCTTGGCGCCCTTCTTTTTCTGGTCTTCCCAGGACCAGGTGCCGGGTTCGGATTTGAAAAGCCAGTAAGCCATCGCGTTCGTCCCTCCCGTCAGCCCTGTTGCGGTCCCAGCAGCCATTTCCAGGCGCGGATTTCGGCGGACTGGAAGAGACCCGCCTTGTTGTAGGGATCGTTCTCGACCAGCGCTTGGGCTTTCGCCTTGTCCGCGACATCGATCACCAGCATCGAGCCGTTCATGGTGGCGCCGTCATCGGTGGTGAAGGGGCCGCCGATCTTCACGCAGCCCGCATCGGCCCAATACTTCAGATGGGCATCGCGATTGGCGAGGCGGATATCGACCGAATCCGGTTTGTCGGTGCAGTAGAGACAGAAAAGCATGTCGGGGAACCTTCCATAGGCGTGGTTTGGCGCGAGACTATCCGGAACGGCCCCCATGCCCAAGAGGGATCGGACCCGACGGCATGGCGGCGTCGCCTATTCGCCTTCCGCGCGGAACGGGCGGGAGAGGAGCGCGACCATCGCCTCGTCGACTTCCATGCGGCCCGTCACGATGGCCGCGACGGCCTGCGCGATCGGCATATCGACCTGCCTGGCATTGGCAAGGTCGGCGAGCGCGGTGGCGGTATGGACGCCTTCGCTCACCGAATTGCGCGCGCCCATGATCTCGTCGAGCGGTTTGCCCTCGCCCAATGCGATGCCGAGCGACATGTTGCGCGATTGAGGCGAGTTGCAGGTGAGGATGAGATCGCCAAGGCCGGAAAGCCCGGTCAGCGTTTCGCGTTTCGCGCCAAGGGCGAGGCCGAGGCGGGTCATTTCCGCGAAGCCGCGCGTGGTCAGCGCAGCGCGGGCGCTGGCGCCGAGCCGGCGGCCTTCCACCACGCCGCAGGCAATGGCGAGGACGTTTTTCACCGCGCCGCCGATCTCGGCGCCGGTGAGGTCGGTCGAGTAATAGGGGCGGAAGGTGCGCGAGCCGACGGCTTTAGCCAGTGCGTGGCCGAGGGTCTCGTCGGCGCAGGCCAGCGTCACCGCAGTGGGCAGGCCCATGGCGACCTCGCGGGCGAAGCTCGGGCCGGAAAGAACCGCTGCGGCGGCTTGCGGGACCGTCTCCGTCAGCACTTGCGTCAGCAGGGAGCCGGTTCGTTGCTCGATCCCCTTGGCGCAGAGTATGACGGGTGTGCCGGGAGCCAGATGCGGCGCCATCTCTTTCAGCGTGGCGCGCACGAACTGGGCGGGCGTGACGATCAGCAGCGCATCGGCGCGGGCGGCGGCGGTGAGATCGCCGGTTGCGTCGATGCCGCGATCGAGGTCCACGCCGGACAGAAAGGTCGCATTTTCGTGTGTGGCGTTTATACTTTCGACGACGTCGGGCTCGCGGGCCCATATGGTGACGTCCCGCCCGGCGTCCGCCGCCACCTGTGCCAGCGCCGTTCCCCAGGCGCCTGCGCCTATGACGCCGATTTTTTCAAACTGCCGCATTGGACCTCTCGTATTTCGCCGCCCGGAACACGCGGCTGAAGATTGAACGGTTCATTGATCGTTCAATGGTCTTGCTTATAATCGTTCAAATGACAGATAGCGACGATCCCAGAACAAAAATCATCGAAGCCGCCCGCAGCCGTTTCAAGCATTACGGCTACACGAAGACAACCATGGCCGAGCTTGCGGAAGACTGCGAGATGTCGCCGGGCAATATCTATCGTTATTTTCCGGGCAAGCTCGATATTGCGGAAGAAATCTGCCGCAATGCCTCGATCCAGAATGCGACGGCGCTCTCCCGTATCCTCACGCAACCGGGCCGCAGCGCTTCGGAACGCCTGCACGATTTCCTGTTCGAGGATTTGCGGGAGACGTTCCACACGCTGGAGAAGGATCCGAAACTCGTTCAGATGGCCCAGATCGTCGCGACCGAGCGGCCGAATTTCTTCAATGAAGGCCTGAGCCGCGAGCGCGAGGTGCTGCGCAGGATCATCGAGTTCGGCAATGCCTCGGGCGAATTCCGGGTGGCCGATCCCGCCTTCGTCTCCGAGGTCATCCAGTCCGCCACGATGAAGTTCATGTATCCCCAGCTTTTCACGAGCCTGTCGCTCGAACAGCTCGAGCGGGAACTCGAAGGGGTCTATGCGCTCATTGCCGGCGCCATGCGGGCCGGTATGGAGATGGCGGATCCGGGCGTTCCGGCTGTGGAAACCGCGTCTGTCGAGGCCTGACGGGCCTTTTTTCTCGCACTGCACAAAAATTTTTCGCAGCTTGGTGCGATTGCAGCAAGCTGCGTAAGTAGTTGATTTTGCTTAATTTACTTGATTTTTTCGTGTAAATATCTGTTGCATCGCGGCAACATGAATGCTGAACAGTGAATATTTTTTGTTTTGTTCATTGTTTTTCGTTCAGGGGTCTCCTAAATCCTCGTCATCGGCACTGGAGAGCGCCGAGACGCTGCCCTCCTACAGGCACAGGAGAAGACCCATGATGAACATTCAGCCCCGCAAGGTTTCCTACAAGCTCGCCGCCCTCACGCTTGCGAGCTACGCGGTCGCGCTTTTTGCGCAGGTCGTCACCCAGTACGGCGTCTGAGACGCCGAAGATTCGACGGCAGGCCGGTTCGCCGGGCTGCCGGGCCGCCAGCCGCAATCGAGGATCGGAAGATGAAACACACCGCACATAATCTGGACGCGCTTCTGGACAGGGGCACCGGCCTCGCCGCCGCCGCGGTCCTCGCAGCCTATGCGGTGTCGCTGATCCTGCTGTCGGGTGGCGTTGCAACGATCATGTAAGGCGAGGGGCGATCCTCCCCCCGACCTCCGCCTTTCAAGGGCGTTCCCTCAGCCGGCTTTCACCCTCCCCCTTTGGAGAGCCGGCGACCCCCCGGGCCTTGTATGAGGTCCATTTGCCCCGATACCGTTTCCCCGGTATCGGGGCCTTTTTTGTTGGGGACGCGGTCAGGCTTTCACGCCGGCGCCCCGGGCGGGGGCGGCGTCGGGGTCGAGCGGCCAGCGGGCGCGGGGCGCGACGTCCAGCGTATCGGTTTCGCCGCGGGCGAGATGTTCCGCGCCGGCCCAGGCGATCATCGCCGCATTGTCGGTGCAGAGTTTCAGAGGCAGGGTGACGAATTCATAGCCGCAGGCATGGGCGGTGCCCAGGAGGCGCTCGCGCAGTGCCATATTGGCGGCGACGCCACCGGCCACGGCAAAGCGGCGATATCCTTCCGGGATGACGAGATCGGCTTGCGCCATCGCGATTTCCGCGCGGTCGGAGAGCACGTCGGCCACGGCCGCCTGGAAGGAGGCGGCGATGTCGGCCTTGTCCTTTTCCGTCAGCGGGTCGAAAGCCTCGATGGCCTGGCGCACGGCGGTCTTCAGGCCGGAAAAGGAAAAGTCGCAACCGGGCCTGTTGAGGAGCGGGCGGGGGAAGGCAAAGCGCGCGGCATCGCCCTTTCTTGCCAGTTTCTCCACCGCCGGACCGCCCGGATAACCGATCCCCATCAGCTTGGCGACCTTGTCGAAGGCCTCGCCCACCGCGTCGTCGATGGTGGTGCCGAGGCGGCGGTATTTCCCGACATCTTCCACGACGAGAAGCTGGCTGTGGCCGCCGGAGACGAGCAGCAGCAGATAGGGGAAGGGCAGACCGTCGGTCAGCCGCGCGGTCAGCGCATGGCCTTCCAGATGGTTGACGCCGATGAGCGGCAGGCCGCGCGCGGCGGCGATGCCCTTGGCGGTCATCAGGCCGACGATCACGCCGCCGATGAGGCCCGGCCCGGAGGTCGCCGCGATACCGTCGAGATCGTCCCAGCCGAGCCCGGCTTCCGACAGGGCGCGCTCGATCAGCCCGTCCAGATGTTCGATATGGGCGCGGGCGGCGATTTCAGGCACCACGCCGCCATAGGGCGCGTGATCGTCGATCTGGGAAAAGACCACATTGGAGAGAATCTCGCCTCTGATCCCGATGGCCGTATCGCCGGGCTCCAGACGCACCACGGCCGCCGCGGTCTCGTCGCAGCTCGTCTCGATGCCCAGAACGGTCAGTATGGGTTGCACGTGCGGTGCCTTTCCCGGGTTTTCTTTGGCCAATGCGGCCATGCGCCCCTCTCGAAAGAGGGTCGAAACACTATATAAGGGGCGCGTCGGAGTTTGGCGCCCCTTTGAAAGCGGGCGCTTGCAGGAATGGTCCGCGCTCCAGAAGGGGCGCATACAGGAACGGTAAGACGCATGCAACGCCGCTATCGCATCGGCACACGCGGGTCCAGGCTCGCGCTCATTCAGGCAAACGATGTCGCGGCGCGGCTTGCGGCGGCGCTGGGCCGTCCGGTGGAAGAGGCGACGGAGGTCGTCGTCATTTCCACGCAGGGCGACAGGGTGCAGGACCGCAATCTCTCCGAACTCGGCGGCAAGGGGCTCTTCACGCAGGAAATCGAGGACGGGCTCCTCGACAAGAGCATCGACATCGCCGTCCATTCCATGAAGGACATGCCGACGGTGCTGCCGGACGGGCTGCTGATCGACTGCATTCTGGAAAGGGTGGATCCGCGCGATGCGTTCCTTTCATTCAAGGCGGGTTCGCTGGCCGAGCTGCCGGAAGGCGCGGTGGTCGGCACGTCTTCCCTGCGCCGCGCCGCGCAGGTGAAGCTGCGTCGGCCCGACATCGAAATCGTTCCGTTTCGCGGCAATGTGGATACACGACTACGGAAGCTCGAAGAGGGCGTGGCCGATGCGACGCTGCTGGCCATGGCGGGGCTTACCCGCATGGGATTGACGGACCGCGTGACGGCGCCCCTGTCGGCGGACGAAATTCTCCCCGCCGTCGCCCAGGGCGCGGTGGGCGTGGAGCGCCGGGCCGATGACGACGAGGCGGCGGAAGCGCTTTCCCTGATCCATCATGCCGCGACGGGGTTGCGCGTTACGGCGGAGCGCGCGCTGCTGCGGGTGCTGGACGGGTCCTGCCGCACGCCGATCGCGGCGCTGGCGGAGATTTCCGGCAAGCGGATGCGGCTTACCGGCATGATCCTGACGCCGGACGGGGCGGAAGTCGTCGAGACCTCGCGAGAAGGTCTTGCCGGCGAGGCGGAAAGCCTTGGCGTCGAAGCGGGCGAGGATCTCAAATCCCGCGCCGGCCCCCAATTCTTCCAGACGGTATGAGGCGATATGCGGCTCCTCGTCACGAGACCGGAAGCCGATGCGGGCAAGCTGATGGCGGCTCTGGCCGAAAGCGGGCATGAAGCCGTTCTCGCCCCGCTGATGGAAATCGATTTTCACGACACCGCCGAGCTGCCGGCGGGGGAGTGGCAGGCGATCCTCGTCACCAGCGCCAATGGCGCCAGGGCGCTGGCGGCGCGCAGCGAGGCCATGGCGATGAAGGCCGTTCCCGTATATGCGGTCGGGCAGGCGTCGGCGGCGGCGGCCCGCGCGGCGGGGTTTGCCCGGGTCCGCAGCGCCGACGGCGATGTGGAGGCGCTGGCCGATCTCGTCTGCGCCGAGCTTTCGCCCGGTGCCGGGCGGCTTCTGCATGTCGCGGGCAGCGTGACGGCGGGCGACCTGCAGGCCATGCTGGGCGTGAAGGGGTTCGAGGTGGTTCGCGCGGTGCTTTACGAGGCGCGCCCGGTTCGCTTCCTGCCCGATGTGGCGCATGCCGCGCTGGAGGCCCGCGATGTGGACGGCGTGCTGCTCTATTCGCCGCGCACGGCGGGGCTTTTCATGTCGCTGGTGCATGAGGCGGGCCTCGACGGGGCGCTGGCCGGGCTCGAGGCGTTCTGCCTTTCCGGCGCGGTCGCCGGGGCGCTGGCCGATGCCCCGGGGCGCGAAAGCGGAACCGCCGTCTTCAGGCGCGTTCATGTTGCCGCAAGGCCGGAACAGGCCGCGTTGATTGAGCTTGTGAACAAGACGGGCCTTGCGGCCCGCGACGACCTGACCTGAGGGCCCCGAGCCCTTATAGTATCGAGTCGACAAATAGATGGATGCCCCCCGATGAGCGATGCGAACGGTCCGAAAAAACCCGGCTCCCAGAAACCCGCAGACGGCGACGCCCGTGCCGAGAACGGGAAAGCCTCTCCCGACGCGGAGGTGCTGAAGCCCGGTGCGCAGGGGCAGGGCAAGGGGGGTGGCGCCGAGCCCCAGCGGAAACGCCCCAAGGTGCTGGACGGCAAGGCGGAGGAAGTGAAGGCCGACGCGCCGAAGGGGGCCGCAGGCACGGAAAAGGCGGGGGGCTCTTCCGAAAGTGCGGGGTCAAAGAGCGCCGCCTCGGAAGCAGGCAAGCCGAAAACCGCTTCAACGGGCGGCAAGGGCGGCGGTAACGGCAATGGCGGCGGCGATGCGAAATCTCCGCCGCCGCCGGCCGCGTCGCCGGCCAGCCATCTCCACCTCATCAGCGGTCTCATTTCCGGGATCGCGGGCGCCGCGGCGGTGGTCGTCATCGCCTGGCATTTCGGCATTGCCGAGCCCGACGGCACCGCCGGGACGGGGGACGCTGTGGAAGCGAACAAGCAGGCCATCGCCGATATCGCCGACAGGATGGAGAGCGTGGAAAGCGGGCAGCCGGATGTGCAGACCGCCATCGGCAAGGCGCTCGAGCCTCTGGATGCGCGTCTTGGCGGTCTCGAACAGGAAGTGGCCGCGCGCGACGAAACCGTGGGCGCGGGCGGTGGCGTTTCGACGGAGGCGGTGGAAAAACTGACTGCCCGTCTCGACGCGCTCGAAGAACGCAATGCCGGGCTGGCGGACACGATCACCGAGGCGAACAAGGCCGCCGTCGCCGCGCAGAACCGGCTTGGCGAAATGCAGGCGCAACTGCCCTCCGCCGGTCTCGACGACAAGGTGGCGCGTCTCGATGCGATGATCGGCAAACTCGGCGCCCAGATCGAGAAGCTGGAGCCGCAGCTTCAGCGGATGGAAACGCGCCTCGCCGCGCTGGAGCAGAAGGCCGACGATCCGGATGCCGCGCAGCGTGCCGCGCTTGCGCTGGCGTTGGCCAATCTTTCCCGCGCCATTGAAGGGGCGGGCCCGTTCGAGACCGAGCTCGAGACGGTCTCCTCCTTCCTGCCGAAGGAGGAAGTGCCGGCGGCGCTCGACGAGGCGGCGGCGAACGGCGTGCCGACGCGCGCGGCGCTGAAAGATCGTTTCGGGCCGCTGATCGAGAAGATTTTCGACGCCGCCCGCCGCGAAGGCGACAGCAGCATCTGGGATCGTTTCCTTGCCAATGCCGCCTCGCTCATCACCGTGCGGCGGACCGGCGAGATTTCCGGCGACAGCACGGAAGCGGTCGTGGCGCGCATGGAAGAAAAGCTGAAGGAAGGCGACCTCGCCGGCGCGGTGGCGCAGGGCGAGACGCTGAAAGGCGCGGCCGCCGATGCCGCGGCGCCCTGGATGGCGGATGCGCGGAAGCGTCTCGATGCGGAGAAACTCGTCCGTGAGCTGACGGCTCGTGTCACGGCGCGTCTTGCCGAACTGAAAGGCTGAGTTGCCCCATGCTGCGTGCCTTCTACATATTTCTCGTGATCGCGGCGCTGTCCGCCATCGGCATCTGGCTCGCCGACAATCCCGGCCAGCTCGTCATGCATTGGCGCGGCTATGAGATCCGCACGAGCTTCGTGGTCGGGATCGCGCTGCTTGCCGTCGTTGCTTTCCTCGCGCTCTTTATCTATCGCCTTTTCGTCAGCGCGATGGGCAGCCCGGCGGAACTGACGCGCTATTTTCAGGAGCGGCGGCAGAAGAAAGGCTTCCTGGCGCTTTCGCGCGGCATGGTGGCGGTGGCCGCCGGCGACGCGGGCGATGCGAAACGCTTTGCCAAGGATGCGCGCGAGCTTCTCGATGCGCCGTCGCTGACGCTTCTCTTGTCGGCGCAGGCCGCTCAGCTTGAAGGCGACGATCATGCCGCGGCGGGATATTTCCGCCAGATGATCGCGGCGCCGGAAACGGAATTTCTCGGGCTTCGCGGTCTTTTCATTCAGGCCAAGCGTGCGGGCGACCGCGACGAGGCGCTCAAGATCGTCAGGCGCGCCTTCAAGCTGCGCCCCAACACGCCCTGGGCGGCGCAGGCTGTTTTCGAGATCGAGGCGGCGGAAGAAAACTGGAAGGCCGCGCTTGATGTGCTGGACGCGGAGCTCGCTTCCAAGCTCGTCGACCGGGAGAATGCCCGAAGGCGCCGCGCCGTGCTGCTGACGGCACAGGCCCAGGAGGCGGAAGTCGCCGCGCGTATGCAGCCGGGCGATGCGGGCCGCAAGGCATTCGGCCGGGCCTATCGGCTGGCGTCGGAAGCCCTGTCGCTCGTTCCCTATTTCCCGCCTGCCATGGGGCTTGCCGTGCGCGCCGCCGCGGCAACGGGACGGACGCGTAAGGCGATGAAGCTCGTTCGGGACGGCTGGGCGCATGACCCTCATCCCGATCTTGCCGGCGCCTGGCTGGAAATGGTGGAGGGCGAGAGCGCCTATGACCGTCTGACGCGGGCCCATGAACTGGAAAAGCTGGCGCCCGATCATGTCGAGAGCCGGATCCTGGTGGCGCGCGCGGCTATTGGCGCGCGCGACTGGCAGGCCGCGCGCAAGGCGCTTGCTCCCTTTACCGGTCCCGGCGCGGAAGAGGCGCCGACGCGCCGGGTCTGCGAATTGATGGCGGAGATCGAGGAAGGCGAGTTCGGCAATCGCGGCTCGTCGCGCGGCTGGCTTACCCGCGCGCTGCATGCGCCGGACGATCCGCAATGGGTGGGCGAGGCCTATCGCTCGCCGCGCTGGTCGCCGATCAATCCCGTCACCGGCGAATTCGATGCGCTGACCTGGGCGACGCCGTCCATCCGGCTGCCGGCCTCCGGCATGCCGGGCGGCGCGGAAGGAGCGCCGGAGGACAGGCATGAGAGCGTGGTCACCGAAGCGGTCGAGCCGGAGCCCTTCTCCGCGCCGGGCGACGATGCCCGGGACGTGACGGAAAAGCTTCGCTCGCCGGTCGCGCAACCTGGCGCGTCGAGCGCGGAGACGGCCGGAAAACCCGCGCCGGAAAAAGCCGACGCCCCGCAACCCGATACTCCCGCCAAGGCGTCTCCCGCCAAAGACGGGACGAAAGCGGAAGAAGACCTTGTCATCGTGCCGCCCGTGCCCGACGATCCCGGTCCCGATGGGGATGAGGACGAGGCGCGGGAGGGCTCGACGAAATGGTGAAACGCTTTGTCTGGGGGATCGCAGGGCTGGTCCTGGCCGCGCTGGTCGTGATTGCCATCGCGGCGGTCCGCTTCGACATTCCCAGGGATGAACTCGTTGCCGAATATGCGCAGCCGCCATCGCGGTTCATCGAGCTGCCGGGAGGCGCGGATGCGCATGTGCGGGTGCAGGGCGATGAGGCCGGGCCGGTGCTTGTGTTGTTGCACGGGTCCAACGCCTCGCTCCAGACCTGGGGGCCATGGGCGGCGCAACTGGGCGACAGCTACCGTATCGTGACCATGGACCTGCCGGGACACGGGCTCACCGGGGCCGTGCCGGGCGACGATTACAGCCGCAAGGGGATGGCCGATTTCGTCGATGAGGTGATGGTGAAGCTCGGCATGGACCGTTTCGCTATCGGCGGCAATTCCATGGGCGGCGGGGTTGCCGCTCAATATACGGTCGACCATCCGGATAAGGTCTCGGCGCTGATCCTTGTCGATTCCGCCGGTATTCCGCGCCGGCATTCCGAGGACGAGAAGGCGCCGCTCGCCTTTCAACTCGCCAGCAGTTCCATCGGGCGCGTCGTCATGCGCTGGGTAACGCCGCGCGCCCTCGTCGAGGAAGGCGTGAAGAGCGTCTTCGCCGATCCGTCCAAGGTGACGCCGGCGATGGTGGACCGCTATTACGATCTCACGCTTTACGACGGCAATCGCCGGGCGACGGCCCTTCGGTTCGCCGGTTTCAAGCCGGACGACGACAGCCTCGCCGTAAGGCTGCCGGAGATCGAGGTGCCGGTGCTGGTGATGTGGGGCGCGCAGGACCATCTCATTCCGGTTTCCGTGGCGGCGGCGTTCAAGAAGCGTATTCCGCAGGCGCAAATCGTCACCTATCCCGATGCGGGGCATGTGCCAATGGAAGAGGTGCCGGAAAAAAGCGCGGCGGATGTGCGAGGGTTTCTGAGTTTCGCGCTGGGCGGGACCGCGAAGCCTGCCTTGCCGGACGCCCCTTAGGGTGGCGTCCGCGTCTTTGCGGGAAAATCTTCGCGGCTTGCGCGTTTCCCTGTCGCAGGGATATTGCCAAAGGGCGCGCGCCGCGTTATTTGAGGGCCTCTTTCGGCGGCGTTTTCGAAACGCCTGCCATGCGGGCCGCTTTAGCTCAGTTGGTAGAGCACATCATTCGTAATGATGGGGTCGGGTGTTCGAGTCACCCAAGCGGCACCACTTTTCCCTGAAATCGCTTCATCTTTTCCGGCTTCGGACAAACAGAAGCCACTCCCGCGCGTGCCGGCGCATGGAGTGGCCTTTCGAGTCTGGTCCGGCTTTTTATTGTTGGTCGTGCTCCCTGGGGGAAGCGGCCGGGATGCTGCGCCGGCGGCGGCATCCGAGCAAGTTACGTCCGGGTAACGCCCCGGACACGTCCGATACCAAAGGTCAGTGCTGCTGCACGCCGCGATAGAGCAGGCCCTCATGGTCGCGCTTCTTAGGGCTTTCGGCGTGCTGCTGCTTGTCGGAGCGGAAGTCGGTGCCGCGATAGTGCATGTCGGTCGGCTTGCCCTTCGGGCCCTTCTTCGCTTCGCCATGATGATGCGCGCCGCGATAGTTCAGTTCGTCGTCCATCATTGCATCCTCCAAATCGGCCGGCCTCTCAATGCGGTTGGCGCGGGCCTTTGCTGTTCCGTTCCGGACCTCCCTTCCGGTCCGTTGCAAGCATTATATGGGTAAGATGTGTAAGTTTGTCAATATCAGCTTCTGGCGCGATTTCACAAAGTTTGGACAGGGCCCCCGTCGGATGCTAGAAAGTCAAGAATAGCAGGGGGTTAGGTCACTCACGCCGGGCCGGCCTCATCATGTGACAGTCGAGTCAGGCGGGCGGATTCTGACGAATTCGGCTCCGCGCCGGAGTGGTTTCATGGAAAAACTGGATCAGCGCATCCAGCTCGTCGCCTCCAGGGAGTTCAACGATCTGGTGGATCAATGGAGACGGGCGCAGTCCGACCTGCCCTCCCGGTCGGAGGCGATCCGGCGGCTCGTCCATTATGGCCTTCAATACGACCAGGAATTTCCCATGCGCATGATCACGGCGATTATCCGGCCCCATAAGTATGATGAGCTGCGCGATGCGCTGGTGGCGCTGGGGATCGAAGGGATCACCAAGACGCAGGTGGCCGGTTTCGGCCGCCAGCGGGGGCAGACGGAAATCTATCGCGGGCGTGAATATGAAGTGACCGACGTGCCCAAGCTGCGGATCGATGTCGCCGTGCCCTCCGGCATGGTGGACAAGGCGCTGGCCGAGATCGAGAAGGTCACCCATACGGGCAAGATCGGCGACGGCAAGATTTTCGTCACGCCGCTGGAGCGGGTGATCCGGATCCGGACCGGCGAGCAGAACGAAAACGCCCTGGATTAGGGCGGGCAGGCCGGATCGGGCAGGCGCTGGGCGTTGCCTGCGAGTCACGCCCCAGCGACCTCGCAGCGCGGCCCTCATGTGTGATTTAGCCTTAAACTTCTCGTTTTTCCTAACGACCCGTTTACCTCCCCGAAACAAAGCGCGTCCTAAGGTCAAGACGACCTGTTGATAGCCTTTCGGGGACCTTTCGCATGTATGCGGAGCGTATGGGGCGGAAGCGGCGGCAAAGTTCGCTTCTCTCTCAGTACACGGAAAACATGGGCGAATTGATGTCGCGGCGGCGCTCCGAGGAGGCGCTGCGCGCAGCCAAGCTCGAATCCGACCTCGCCAGCCGCGCGAAATCGGAGTTTCTGGCCAATATGAGCCATGAACTCAGAACGCCCCTCAATGCCATTATCGGCTTTTCCGAATTCATCCAGCACATGCAGGACACCGCCGCCCAGCAGGATCGGGTGGTCGAATATGCCACCCATATTTCCGGCGCGGGGCGGCACCTTCTCAACATTATCGGCGATATTCTCGACATCTCGAAAATCGAGAGCGGGAATTTCAAACTCGATCTCGGCCGGCACGATCCGGCGGAGATCGTGGAATCCTGCGTCTCCATGGTGCGTCCGAGGATCGGCGAGAAGAGCCAGGCGCTCGAGGTCAAGGTGACGCCGGACCTGCCCCCGCTGATGCTCGACGAGCGGCGGGTGAAGCAGATCCTAATCAATCTCCTGTCCAATGCGCACAAGTTTACGCCCGTGGGCGGGCGGATCGTGCTGGTCGTTGCGAGCAACCGGAACAACAGCGTCTCCTTCGCCGTGGCCGATAGCGGTATCGGCATGAACGAAACGCAGGTTGCCAGGGCGATGACGCCGTTCGGCCAGGTCGAGTCGGCCTTCTCGCGCAGTCAGGAAGGCACCGGTCTGGGGCTTCCGATCGCCGCGGCGCTGACGCGGCTGCATGGCGGCGAGTTCCATATTTCCAGCGAGCCCGGACAGGGCACCACAGTCGTATTCACGCTGCCTGCGACCAACAAGGCGGCGTCCCAAGGTGAAAAAGGCGGTGAAGCGTGACAAAGGGCGTTGCAGCACCTCGTCAGGCACCTGACGGTTCGGGCATGAAAGTCGGCGGCGACGGTTCGGAGCGGCGGGGGAAACCGGCCTCGCCGCCAGTGCGGATCGCGCATATCGTTTCGGTTTCCGGCGCGCAGGCCGTGGCCGTGATGGAAAAGTCGCCTGGCGACAAGGGCGGCTTTCGCCGGCGTATCGAGATCGGGCAACTGGTGAAAGTGCCCACGCGCGAGCGGCAGGTCGTCGGTATCGTTTCGGCGGTCAGCGCGCCCGCGCCCTCCGACGAGGACGATCAGGTCGATATGGGGCTGGTCGAGATCAATCTGGCCGGCGAAGTGGTCGTCGACAGCCAGGACGGAAGGCTCAAATTCCAGCGTGGCGTTTCCAGCCTTCCCACGCTTGGCGATACCGTCCTGCTCGCCGACCGGCACGACCTGACGCGCGTCTACAACCAGCCGGGCAAGGCGACGGTGGAAGTCGGCACGCTCTTTCAGGACAGCAATGTGCCGGCGCGACTGCTTCTCGACGATCTTCTGGCCAAGCATTTCATCGTTGTCGGCACGACCGGCTGCGGCAAGTCGTGCGCGCTGACGAGTATCCTGCAGCGCGTGCTCGTCGGCCATGAATATGCGCATGTGGTGGTGCTCGACATTCACAACGAGTATCCCAGCGCGTTCGGCGCGCAGGCCGAACTCATCAATGCCCGCAATCTCAATCTGCCGTTCTGGCTTTTGAACTTTCAGGAACTGACGGCGGCGCTTGTCAGCCATGACGGCCATTACGATGCCGAAGTGGAAATCCTGAGCGATGCGGTTCTCTATGCGAAGCGGCGCTTTCACGATGCCTCGTCGGGCCGCGCCGCCATTGCGCGCCGCGTCGGCGAGACGGGAGGCATCACCGTCGAGACGCCGACACCCTTCCGTCTTTCGGACGTGCTGTTCTATATCGACGACCAGCTCGGCAAGCTCGAACGCACACGCTCGACGGTGCCGTATCGCCGGCTCAAGAGCCGTATCGAAACGCTGGTCAGCGACCAGCGCTACAGTTTCATGTTCGGCAGCCTGACCGTTCAGGACAATATGGCCGATGTGCTGGGCAAGCTCTTCCGTATACCGAGCGACGGAAAACCGATCACCGTCATCGATCTTTCGACTGTGCCGCCGGAAATCCTCGATGTGGTGGTGTCGGTGATTTCGCGCATCGCCTTCGATCTGGCGGTCTGGAGCAAGGGCGGGCTTCCCATGCTTCTGGTTTGCGAGGAGGCGCATCGATATGCGCCGGCGCATGGCGGCGACAAGTTCATGCCGACGCGCCAGGCGCTGTCGCGTATTGCCAAGGAAGGCCGCAAATACGGCTTGTCGCTCGCGCTGGTGAGCCAGCGGCCCTCCGAACTCGACCCGACCATCCTGTCGCAATGTTCCACGGCGGTCGCCATGCGGTTGTCCACCGAGCGGGACCAGCAGGTGATGCGGGCCAATACGCATGACGGCGCGCTCGACCTTCTCGACTTCCTGCCGCTGCTCGGCGACCGGGAAGCGATCATTCTCGGGCAGGGCGTGGCCATGCCGATGCGTATCCGCTTCCACGATCTGGCGGCCGACACGCTGCCGCGCAATGTGAACGCGGCCTTCTCGCAATCATGGAGCGCGCCCAATCTCGACCGCCGGGGGCTGGAACAGATCGTGGCGCGCTGGCGCGTCAGCGGGCGCGAACGCGAGGCCGCCGAACCGGGCGATCCCCAGGAGATCTGACGCGCCCCGACGCGCCGTGAGGCGGCGGATTTCGTCATAACGTCGTTTGACAGGCTGCCAGCCGACCCTAGGATGCAGATATCTGCATGTGCTTTCGCGCATTCTTGCCATGCATTTTCGAGGGTCCGATGGGGAAGAAGCGTCAGCATTCGGAAAAGAAGCAGCCGGAGAGTGCCGAAGAGGCGGCCACGGCCACGTCCGGGGAGGGGGCGGCAGGCGCCGTGCCCGGTTCGCTGACCCTTATTCCGGGCCAGCAGGGCAAGAAGCTCCAGACCCTTCTCGAACTCATCGATACGGTGAACCGGCTCCATTTCGAACTGGGAGCGATGGCTGCGCGTATTCATGGCGAGGCCGATGCCAGCGCGCCGCACCGGGCGTTGCTGCGCAATCTCATCGAGATGGGGCCGCGGACCGTGCCGCAGCTCGCGAGCCTCAGATCGGTTTCCCGGCAGTTCATCCAGAAGCTCGTCAACCGGCTGCTGAAAGAGGGGATGGTGGAGTATATCGACAATCCCGCCCATAAGCGTTCGCGGCTGGTGCGCATCGCCCCGCGTGGCTATGCCGCCTACCGCGCGATGCGGGACCGCGAGACGCCGGCGGGCAAATGGCTGGCGGGCGGATTGTCGAAATCGGACCTTCGAACGGCGCTGGACGTGTTGAGCGCGATCGAAGTGAAAGCGACCGGCTATACGGTCGCCGGACGCGGCGAGCCGGCCGGGGAAGCCGGCGAGGAGGCTGACGCTACCTCTGCCGGGCGCGAACGGACAGCCTCTTCCTGAAATTTTTCCAACCGCTCGCCTGCTGGCCTGTCGGGGGCGTCCATTTACCTCATAAGACAGATTCGATTCGACAGTAGTTTATGTTGCGTTGCACATAATCAGTGTGCGGTGCAATATATTCCGGTAACGGTCCCTTCTCGCCTCTCCGCCGTGTCAAAAATGTCATACCGGGGCCGAATGTGGAGCGCTTCTCCGCGTCCAGCCCGCCCTCCGACTTGACTTGGCCCTTCAATAAAGGTGGGCTTGTGATTGAGGGATGCTGACTGGCCGGGGGGGAACAGTCGATCGCTTCCAGATTACACCTCCCGATCCAGCTGCAAAGTTAGTGAAGACGTCGAGGATCGAGGAGGATCACTCAATGATAAAAAGGAGCTTGCGCTCGGCGCTGCTGTTTGGCGGTGTCGTGGCTACAGCGCTGGGGATGTCCCCGCAGGTCGCCCAGGCGACGCAATTGAAAGTCGGCGATGTGGACATTACCGTCGACAATACGGTGTCGTTCGGCGTGGGTATCCGCGCTTCCAACCAGGATTGCGAGCATATCGCGATCGTGAATGGCGGGTGTCCGGCGGGCAACGGTGTGTCGATGGGCGTCAATGATGACGACGGCAATATCAATAACGGTCCCGGCGTGCCCTATACGATGACGGGCAAGATCACGACCGACATCAGCGCCCGCTACGAGAATTTCGGGGCCTTTCTCCGTATCAAGGGCTTTTACGATTATTGGGCGGACGAGCATGTGGGCAAACGCAGCTCCGGCTACGGCACGCGGCCGCTCGAGGATGCCGTTCGCGGGAGCGATGCGCATCTCTCGGCAGCCCGGGACCTGTCCATTCTCGATGCCTATGTCTATGGCAATTTCGACCTGCTGGGGCAGCCGGTCTCGTTGCGCGTGGGCAAGCAGGTCGTCAACTGGGGCGAAAGCCTGTTCATTCCGGGCGGCATCAGCTCCTATCTGCCGATGGATCTGAGCGCGCTGCGCACGCCGGGCTCGGAACTGAAGGAAGCCTTCCAGCCGATTCCGGCGGTCTATTTCAATATGGGCCTGCCGGCGAATTTCTCCATCGAGGCGTTCTGGCAGTTCGACTGGGAAAAGCTGACGCTCGACCCCGCCGGCACCTTCTTCTCCGGCTCCGACGCCGGCGGCGAGGGCGGCCGCTATGTCCAGTTTATCGGTGAATATCCGCATCCGGTTACGCTTCCCCGCACCGCCGACGAGCAGGGCGAGGATACAAGCACATGGGGCGTTGCGTTGAAGTATTATGCCGACTGGCTGAATGGCGGCACCGATATGGGCCTCTATGTCAACCGCTACAGCCTGGTGGCGCCGGTCGGCTCCTTCACTGCGGCCAACTTGACCGTCGCCGACACCATCCTTGGTGGAGGCGTCGCCACTGGTGAGCCGACCACGTTGTATGGTGGCTGTAATGCTCTGGCAGGTGGCGGCCTTCCCGAAACCTATGCGGGCTTCCTAGCATGCGCAGGTAGCGGGGATTTGGAAACGGTTGTCGGCGCCGCGGCAATGACGAAGCACTATCTGCTGCAATATCCGATGGCGACGACCTTCGGATTCAGCTTCAACACCCTGGTTCCGATCATGGGCGGCTCGGCCCTGTCCGGCGAAGTCTCCTATTCGCCCAACATGCCGTTCGCGCTCAGCGATACGAACATCAACTGTAACGATCTGGCCAATGCCGATCTGGGCGGCTTTACGGGTGTCTCGAACAGCTCGCTATGCGAAACCTACAACCCGGCGGGGTATGGCGATGCCTATCGCGGCTATGCGCGTCACGACGTGATCAACGGCCAGTTGGGACTGATCAGCACGCTCAACCCGTCCTCTCCGATGGTTTCGACCATCGGCGCGGATGTGATGTTCATGGTTATGAATGCCGGCTTCCAGTATCTGCCGGATTTCGACAGTGCAACCAGCGGTCTCGGTATTCCGCGCGCGGCGAATAGAGCCAACAGCCCGTTTACGACCGCGATCCTGGGCGACTCGGCATGTTCGCAGATTGACCTCGCCACTGGCGCTTTCGTGCCGGGTGCCTGCCAGGCGAAATACGCCTCGCAGTTTTCGTCCGGTTACCGTCTTGCCTTCAGCGCCCAGTACAACAATGCGTTCGACACGCCCTGGACGCTCACGCCGAATATCAACTTCGCGCATGACGTGACGGGCTATTCGGCCGGCCCGGTCGGTCCCGGTTTCGTTCAGGACAAGAAGGCGGTGTCGGTCGGTCTGACGGCGGATCTTCAGTCGGTGTGGAAGGCGAATATCTCCTACACCCATAACTGGGGTAATCCGTTCCGCAACTTCTCGTCCGATAAGGATTTCGTCGCGGCGAGTATCTCCTACGCCTTCTGATCGGCATTGGAGATCACGAAATCAGGGCCCGGCGGCAGCGATGCCGCCGGGCCTATTTCTTGCGCACCGCATTTTTTCAGGCGGGCGGGTTTCGCGGGGCGGATGCCGGGACGCGGCATTCTCTCCAGGTGTGCGGGGTAACATCCGTAGGCGGAGTATTTCCGGACAGGGCGATCCTCTGCCCGGGATGTGTCCGCGGACCGCTTCATTAAAAAGATTTAATGCAGTGCCGGGCAAAACTGGCGGAAAATGAGTAATGAGCGATGCTCGGGGGACACAGAAATACGGGGGGGAACCGTTTGCTGCGGTCCTTTGTTTTGCTATGATCTTGCCAGAATAGGCGGGGAAACCGGCCTTGGCGTGTGCGTGAGTTTCGGACGCGTCGGAAGCCTCATAAGAATCCAGTGGAGGGAACGTATATGAAAAGGACAACCATGCTGGTGTCCGCCCTTGTGTTCGGTGCGCTGACGACCAGCGCCCTGGCCAAGGTGCCGCAAGCACAGGTGAACCGTCTGGGTAACGACCTTACCCCGATGGGCGCCGAGAAGGCCGGCGACGGCGGGGATATTCCGGCCTGGACCGGTGGGCTGCAGACCGTGCCCAGCAATGTGAACTACAAGCCGGGCGACAAACTGGCCGACCCGTTCAAGGACGATCCGGTCAAATACACGATCACGTCTTCGAATGCCGGTCAGTATGACGACGTGCTGACGCCGGGCTACAAGGCCCTGCTGTCGACGTACAAAGACTACAAGATGAACGTCTATCAGACGCGTCGTAGCTGCGCTTATCCGGATAAGGTTTACGAAGCGAACAAGCGCAATGCGGCGGTCGGCGAACTCGTCGGCGGCGGCTCGGGTATCTCGAAGGGCATTTTCGGCTTCCCGTTCCCGATCCCGAACAACGGGCTTGAAATGATCTGGAACCACACGCTGCGTTACCGCTCCTTCAAGGTGGTGCGTCAGTTCGCTGCGGCGCCGGTGACCCGTTCGGGCGACTACACGATGCAGATCGTGCAGGATGAGGCGATCCTCGCCTGGTCCGACCCTGCCGTGAAGAGCGCGGAAGATCTGGACAACATTTCGCTTTACTACATCGCCAACACGATCGCCCCGGCCCGTTCCGCGGGTAACGTGATCCTGGTGTATGAAGCTCTCAACGCCGAGAAGCAGCCGCGTCAGGCCTGGCAGTACAGCCCCGGTACGCGTCGCGTGCGTCGTGCGCCGAATATCGCCTACGACAATCCCGGCACGAACTCCGACGGCCTGTCCACGTCCGACAGCTTCGACGGTTATAACGGCGCTCCGGACCGCTACGACTGGACCGTTCTCGGCAAGCACAAGCGTGTGGTCGCCGCGAACGATTACGAAGCGGAATCCACGTCTTATGACGAGTTCATCAAGCCGCTTCACCTGAACCAGGACAAGGTCCGCTACGAGCTGCGCCGTGTCTGGGAATTCGAAGCGAACCTGAAGGCCGGTACGCGCCACGTCTATTCGCGTCGCGTCTATCACAATGACGAGGACGCCTGGCAGATCTCCACGGCGGAACTCTATGACGGCCGCGGTCAGCTCTGGCGCGTTCAGGAACTGCACCAGCTCCAGCGCTACAATGTGCCGCTCTGCGGTTCGGGCGCGGAAATCGTCTACGACCTGCAGGCCGGCCGCTACCTGGCGCTTGCCATGCAGAACGAAGAGCCGCCGGTGAACTACTTCGCCGACGAGATCGACAAGAACCGCTACACGCCGAACGCCATCCGTCAGATGGGCGTTCGCTAAAAAGACCCTCCCTTTCGGGAGATCGGCCGGGCCCCGGAGAAATCCGGGGCCCGGTTTGTTTTGAAGGCCGGTTTTGCCCAAGGCCGGTTTTGCCGGAGTGAGCCCGGACTTTGCCGTCCGTTTCCGGACAGGGGGGGCGTCTCAGCGGCAGGTACGCCATGGCCGGCGAGGGTCGCGGTCCTTGAAAAAACCATGACTTTGCCAGCAGTTCCGGCCATGCGCGTGCAAATTTACCGCGTTTGATTTCCGTTGATGCATGACGCGCCGGAACGCGCTATAAGACCGGCTGACCAAGATGACGGCCGCGAAAAAAGAATAAACGGGGCGGTCGTCGGGCCTGCGGTCCTTTCGAAATCCGGACCCGGTATGCCCGGGAAGGAGCAGGGGAAGCAGGCTGTCGCCCATGCGGCGCCGGGAGGCGCGCCCGGGAACATCCTGTGCTCGTTCAGGCGGGGAGGGGGGTGTTCCAGTGCTGTTTAGACGATCGGCATTCTGTCTTCGGGGATCTTGTCCGATAGCATGTCGATCTAAGTGAGGAGCCCTAGGGACCTATGAATTCGAGCATCCAAACCATTACGCAGACGGTTACGCGGGCGCTGGCCGGCGGTGCCGTCGCGGCGCTTGTCGCTTTCACGCCCCTGACCGCCAAGGCTGCCGACGCCGCGGCACAAGGCCAGAATGGCGGCCAGAACGACGAAATCGAATATGCGACCCAATCGAGGCTTGCCGCGAAAGAGCTTCTTCTGGCCGCTGCCAATGCCGGCGACCGTATCGTCGCGGTGGGCGAGTTCGGCAATGTGGTCTATTCCGACGACCGGGGCCAGAACTGGACCCAGGCCAAGACCGTGCCGACACAGGCGACGCTGACCGACGTCACTTTCATTACCGACAAGCTCGGCTATGCCGTCGGTCATGACGCGATCGTGCTGCGCACGCGCGATGCCGGGGAGACGTGGGAGCGGGCCTTCTACGACCCCGAATCCGAAACGCCCTTCATGACGGTGCTGTTCGAAACCAAGACGCACGGCTTTGCCATGGGCGCCTTTTCCAAATTCGTCGAAACGAAAGATGGCGGCGAGACCTGGAACGAGCGGACGCTGAGCGAAGGCCTGCTGGACGACTATCATCTCAACGGCGCGTTCGAGACGAAGTCCGGTGCGATCTTCATCGCCGCGGAATTCGGCGTGGTTTACCGCTCCACTGACGATGGTGCCACTTTCGACCGTATCCAGACGCCTTATGAAGGGTCGTTCTGGGGCGGCCTTGCGCTGGACGACGGCTCGGTGATGGTCTTCGGCATGCGCGGCAATGCCTATCGGTCGGCCGATAATGGCGATACCTGGGAAAAGATCGATACGGGGACGGACAAGTCCATCGCGGGCGGCGTCCAGCTCGACAAGGAGCATGTCGTGCTGACCGGTCTTCAGGGCTATGTCGGGTACAGCGCGGATGGCGGCCAGAACTTCAAGGAAGTCACGCGCTCCGACCGTCTCGGCTACTCCGCCGTGGTGAAGGGTGCGGACGGCAAGGTCGTCGTCTTCGGCGAGCCGGGTGCGAAGGTCATGCCCGATACCGCCGCCGAGGCTGAAAAGGCCGTGGGCGCCAGCTACTCGATCGCCGACCCGTCCGGCAGCTGATCGGTACGCTCTTTCGAGTTTCAGAAACCCCGGCCTTTGGCCGGGGTTTTTTCGTACCTTGCCCGGCCCTCCGCTTTCCTCATCTCCCCTTCGGCGTCACAATCGTGAAAACATAAAAGACGATGCCGGCAAAAAGGGAGGACGCGATGGCAGGGGAGCAGGGGGTCGATTTTTCGGGCTATGAGCGCATCAAGGCGACACGGCGCGGCCGCGTTCTGACGCTCAGTCTCAGCAATCCCGGCAAGCTCAATGCCGTCGACGCGGCGATGCACCGAGAATTGTCGCGCGTCTTTCTCGATGCGGCTGACGATCCGGCCTCCGACATCGTCGTGCTGACGGGCGAGGGGGCGAGCTTTTCCGCAGGCGGCGATCTCAACTGGATGAAGCAGGGGTTTGAGAGCGGCACGAAAGGCCCCGACGCGGCCGAGGCCAAGCGCATCGTTTTCTCATTGCTCGATCTGGAAAAACCGATCGTCGCCAAGGTCGCAGGGCCCGCCATCGGGCTTGGCGCCACCCTCGCGCTTTTCTGCGACGTGATCTTCGCCGCCGAGAGCGCGCGCTTTGCCGATCCGCATGTCCGTGCCGGCATCGTCGCCGGCGATGGCGGTGCGATCATCTGGCCCCAGCTCATCGGCTATGCGCGGGCGAAGGAATATCTCATCACGGGCGATGCGATTTCCGGCGCGGAGGCGGCCCGTATCGGTCTGGTCAATCATGCCGTGCCCGAGGATGAGCTGGACGCCAGTGTCGACGCTTTCGCCGACAGGCTGGCGGGTGGCGCGCAGATGGCGATCCGCTATTCCAAGGTGTCGGCGAATATCGGGCTGAAGCAACTCGCCCATTCCATCCTCGATGCCTCGGTCGGTTATGAAATGGTCACCTTCACGACGGACGATCACCGCGAAGCGGTACGGTCCTTCCTTGAAAAACGGACGCCGAAATTCGGCCGCGGCATATGAGGGAGGAAGAGGCGATGACGGCAACAGACATTCTGGCAGCGGCCGACGGATTTTCGGAAGAGCTGGCGCAGCGCGCGGCGGAGGTGGAGGCCAATCGCTTTCTGCCGCAGGACATTGCGGCGAGGTTCGCGGCGGCCGGGTTTTACCGGCTCTGCATTCCCGAGGCCTGCGGCGGGCTCGAAGCCAATCCCCGCCTTCTGGTGGAGGTCGTGGAACGGCTGGCGCGTGCCGACGCCTCTCCGGCCTGGTGCGTGATGATCGGCGGGACAACCGGCCTTCTCGCGGGCTTCATGCCGCCCAATGAGGCCCGGGCCGTTTTCGGTGCGCCGGACGTCATCAGCGCCGGCGTTTTCGCGCCGCGCGGCAAGGCCGTACGCGAGGTGCACGACGGCGTCGAAGGCTACCGCGCTACGGGGCGCTGGCAATGGGGATCGGGCTCGCGCAATGCGAACTGGATCGCGGGCGGGTGTCTCGTGATGGGCGAGGACGGCAAGCCGGAAATGGCGCCCGAGGGCGTACCTCAGAACCGGATGCTGCTCTTTCCCGAAAGCGAGGTCACGTTGCTCGATACATGGGATGTGTCCGGGCTGAACGGGACCGGCAGCACGGATTTCGAGGTGAAGGAGGTATTCGTACCGGCCTCGCAGGCGATCAGCCTGATTTCCGACAAGCCGCTTGCGCGCCCGCTCTATGCTTTCCCGACATTCGGGCTTCTCAGCATCGGCATCGCGGGGGTGGCGCTTGGTGCGGCGCGGGGCGCCATCGACGATCTCGTCGAAACGGCAACGGCGAAGAAGCCGCAAGGTTCGTCCAAGACGCTGGCGGAGCGCGCCAAGGCGCATCTGGATGTGTCCGAGGCGGAGGCTCTCACCCGTTCCGCCCGCGCCTATCTCTATGAGGCGATAGACACGGCCTGGGAAGCGGCGACGCGGCATGGCGAAATCACTGAAGCCCATCGCCGCGATCTACGTCATGCAAGCGTCCATGCCGTGAAATCGGCCGGGCGGACGATCGATCTCATGTATACGCTGGCGGGCGGTTCTTCGGTCTATCGCAGTCACGCCCTGCAGCGCCGTTTTCGCGACATCCACGTCGCCACGCAGCATGCGATGGTGGCCGACACGACCTATGAGCTGACGGGGCGTCTGTTTCTCGGCGTCCCGACCAACACCGCCATGCTTTAAAGAGGAACCTTCATGAAAGCGGCCAAATCGATCTTTCTCCTCGCGGCGATCTACGGCTTATTCGTCATCGTGCCGTCCTTCTTCATGGAGGAGAATTTCGCGCGGGGCGTTCCCTTCGCGCATCCGCAGTTCTTCTACGGCTTCATGGGGCTGGCGCTCGCCTGGCAGTTCGCTTTCATGGTAATCGCGCAGGATCCGAAGCGTTATCGGCCTTTCATCCTCGCGGCCATCGTGGAGAAGTTTTCCTTCTTCATCGCATCGCTGGCACTTTTTTCCGAGGGGCGCATCGTCAGCGGCGACCTGCCGGGGCCGGCGATCGACGGCATTCTGGGCATCGCCTTTATCTATGCATGGATCGTAACCGGCCGCGCGGAACCGGCAGCGGCCGACTGACAATCGACAGTTCACAAACCAGAAAAGAGTGAAAGGGAGTATCCGATGACAGGAACCGCAAAGGGCCGCGTGGCCGGCAAGATGGCCTTCATCACCGGCGGCGCGCAGGGGCTCGGCGAAGCCACGGCGCTGATGATGGCGCGCGAGGGCGCGAAAGTGACGCTCGCCGACATCAATGCGAAGGGCGCCGAAGAGGTCGCCAAGCGGATCAATGCCGAAGTGCCGGGCGCGGCCTTCGCGGTCGAACTCGACGTGACGCAGGAAGAGCAGTGGAAGCATGCGCTCGCCGCGGCGAACGATGCGATGGGCGGTATCAATGTGCTCTTCAACAATGCCGGTATCGGCGGCGGCACGACGGTGGAGGACACCGATTTCGAGACCTTCAAGCATGTGCAGGCGGTGGATGTGGACAGCGTCTTTCTCGGCTGCAAGCACGCCATCTCCTACATGGTGCCGCATGCGCCGGGTTCGATCATCAATACCTCGTCCATCGCCGGCCTGATCGCGGGGCACAATATGGCCGCCTATAACGCGGCCAAGGCGGGCGTCTGGCTGTTGTCCAAATCGGTGGCGCTTCACTGCGCCAAGCGGGGCTATCGCATCCGCTCCAATTCCATCCATCCGACCTTCATCGACACGCCGATCCTGGACGGCATGGCGCGAGGCATCTCGCGCGACGAGCTGAAGGAGAAACTTGCCCGCCAGGTGCCGCTGGGCGTGGTGGGCGACCCGGACGATGTCGCCTATGCGGTGCTGTTCCTGGCGTCGGACGAGTCCAAATTCATCACGGGCTCGGAGATCAAGATCGATGGCGGCATCTCCGCCATGTAGTCGACGCGAAAAGGTGAAGGGCCTCGTCGTTCAAAATTTGCGGACGTTGGGTGGCTAGGCGAACGGGCCGAATTTGGCTGGATCGTGGGCTAATGCGGAGGGTGGAAATGTTGAAAGTCACAAACAGTGAAAGAGAAGTTCGGCGATTGAGGTCTGCACTTGTCCAAGAGTTTGAGAAGGCGGGAGCCGAGAACCTGCGCCGACGAATTTCTCATCCAGGCCCTTCGTCTCAACTCGGCAATGCTCGTTTGTACTGGCTGCGCGAACATGGCCTTTGGATGCATATTAGCAAAGCCAAACAGTATAAGGGACGTTGGTATTGTTGGTTTGGGATGGATTTGGGTTCGGAGGGTTCGCCAGTCGGTGCAACCGTTGAGATAAATTTGACGACAGGGCAGGTTGATCGAGGAACCGCAGGGCGTGCGGTCGTAAGCGACGATGGTGAATTGTTTTTAGCTCATAAGGGACTGCTTGGCGGCGGGAGGGGAGGACAAGTTTCGCTTGTAAACTTCCGGCGTACGATTTGTGGATTTGCGCCGGAACCCGTTGAGCATTCCGATAACAGAGAGGAGTCCGTTTTTGTAATAGGGAGGTTAGGTGATCCAGAATTCCTAAGCTCTCTGATCCGATATGTACGAGAGTGTAATCGGCTCCGCTCGCTGGCACGGCAGCGAGCGTTATCTCGAAAAAGTAAAACGCCGTCGGCCGAGAACAAGAGGGCTGCGTTCAATCCAGAAAATGAGAAAGACGGCACCGGCGGCGGGTACCAAAATACACCGGCGCAAATTAAGCGAGTTCATGGTCGCGTAACAAACGCCCTTCAGAACGCTTTGGGAAAACAAGCTGTAAATTCGCAGCGCTATGCGATGAAGCCCGACCTATATCTCCTTCATGATCGTGCGATGAGTGTTCTCTTTGAGGTCAAAGCCTCATCTGACACACAGAGTTTGTTTACAGCACTTGGGCAGCTCGTTGTGTACGGGGCGGGGGAGGCGACGCCTCCCAAACGAGTCCTTGTATGCCCTGCGATGCCAAGGGACCCGTTATTTCGTAAAGCTATTGATATGCTGGATGTGAAGGTCGTGACTTTTACTCTGAAGGGTAAGAGTGTGGATTTCGACGGCTTGAAAGAGGCGCTATTGGAATAGAGCCATCGTCCTATGATCCTTGGGCTTGCTATGGGTGCCGTGCGCTTTCGCTGTCGATTGGTTCAGGTACATGAGATAAGCATTGCAGGTTTCGCTGGGCCATCTCACACTTGAGAGGTTCAACACGCGTGAGCGCCATGCCCCGTTCCGACGCCGAAACATTCCGCGATTCCCGGCCCATCCTTATCGTGCTGCATCAGGAGCGCTCGACGCCCGGCCGGGTCGGTCAGGCGCTCCGGGCTCGCGGGCATAGGCTCGATATCCGGCGGCCCGCACTGGGCGATCTTCTGCCGGAGACGATGGAAGAACACAGGGCGGCCATCGTCTTTGGCGGGCCGATGAGCGCCAATGACGATCTCGACTACATCAGGACGGAAATCGATTGGATCGGCGTGCCGCTGAAGGAAGAGGCGCCCTTCTGGGGCATATGCCTTGGCGGTCAGCTCATGGCGAAGCAGCTGGGTGCGAGGGTCTATGGCCGGGAGGACGACAAGGTCGAGATCGGCTATTACCCGATCCATCCCACCGACGAGGGAAGCGATCTCTTTGCCGATCCGACCTATGTCTATCAGTGGCATCGCGAGGGCTTTGAGCTGCCCTCGGGCGCGGTACGGCTCGCAGAGAGCGAGGCCTATCCCGTGCAGGCCATGCGCTACGGGACGAATGCCTATGGCATCCAGTTCCATCCCGAGCTGACGGCACTGATGATGAATATCTGGCTGACCCGGGGCCGCGAGCGGCTGGAGCTTCCGGGCGCCCAGCCGGCACCGGACCATCGCCGCGACCGGCAACAATATGACGGAGAACTAAGGGCCTGGCTGGAGCGGTTCCTGGATCATTGGCTGGGGGAGGTCGGCTAGCGGTCAGCGAGACTTCATGACAACCCAATTGGCGTGAAGCTGTCTGCGTGGCTTCGTCCCTTCGACGTGGCAGCCTTCGCTACGATATCGCGGGCTTGCCGAGCCGTAGCCGATAGGCGAAGGCTGGTGGAGCCGAGCGGGATCGAACCGCTGACCTCGTCATTGCGAACGACGCGCTCTCCCAACTGAGCTACGGCCCCGTTCCAGCTTGCCTCGGCGGGGCCGAAAGCCCATGCGCCGGAAGCCGCTACATATGCTTTGCGACCGGCATATGTCAAGAGATTGGTGGCCTTCGGCGCCGTTCTCCATAGGGGGTGGAGCGCTTGCCGTGCTTGAACCGGGCGCTCTGGCCCGCTACATCTGCTTGAACGCCGTGTCGTCGCGTATTTCACCGGGAAACAGGGTGGAGTGCGCTCGCGCAGATGCCACATCAGAAGGGCTCCCATGACCTCTCTCCTGCAGCTGATTTCCACCATCATCCATCTCTATATCTGGGTGATCATCATCCAGGCGGTGCTGAGCTGGCTGATCGCCTTCGACGTGGTCAATACGCGCAATCGCTTCGTCTATGCCGTGGCCGACACGCTCTACAAGCTAACGGAGCCGGTTCTGCGGCCCATCCGCCGGGTGCTGCCGGATCTGGGCGGTATCGATATCTCTCCCGTGGTCCTCATCCTGCTGCTGGTCTTCGCCCAGAACCTGATGTGGGAGACCTATGCGGCCTCCTTTGCCGGGTGATCTGCCGGTCCGGCGCGCACCGGACGGGGTGCTGGTCGCGCTCAAGGTGACGCCCAAATCCGGCGCCAACCGGATCGAGGGGCTGGTCGGCGACGGCGATGGGACGCGGTTGCGGCTGCGGGTCACTGCCGCGCCGGAAAAGGGCAAGGCCAATGAGGCGGTGATGAAACTCGTCGCCAAGGCATGGGGGCTTCCCAAAAGCTCCCTCAGCATCGCCTCCGGCGAGACGGCGCCGCTCAAAATGCTGCTGGTGAGGGGCGACAGCGCGGTGCTGGAAGAAGATATCGCGGCATATATCCGCGGCCTCTCCTGAGGCGTTGCCGCAAGGGGCGGGGCTCTCTATAGTCCACGCGACCTTGCGTGACTGGCGAGAAGAGGTGGATCGACCACCGGGGAGCGTAAGGGTTTTCCAAACGCCGCTCGCCTGGGCACCCACCCTCGTAAGAAAGGTGCCGCATGTCCGAAACAGTTTCCAATCGCATCGATGGCAAGGCCATCTCCACCGCGCTCAAGGCCCGTGTGGCGCAGGAAGTTGCACGCATCAAATCCGAGCACGGGCTGACGCCCGGCCTTGCCGTGGTGCTGGTCGGCACCGATCCGGCGAGCGAGGTCTATGTCCGCAACAAGGGCATCGCCACGCGCGAGGCGGGCATGAACTCCTTCGAATACAAGATGGATGGCAGCGCCAGCGAGGAAGAGGTTCTTGCCAAGGTTGCCGAGCTCAATGCCGACCCGGCCGTGCACGGCTTTCTCGTGCAGTTTCCGGTGCCCGAGCAGATCTCCCAGCAGAACGTCATCGACGCCATCGATCCCGTCAAGGATGCGGACGGGCTGCATCCGCTGAATGCCGGCCGCCTTGCGAGCGGTCTGCCCGCCATGGTGCCCGCGACGCCGGAGGGCTGCGTCATCATGGCGAAGCAGGCGGCGGGCGGGGAGCTTGCGGGCAAGCATGCCGTCATCATCGGGCGCTCCAATCTCGTGGGTAAGCCCGTGGCGCAGCTTCTGCTGAAAGAGAACTGCACCGTTACCATCGCGCATAGCCGATCGCGCGACCTGCCCGCGCTGGCGCGGCAGGCCGATATTCTGGTCGCGGCGGTGGGCCGCCCGAACATGGTGCGCGGCGACTGGGTGAAGCCCGGCGCCATCGTGATCGATGTCGGCATCAACCGCGTACCCGCGCCGGAAAAGGGCGAGGGCAAGACGCGGCTCATCGGCGATGTCTGCTTCGATGAAGCCAAGGAGGTCGCCGGCGCCATCACGCCCGTGCCGGGCGGCGTGGGGCTGATGACGGTTGCCTGCCTGTTGCGCAACACGGTGATCGCCGCCTGCCGACAGCATGGCATTGCGTTGCCCTCCGATTTTTAGGGCGACTGGACGACTTTCAGGCAGAGGAGGCTCGCCATGGAGATGCGTCAGCTTGGAGATTTGTGGCCCGTCAGCGCGCTGACGCTGGGCGGCGGCGGGCTGGGCCTCGTCTGGGGAAATTCGACGCGCGAGGAGGCCGTCGCGACGGTGCGCGCCGCGGTCGATGCGGGCATCAATTTCCTCGACCTCGCTCCGCTTTACGGTCAGGCGGAATCGGTCGTCGGCGAAGCGTTCGACGGCGGCTGGCCGTCTCATCTGCGCGTTTCCACCAAGTGCATGGTCGGCGCGCGCCATGCCGACGACATTCCCGGGCGGCTCGAAAAATCGGTGCGCCTCAGCCTCGAGACGCTGAAGCGCGAGCATGCGGATTGCTACATCCTGCATTCCAATATCCATCCCGACGACTACGTTTATGAGCAGCATCCCGATTACGCCAACAATGGCGGCGTCTCCTGGTCGCGTTTCGTCGGGGAAGTGATTCCGACCTTCGAGAGCCTGAAGGCGCGAGGGATCATCGGCGCCTGGGGCGTGACGGGAATCGGCCTGCCCATATCGATCATGGAAGCGCTCAGGAGCGAGCCGAAGCCCGATGTGGTGCAGGTGATCGCGAACCTGATGGATTCGGCCGGCGGGCTGAAGCGCTATGAAGAGCCGACGGAACCGCGCAACATCATCCGGACCGCGAAGAACAATGATGTCGGCGTGATGGGCATTCGCGCCGTGCAGGCGGGTGCGCTTACCGCGGCGTTTGATCGTCCGCTCGAAGCGGGCGATCCCGACATGAAGGATTACGAAAAGGCCGTGCCTTTCCGCGCGCTCTGCGAAAGCTGGGGCGAAGATCCGGCCGCGATCGCGCATCGCTATGCGCTGGCCATCGAGGGCGTCGACACGGTGGTGCTCGGCGTCAAGAACCGCGCGGAGCTCGGCCAGCTTGTCGATGCCGCGGAAAAAGGGCCGCTCGACCCCGCGCAGATCGCGGAGATCGAAGCGCTCGGTCTCAGGCGGCAAATTCCCCGGATACCGCTCGATGCGCCCATCTGATTGCGCGCGGGTCCGCGCCAGCCTTATCGGCTTTTGTCTTGTGCTGCTGACGATGCTCGCCGCCCTGCCGGGCGCGCAGGCGAGCGACGCCAGAGTGGATGGCGGCATGGCGCGCTGGCCGGTCGGCGATATGGCGCGCGCGCTCGACGATTACCTGCCGCGCCGCATGGCGGAAGAAGACGTGCCCGGCCTTGCCGTGGCCGTTATCCGCAAGGGCGTTCTGGTTTTCGAAAAGGGCTACGGGCTTGCCGATGCGCTGGGCGACCGCAAGGTGAGCGCCAACACGCTTTTCGAAGCGGGTGCGCTTGGCAAGTCGGTGGCGGCCTATACGGCGATGCGCATGGTGGGAGCGCGGCTTTTGACGCTCGGCGAGCCGGTTGCCGAAGACGGGCAGGCCGTACCGCTGCGACAGGTGCTGGAAGGAAAGGGCCGGCGTGCCGGTATCGTCTCGGGTATCTGGCAGAGCCGGGGTCGCGTGGCGGGCGCCGACCTGGTGATGGCGGGCGGTTATGGCGGGCTTGCCCGGGTCATGGAAGACAGGGTGGACGCCCCCTTTGAGCGCATCGTCACAGCCTATGTGTTCAAGCCTTTCGACATGCTGTCCTCGGGCTACCGGCTGCCGGAAGCGCTGACACGTTCGGTGGCGCGGGGCTATGTACCGCTCTGGCAGGCGCTTGCCGCCGTTTTCCTGCCCTGGCTGGCCATGCTCGCATTGGCGCTGCCGCTCGCTTTCGCGGCGGTTCATTTCCTGCTGGACCGGATCCGGATGGTGCCGCGCGATTTCGCCATCGCGACGGCGGGCGCTTTCGCGGCGGCCATGGTGCCGATGGGGCTCTTCATCGGCTGGCCGATGCTCGCGGCGGTGCTGGCCTATGCGATTACATTTCTCGTCTGCCTGGGCCTTGCGGGATTTCTTTTCTGGCGTTTTCTGGCACTGGTATATCGCCCGGGCCAGGGCGTGCTCCGTCGCGGCCATCGGGGGGAGGAACGCGCGCTCGTTTTCGGGATCCTGCTGGCGCTGATCGCGGGGGTCTTCTTTCTGGAGCGCAATGTGCCGGTGCCGACGCTTGGCGGGAACGAACCGCGCGTGGCGCTGTCGCTGCGCAGCAGCGCGCATGATCTCGGTCTCTTCGCGGAAGGTTTTCTCGCCTCGAAAGGGCTCGATCCGGCGCTGCGCGACATGATGATCGGCGACGGGCGCGAACCGGCGCTGGGCTTTCACACGCGCTCGACGCGGGACGGGTTCACGCTGTGGCAGTCGGGCGACCGGCCGGGCTTTTCGAGCCTGGTGGTCATTCATCCGCTGCGCGGCGACGCAGTGGTTCTGCTCGCCAATACGAACAAGGCGGCGGACCTCGTTCAGGAGGCCGCCGCCCAGATCATGGGGATGGAGGCAGGCTGGCGCCTGCCCTGATTTCCTCACGCGGTGATTGCTATCCGCTTTGTCAGGCCGCTTTGGCGCCTGCTTCGATCGATTTGACGATCAGTTCGCGGGCCTTGTCGGCATCCTGCCAGCCATCGATCTTCACCCATTTGCCTTCTTCGAGGTCCTTGTAGTGCTCGAAGAAATGGGTGATGCGCTGGAGAAGGATGTCCGGCATGTCGGTGTAGTTGTGCACATCCTTGTAGTAGGGATTGAGCTTTTTCACCGGCACGGCGAGGATCTTTTCGTCCTGACCGGCCTCGTCATGCATCATCAATACGCCGATGGGGCGCGAACGGATGACCGAGCCCGGCACGACCGGGATGCGGCTGACCACGAGGACGTCGATCGGGTCGCCATCGTCGGAAAGCGTATGCGGCACGAAGCCGTAATTGCACGGATAGTGCATTGCCGTGTGCATGAAACGGTCGACGAAGAGCGTACCGGACGCCTTGTCGAGTTCATATTTCACCGGGTGGCCGCCATGCGGCACCTCGATGATGACGTTGAGGTCTTCCGGCGGATTTTCCCCGACTGGGATGGCGTCGATACGCATCTGACTTCCGTTACTGAGAGTTTCTTACAGGTTGCTGGGGGTTACTTGCCGACGCGCTTGTTGCGCGCGGCAAGAAGACGAAGGCGCAGCGCATTGAGCCGGATGAAGCCCTCCGCGTCCTTCTGATCGTAGGCGCCGGCATCGTCCTCGAAGGTGACGTGCTGCGCGGAGTAAAGCGAATAGGGCGACTTGCGGCCGATGACGCTGACCGAGCCCTTGTAGAGCTTCAGGCGCACCGTGCCGGTCACCATTTCCTGGCTCTTGTCGATGGCGGCCTGCAGCATTTCGCGCTCGGGCGAGAACCAGAAGCCGTTATAGATGAGTTCCGCATAGCGCGGCATCATCTCGTCTTTCAGATGCGCGGCGCCGCGGTCGAGCGTCGACTGCTCGATGCCGCGATGGGCGGCGAGCAGGATGGTGCCGCCGGGCGTCTCGTAGATGCCGCGCGACTTCATGCCGACGAAACGGTTTTCCAGGAGGTCGAGACGGCCGATGCCGTTGGCGCCGCCCAGCTCGTTGAGCTTCGTCAGCAGCGTCGCCGGGCTCATCTTCTCGCCGTCGACGGCGACCGCGTCGCCCTTTTCGAAATCGATCTCGACAACCGTCGGCTTGTCGGGTGCCTCCTCCGGCGAGACGGAGCGGCTGTAGACATATTCCGGCGCTTCCTCGAACGGGTCTTCCAGCACCTTGCCTTCGGCGGAGATGTGCAGAAGGTTCGCATCGACGGAGAAGGGCGCTTCGCCGCGCTTGTCCTTGGCGATCTGGATCTGATGCTTCTCGGCGAACTCGATGAGCTTGGTGCGGGAGTTCAGATCCCATTCGCGCCAGGGCGCGATGATCTTGATGTCCGGATCGAGTGCGCCGTAGCTCACTTCGTAGCGGACCTGGTCGTTGCCCTTGCCGGTCGACCCATGGCTGACGGCGTCGGCGCCGGTCTCATGCGCGATCTCGATCTGGCGCTTGGCGATGAGCGGGCGGGCGATGGAGGTGCCGAGCAGGTAGACCCCTTCATAGACCGCATTGGCGCGGAACATCGGGAAGACGTAGTCGCGGACGAATTCCTCTCGGAGATCCTCGATATAGATTTCCTTGATGCCCAGCATTTCCGCCTTCTTGCGGGCGGGCTCGAGCTCTTCGCCCTGACCGAGATCGGCGGTGAAGGTCACCACCTCGCAGCCATAGGTCTCCTGAAGCCATTTCAGGATGACAGATGTGTCCAGCCCGCCGGAATAGGCAAGCACGACCTTTTTCACGTCTTTCACGTCGTTCATCGACGCCGCTCCGATAAATTGGGAATTGCGGCCACCGATATGACGGGGCCGTGCGATATCCATACCGCGTTGCGGCGCACTATAGGCATATTGAGAGGCCGCACAACCGGGGGGATTATTCCCCGGGTCCTTGCCTTTCTAGCCGTCCTCGGGCCCCCTGAGCACCCGGCCCATGCGGCGGACCAGCAGATAGATCACCACGATGAAGAGCGGGCCCATAACGGCCTTCCAGGTGAGCGGGTCGCCGGGCAGGGTCTCCCCGAAGGGGGCCTCGTGCAGGGCCTCCAGCGGATAGGCGAGGATGCTCAGCAGGTAATAGGCGATGGCGACGGCGGAGAGCCCTTCGACCATCTCCTGCAGCCGGAGCTGGAGCCTCACGCCCCGTTCCACAGAGCCCAGAAGGCGCTGATTCTGCTCCTGAAGGGCGATATCGACCCTTGTCCGCAGCAGTTCGGAGGCCCGGCCGATATGCTCCGACAAGGTGTTGAGGCGGCGGCTGACCGCCTCCACGGTGCGCATGGCCGGGCGGAGGCGCCGGGTCACGAAGGTCGAAATCTGCTGATATCCCTCCATTTTCGCCTCGCTCAGCTCGCCGAGGCGGCGTTCCACCAGCTCGTAATAGGCCCGCGAGGCGGAAAAACGGTATTCGGTATGCGCCGACAGCCTTTCGGCATGGGCGGCCATCTCGGTCAGCCGTGCAAGCTGCTTCTGTTCGCCCTCCAGCCCCCGGATCGTGGCGGTTTCGGCGGCGATTTCGGCCAGCGCGCTCTCCATATCGCCGATTTCGGGCGTCACCTCGCGGGCCAGCGGAAAGCCCAGAAGGGCGGTCATCCGATAGGTCTCGATCTCGATCAGGCGCTGCAGCATGCGGCCCATCCGGCCGGGGCGCAGGCTTTCATTGGCGATCAGGATGCGGCCGAAGCCGTCATCGTCGAGGCGCAGATCGGTCCAGGCGGTGGCCAGGCCTTGCGCGAGGCGGGAGCCGGTCAGCTTGTTTTCGCCGAAGACCGAGGGCAGGAGCGGCTCCATCTCGGTTTCCGGGCACGGCAT
>NZ_NYVD01000105.1 GCF_002684405.1 Parvibaculum sp. | reverse complement strand
GGCGCTCTGCGCCACCTCCGCCAAGACCGATCAGACTGCCATCGCCCGCATCCTCTCCGAACATGGCCGCACAGACTTCCTCGCCGGCTGGCTGCGCGAGCGCGGCGCCGACTGGGCAGCCGACCTCATTCCCGACCTCAGCAATCTCATTCCCCAAGCCGAAGAGGAGACTCACCATGAAGACACGTAAACCCCGTACGCAGGCGGTCCGCTTTGCCGCCGCGCTCATCGCTGCACCGGTCGCGGTGCCGCCGATGGTGCTGGCGCCGCCAGCCTCGGCGGCATGGATCGTCTATGACCCCACCAACTATGCGCAGAACGTCCTGCAGGCGGCGCGCGCCCTCGAGCAGATCAACAACCAGATCACCTCGTTGCAGAACCAGGCGCAGATGCTCATCAACCAGGCCCGCAACCTCGCGAGCCTGCCGCATTCCTCGTTGCAGCAACTCCAGCAGGCGGTTGGCCGCACGCAATCCCTTCTGCAGCAGGCCCAGAACATCGCCTTCGACGTTCAGCAGATCGACCAGGCCTTCCAGCAGAAATACGCCAATATCGACCTGAGCGCTTCCGAGCAGCAACTCGTCGCCGATGCCCGCTCACGCTGGGAAAACACTGTTGGCGGCCTGCAGGACGCCATGCGCGTCCAGGCCGGGGTCGTCGGCAATATCGAAACCAACCGCGCCCAGATGGAAGCGCTGGTCGATCGAAGCCAGGGCGCCTCCGGCGCCCTGCAGGCGACCCAGGCCGGCAATCAGCTCCTCGCACTCCAAGCCCAGCAATTATCCGACCTCACGGCCGTCATTGCAGCCAATGGCCGCGCCCAAGCGCTGACCGACGCCGAACGCGCTGCCGCGGCCGAACAGGGACGTGTGCAGCGCGGGCGCTTCCTGACGCCCGGCAGCGGTTACCAGCCCGGCAACGCGCAGATGTTCAACAGAGGTGGCAACTGACACGGCCGACGGCCGGAAAGGAGGCAGCGATGGAGGGGAAGACGCTGGCGCGGATCGGGGCAATCGTCTTCGTCGCCTTTGCCATGACGGCGACAGTGATCGAGTTGACGCGGGAAGACGAACCCGCACGACCGGCACCCGCGCCAGCGTTTGCGCCCTCCGTCGATCCGTTGCGGGCGGAACAGCGCCGCTGCCAGCAACTCGGTGAGGCGGCCGTTCGCGACGCCGAGTGCCTCGCGGTCTGGGCCGAGGCCCGCGACCGTTTCCTTGGCCGTGTACCGTCCGGCACCGCATCCCGAGACGAGGAATAAAGTTCAATGGGCGGCACCGGCGTCATCGACAATTTCCTGGGGGTCTTCACCAGCTATATCGACAGCGGTTTCGGTCTGCTCGGCGGGGAGGTCGCCTTCATCGCCACCACGTTGATCGTCATCGACGTGACGCTCGCCGCGCTCTTCTGGTCCTGGGGCGCCGACGACGACATCGTCGCACGGCTCGTCAAGAAGACGCTCTTCGTCGGCGTCTTTGCCTATATCATCGGCAACTGGAACAATCTCGCCCGCATCGTCTTCGAGAGCTTCGCCGGACTTGGCCTGATGGCCTCGGGCACCGGCTTCACCGCGGCCGATCTGATGCGGCCAGGCCGTGTCGCCCAGACCGGGCTCGATGCGGCGCGGCCACTGCTCGAATCCATTTCGGACCTGATGGGCTGGGTCGCCTTCTTCGAGAACTTCATCCAGATCGCGTGCCTGCTCTTCGCCTGGGCGCTGGTTCTGCTCGCTTTCTTCATCCTGTCGATCCAGCTCTTCATCACCCTGATCGAGTTCAAGCTGACGACGCTCGCCGGCTTCGTCCTCATCCCCTTCGGCCTCTTCGGCAAGACCGCCTTCATGGCCGAGCGGGTGCTCGGCAACGTGATCTCGTCCGGAATCAAGGTGCTGGTGCTGGCCGTCATCATCGGCATCGGCTCGACGCTGTTCTCGCAGTTCACCGCCGGCTTCGGCGGCGTTACCCCCACAATCGATGAGGCGATGGCCGTGGTGCTCGCGGCACTGTCACTGCTCGGCCTCGGCATCTTCGGGCCGGGTATCGCCAACGGCATCGTCTCCGGCGGCCCGCAGCTTGGAGCGGGCGCCGCCGTCGGTACCGGGCTTGCCGTGGGTGGCGCTGCCCTGGCTGGCGCCGGTGCTGCAGGTCTCGCCGCCAGAGGTGGCGGCATGGCGCTCTCCGGTACGGCGGCCGCCGCGCGCGGCGGTGCCGCTGCCGCAGGTGGAGCGGCAACGGCCTACAGCCTCGGATCGACCGGTCAGTCCGGCGCCGCCGGCGTCGCCTCCGGTCTCGGTGTGGTGGCGAGCACAGGCGCGAGGGCCGCCACATCGCCATTGCGGAGTGCCGCGTCAAAGGCGTCCGGCAGCATGAAACAGAGTTTCCAGTCGGGCGCCCGGTCGGCGTTCGAGACCACAGGAGGAAGCCTGGGCGGCGCCGCCAGCACAGCCGGATCCACTGTAGCTCCATCCGCACCAACGGACGGTGCGCCTGACTGGGCGAAGCGCATGAAGCGCTCGCAGCGTCTCTCTCACGGCGTCCAGGCCGCCGCGCATGCGGTGCGTTCAGGCGACAGCCACGGCGGCGCCAGTTCTGTCAATCTTTCTGAGGGGAATCGCTCATGAGCTTCTTCAAACGATCCACCACCCACTACGGCAAAACCCCTGAACCAGAGACGCCATACCAACGCGCGGCCCAGGTCTGGGACGAGCGCATCGGCTCGGCCCGCGTGCAGGCCCGCAACTGGCGTCTGATGGCGTTCGGCTGCCTGATCTTGTCCGGCGGCTTCGCAAGCGCCCTGGTCTGGCAGTCCACGACCGGCAATGTCGTGCCGTGGGTCGTCGAGGTCGACAATCTCGGCGAGGCGCATACCGTCGGACCGGCGGACGCCAGCTTCGAGCCGAGCGATCCGCAGATCGCCTTCCATTTGGCGCGCTTCATCGAGCAGGTGCGCGCGATCCCGGCCGACGCGATCATCGTGCGCCAGAACTGGCTGCGCGCTTACGAGTTCACCACCGATCGCGGCGCGTTGGCGCTCAACGACTATGCCCGCGCCAACGATCCGTTCACACGGGTCGGGCGTCAGCAGATCGCGGTGGAGGTTTCCAGCGTCATTCGCGCTTCGCCGAACTCCTTCCGCGTCGCCTGGACGGAGCGCCACTACGAGAACGGTCAGCTGTCCACGACAGAGAGATGGACCGCAATCCTGACCATCGTCATCCAGCCGCCGCGCGACGCCGAAAGGCTACGCGCCAACCCGCTCGGGATCTACGTCAACGCCATCAACTGGTCGCGGGAGATGGGCCAATGAGCGTAGTTATCCGCAGACCCGCGTTCCCGGTTTTCCGTAAATCCGCAACCATGCTTGCACTGATTTCCGCGTCGGCGCTTGCCGGATGCGCCACCTATCGTCCGCCGGAGATCAATTACGACGACAGCGTGCCGCCGCTGCCGAGAGTCGAACGGCCCGCGGCCGAGGAACGGCCGCGACCGCTTCACACGCCGCCGGCCTGGACGGTCGCGCGAGGTGGACAGGCATCGCCCACACCGACGGGACAGGTCGAGAATGCCAATGTGGCCGCCCGGGTCGAGCCTCGCCGGGAAGGCTACTACAATGCGATCCAGATCTACCCCTGGAGCGAGGGGGCGCTGTATCAAGTCTATGCCGCACCGGGCCAGATCACCAACATCGCACTCGAGCCGGGCGAGACATTGACCGGGGCCGGCCCGATCGCGGCGGGTGATACCGCCCGCTGGATCATCGGCGATACGGAGAGCGGTTCGGGAATGTCGCGCCGCGTCCATATCCTTGTCAAGCCGACGCGGCCCGACATCGTCACCAATCTCGTCATCACCACAGACCGGCGCACCTACATGATCGAGCTGCGATCGCGCGACGATCCTTACATGCCCGCCGTCGCCTGGGCCTATCCGCAGCCTCCGGCCCCGCAACGCGCAACGCCTACATCACCGAGGATCCCAATCGCGTCGGCCCGCCACTACCGGTACGGACTACAGGGCGACAGCCCGCCTTGGCGTCCGGTCTCGGTCTTCGACGATGGAAGACGTGTCTATATCGTCTTCCCCGCCGGAATCGTGCAGGGCGAGATGCCGCCGGTGTTCGTCCTTGGCTCGGATGGCGAGCCGGAAATCGTCAATAGCCGCATCTACCGAAACATCCTGATCGTGGACCGCATCTTCGCGGCGGCCGAGCTACGGCTTGGCAGCGGCGATCGCCAGCAGATGGTCAGGGTCGTACGTACCGATGGGGTGAGGAGCGGTCCCCGTGAGGGGATGAGAAGCTCCGGTGGAGCTTCTCATGTGAGGAACGCCCGGAGCCCAAGCGGAGGGCAAGGAACATGAGCGACATCGACAACGACAGAGAGGACAATGTACCGCTCGACGCGCCGGCTGCCGACACGGCTAAACCCATGCGGCTCCGGGGAAGCCCGCCGCGCGTCACGCGGCTCTCGCGCCGGGTCCTCGCGAGCCTCGGTCTGGTCGGAGCGCTCGGTGTCGGTGGCGCCCTGATCTACGCGCTTCAGACATCCGACAATGGAGCTGGCAGCGACGAACTTTATTCGACCGAGAACCGTAATACCGCCGATGGATTGAACGACCTGCCCAGCGACTACACTGGTCCGGTGCTTGGTCCCCCACTTCCCGGCGATCTCGGCCGTCCGATCCTCGATGCACGGGAGCGCGGACGGCCCGTCCCGCCGTCAGTGATCAACGCGCCCGGCGTTGATCCGGAGGAACAGCGCCGCTTGGCCGAGAAAGAAGCCGCGCGCACCAGCCGGCTATTCTTCCAGACCGCACCAGGCGCGACGCGGGAAACCTCGGCACCAAACCTTGCTGGGCTCAATCTCGACAATCAGCCGGGCGCTGCGCAGAACAACGATCTCGCCTTCCTCAACGCCCCGGTTGACCGGCGCACCATGGCGCTCGACCGCGTCATGCCACCGGCCTCGCCCTTTGTGCTGCAGGCCGGGTCCGTCATTCCGGCGGCGCTGATTACAGGCATCCGGTCGGACCTTCCCGGTCAGATCACCGCACAAGTCACCCAGCAGGTCTACGACAGTCCCACTGGCAGCATGGTGCTGATCCCGCAGGGCACGCGCATCATCGGTGAATACAGCAATGACGTGGGTTTCGGCGATCGCCGCGTGCTCCTCGTCTGGAACCGACTGATCTTCCCCAGCGGCCGCTCCATCGTTCTCGAACGCCAGCCCGGCGCCGACACGCAGGGCTATGCCGGGCTCGAGGATGGAGTCGACTACCACTGGTGGGATCTGGCCAAGGCCGCCGGCCTTTCGACGCTACTGGCTGTCGGGGCTGAACTCACCATGGATGACGATGAGCGCCTGATCCAGGCGATCCGCAATGGCGCGCAGGACACGATCAACGACGCCGGCCAGCAGATCGTCCAGCGCCAGTTACAGGTTGCTCCGACGCTGACAATCCGGCCCGGATTCCCGGTGCGTGTGATCGTCACGCGAGATCTCGTCCTCGAACCCTATGGAGGGTGAGCTATGACAAGCAAGCTGAAGCTCTCGTTCGTGCCGGACGACAAGCCCGTCAAGCTGAGTGTGGAGCCCCCGCCTGACGTTCACCGCGACCTGCTTGATTACGCCGCCGTGATGGCGCGTGAGACCGGACAGGCGGCACCGGACCCAGCGCGCTTGATCGCTCCTATGATTCAGCGATTCATGGCAACGGACCGGGCATTCGTCCGGCTACGGAAGGCTCGCTCCCGAGCCGAGTGAGCCCCTTGGCTTCTGGCGCCCAGTCGGAGGCGCCACGGCGGACGCGTCCGGCGAGCGTGTGCGCGACACTGATGAACCGGCGTAGCGCGGGATTGTCGTTCTGGTGAGACCAGACGGCGCTGAACGAAACGATGTCGGCCGGATCGATCAACGGACGCAGCACGAGATCTGGGAGTTTCACATTGATCCAGGCGGCGGATACCAAAGTGATTCCTTGCCCAAGACCGACGAGGTTCATCAACGTTTCTTGCCCTACGGCTTTATAGAGAACCTCCGGGTACGTGCCATGAACGGCGGCCCGACGAAAGATTTGTTCGTGTATTTCGGGTCCCGGCGCAAAACGGCTGACTATGAAACGTTCGTTTCGCAGATCAGGCCAGTCGAGTCGATGTTTGCCGGCCAGCATATGATCCTTCGGAATGGCGATGTAAGAACGCTCTTCCCAAAGCAATGCTATCTCGCAGTCCGTGACAGAGCGATTACCCGTGACAAACGCTATATCCAGACTGCGCTTTCTGATCGCGGAGACATGCTCATCCGGGCCGCCATCCTGAACGTCGATCAGTATATCGGGGTGTCGCATGGCATAGTACCGCAACATTTCCCGCAGAAAGCCGCCGGCAAGCGATGTAAGGATTCCAACACGAATGATGCCGAGCTCCGCCCGCCCAGCGGCGGCCGCAATCTTGCAGGCCAGCTCAAGTTGCTCAAGTGCCGGTCGCGCTTCATATAGCAGGCGTCGTCCTGCATCGGTTGGATGAGCACCGGACGTTCGTCGCTCGAACAGCGAGACGCCAAGCTCGTCCTCGAACTGCTGAACTGCGCGGCTGACGCTGGATTGCCGAACTCCCAGAGCGCCAGCGGCACGTCGAAAGCTACCGAAATCTGCAACGGCTAACACATATCTGAACTTGCCGAGACCGATGGGAGAGCGCACCGCCAGCTCAATTCCGACCGGGCCGCGTGATTGGGGTGTCTTTCTGCTTCTCCACCAGTCCGACTTTCCAGGTTGCTGCCCAGAACAGCAGCGCTAGAAGCGCAAGCACGGCTCCTAGAACACAATCACCGATCCACCCGAAAGAGTCATAGGTGAAAATGGCGAACGACGCGCCGAACACTCCCCCAAAGAAAAAAGCCACCATGTAGGCCGTGTTGAGTCGACTGCGTGCATCCGGGCGCAGAGCATAAATCGTTCGTTGATGGTTTATGTGGGCGCCTTGGAAAGCCATATCCAGCAACGCTATTCCGGAAACCAATGCAATGAGGGACCACGTTCCGAGTGCCAAAAGCCCCCAGCTCAAGAGCATTGCTATCAGCGCACCTGTCACGGTCAGCCTACCATGACCCTGGTCTCCCAGACGCCCGGCGAAGGGCGCTGCAAGCGCGCCAGCAACTCCGACAAGCCCAAAAAGTCCTATCACGGTCGTATCGTAGTGATATGGCGCACCCGCGAGAAGAAATGCACTCGGCGTCCATAGCACGGTAAACCCGGCCATCTGAATAAATGCGAGCGCCATGCGTTGCCGCAAAACCGGTTCTTCTGCGACAAGCGCCCAAGTTGAGCGAAGGAGCGCCGGGTAGCTTTCTCTTTCCGATGGTGGGTTGGGTGGCAGTTTCAGCCACAGCAGGATCGCGAGGATGAACATCGCGGCGGCAGCGCAGGCGAAAATAAGCCGAAAACCACCGAAGCCCGCGGCAATGCCGCTCGCCGTACGAGCGAGCAACACCCCAATCAAAAGACCGCTGGTGACGGTGCCGACCACGCGGCCCCGATTTTCTGGTGCGGCCATGGTCGCGGCAAGCGGGATCAGTATCTGCGCTGCCACCGACAGCAGGCTTAGCGAGAAAATCGCTACAGCCAATACCGGCAGATTTGGCGCAGCAGCGCACGCGATCGCAGCCAGCGCGGCTATCAGAAGCATGACCCCGACGAGCCGACGCCGTTCGAACAGATCTCCGAGGGGCACGACCAGAACCAGGCCGATCACATACCCAACCTGCGCGAAGGTAACGAGAAGGCCGGAAGCCACAGTAGAAGTGTGCAGGGTGTCTGCCACCAGACGCAGAAGCGGCTCGATATAGAACCTGTTGGCAACGGCGGCTCCCACTGTGACAGCCAACATAAGCACGAGTCCTCCGGACAACCCGGAACCCGTTTGCGCTTCAACTCCCTGTCGATGATCGGGCCTTGTCGTCGCACTCATTATTCATTCCTGCCTAAATCAGTTCAGTCGGCGATTGAGTCTGTCCTGCTGAGCCTTCGGGTTGTGCTCTGTCCGTTGTCGCGGCCCGCTCTCAAGTGTGGATTCTCTCTCATACTTTATTCTCAATACGCAATTTGCTACAAATGAATATGCGAGATTATCATTATGCGAGTCCAGCATGAACATTCCCGACCTGGAGGCATTCGTCGCGGTCGTCGAAACAGGTTCCATCATCGCCGCCTCGGCGCGCCTGAACTTGACTCAATCAGCGGTAACGCGTCGCGTACAAAACCTTGAAGACCGGCTTGGTTCGGAACTCCTCAATCGCCACTCGAAGCCGCTGAAGCCGACTTCGACAGGACGCGGCGTCTATGAGAATGCGCGACGGGTCTTGCACTCGATCGAGGAATTGAAGGCCGGAATTTCACCGGGCAGCGAGTTGCGCGGCGAGTTCCGCCTAGGCGTCATGCACTATCTCGCCGAAGCCGCACTCAGCGCGCCCATCGATGGTTTGCGAAATGCATTTCCAGAGCTTGCGGTCCAAGTGAGCGCAGGGTGGTCCCCGCGGCTGATAGAACAAGTCGCGCGCAGCGAGTTGGATGCTGCGGCAATCGTGCTTGAAGACGGTGCCGAATTACCCCAGGACTTGGAAGGCGAAGAACTCGGACCGCAACACTTTGTACTCGTTGCTGCATCGGGCCTGAATGTCCCTCGGCCCGCTCAAATCCAGGATCTTTCGCGGTTGCCCTGGGTGATGAACGAGTTGGGCTGCGGCTGTCGGGAATCCATACGGCGGCGCTTTGAACGTGCTCGGCTCCCGTTCCGGATCAGCGTCGAGGCAGCCAGCATGGAACTCAGACTTTCGCTGGCGGCGCGGGAACTGGGCATCACAATGGTCACCCCTGATGCTCTCGAGAAAAGTAGCTGGCTGGGCTTAGTCGAGCGCGTCGAAGCACCTGATTTCGAGCTGCGTCTAAACGCCTGGCTCGTATACCGGTCGCCGGCCGGCCGCTTGGAACGTCCGATCGGGCTGTTCAGGGATGCTTTACGGCAAGAATTATCGTGGCAGAATTCGGCAGAGGGTCGTGATGAGCTCAATGCCGAAAGTGCCGCTCACGAGCTTGACTGACGATAGCATGATACTGCGTTCGGCAAAGGCGAAGCTGCTCATCCGGTTGGTCGCCACCAAACACGGAGCTCAAGACGCCGTCGTTCCACAACTTCGGCCTTAGAGCAGGAATGAAATTGTCTCGCCGTCCTCTGGGATATGAAGCCGCTTGCTCGCCCTGACATCTGCCGAAAAATGCGCTTTGAGTGATGAGCGGCTGGTGGTCGCGTGATCTACCGAATCCAGATGTGTAGCAACTATCTGGGCCCCAGGAGCGATGGATAAGATCGTCTCGACCATATTCTCGTTCATAACCAGCGGTCCCACCCCCTTCCACTGAGCGCCGCAAGCGTGAACCACGATCACTTCGGGAGAAGAATCCTCTATTTCTTGAGATACTTCTTCACACAAGATTGTGTCGCCTGCCCAATACAATGTCGGTTCATCTGTCGCTTGGAAAAGAAAGCCGGAAACGTCTCCCATTTCCTCCAACACTTCATCCGGTCCATGCCGGCCGCCTGTCAGCTTGATTCGAACTGACCCAAGAATGACATCAGTTTCGACTGCTCTCACTTCTTGAAATCCATATGCCCGGATTGCCGACGCATCGCGAGCCGCGCACAGGATCGGAATTTTTCGCGGCAGCACCGACCTCGCATGAGAATCGAAATGGTCCGAATGCAAGTGGGAGATGACCACCGCGTCCACGTCTCCCACGATCTCTTGAGGTGGCAGGGGCAGATCCGACAAGGGTGACCGTTGGCGCCCAGCATAGCTCTTTCCCTCGCCTTTGGGCGCCAACCATGGGTCGATGAGCAATGTTTGATCGCTGAATCGCAGTCTCAGTGTTGCGTTCCGGATCAGTTGTATTTCCATAGTCTTGAAAACCTATTTCCTACCGCAAGTTACTCCGCTACCTGGCCAGCGCAACGCGTGCACTCCACGTCAGGGCCACGACGATCACCGCGCGAGCGACTACATTCCACAAGACCAGGGCGCTCTCACCGGACCACACCACCATCAGGCCGGCTGCGGCCGAGGTGACGTGGAACACGACCAGCACTGTGACGGCCTGGAGATCGGTCTCCCTTTGCCCCGATCGGATTGCAAGGACGCATAGGCAGGCTATGGCAAGCTCGGCCGCCGCGAGTAGATAGGCAAGTAGGTTTGCGGACGGAGTAATCGAAATGCCGACAATGGCGGGGATTGCACCCGGTGCAACCACCAGAACCACTGCAGCAGCACCGGCAGCGATACAGTTGATGAGAAGGAGAAGGCGCAGGATGCTTCTGGCAAAGGTTACGGTCGACATGGCTTATCTCTCAAACGAATTTGTAGGGAGCGATGTCACGTTTTCGCGTCGCCACACTGCATGCCGCGTGAGTGCGGGATACCCGTCGTTTACACAGTAATAATCGGCCGCGCCGCCAAAGCAATGCCGACAGTCCATGCGACGAGGGCAGCCGCAAAAATTCGGTTGGGAATGCCGACGGGCATGTCTGGCCCTGGCGCTGGCCCTTCCTTTCGCCAGCGGGCGGCCATGACGAGGTATGCGATCAGGCTCACCCAGACCACCACCAAGAGGCCAAGCGCCGATGAGCCAAGCCGGCCTTCACCGAAGGTGGCAATGCCGAGAAGGATCGATACCACCGGTAATCCGAGGACAAACAGCAGGCCAAACGCATTGTGCGATCGCGCATGAGTGGACAACCGATCGCGAGGTGCAAAGGCGGCGTCAGTCCCGAGGCGTTCGAAAGCGCCGCGGCGTGAGGCTGGGACTTGTCTGCCAATCCAGGGGCAGTCCAACGGCGCCGAAGACTATTAGTTGTCGTCGCCAGGCAATCTTCACCAGGCCGAGCTCGCAGCGCGGGCCAGCCGCATTCCTCGCGTCACAATGGTAGTCGGGTGCCGTGCGCCTCTGGGCAGCGTTGATACCTTGGTCAGCATATTGCCCTGATACCGAAGCGCTTCGTGGGGAATCGCCTCGCGAGGCAAGTAGGTGAGTTTCGCTCGAGAATATCGGTGATCATGCATTTGACCAAAACAGCGAGCAAAAACCGCTGCATATCCCCGCGGTCAAATTCACCTGCTTGGCAACTCCACTAACATCGGTCGGATTCTTCGCCGACCGTTTGGCATCGCCGGCTAATGCGATGACGTTTTCCGCGCCGCACGTTGGAGTGACAATTGGCGATGGCGTAAATTATTGTATTTAATCAAAAAAATGGCGCACCCATCAGGATTCGAACCTGAGACCTTCGCCTTCGGAGGGCGACGCTCTATCCAGCTGAGCTATGGGTTCTTACCGTGTCGCAACTGCTTACGCAGTGCTTACGTGAACTTTTCGCGAGTTGAAATACAAGAACGAGGGCCTCGCAAATCCTTGTTCTTGTTGTCTCTTTTCAGTTCCTCTTTGTCCTCCTGCCCCTTGACATCAGCCTTCGGAGGGCAACGCTTTGTTTGGCTGATCTATTGCTAGTAACTCGTCCCGCCGATTTGCACGCTACAGTCGCCGGTTGTTGCGCCTCGCCTAGGTTGGACTTTTCATGGTTGATTGAAAGCTCTCTCATGAACTCGTCGATTGTCGGCGGGATTCTGAGAGTGATGGCAGCCCAGCGAGAAAGGAAGGTTACGAAAGACCACAACTCCACGGGCAAGGTGGGGTCTGCCGACGCGCACCTTCCTTTGGACGAACCTGTGCTTCGTCTCGCTCGTCTGATCGGTCGCCAGATTGCGCGCGAGCAGTTCGAGCGTCAGAACTCTAGGGATCGGAAAGCCTTTCGGCAGAAGAGCGGCAAACCTACGTAGGCTGCATCACATACAGGCATTTGCCCCGGCGGCAGGATCGCCGCCGGGGCTTCGATATTTGACCTTGAGACCATAATGGTCCCGCGCTATAAAGAGGCTCAAATGAGGATCATTGCCCGCCGCACCTTACGGGAGTTTGTCGAAAGCCTCGCGGGGCAAAAGGATCAGGCGGCCGTGAAAGCCGCGCTCGATGCCTGGTTCGATGAAGTCAGCAAGACAGAGTGGGCGAATTCCGCCGATGTGAAGAGACACTACGCCACAGCAAGCATCGTCAACGCCGAGCGAATTGTCTTCAACATCAAGGGCAACGACTACCGCTTGGTGGCAGCCGTCGACTTCGAGAAGGGCATCGTCTGGATCAAGTGGATCGGCACCCACAAGGCATATGACAGGATAGACGTAGCTGAGGTGAGACATGGCGACTGAGCTGAGACCTATCCGCTCTGAAGCGGACTACAATGCGGCACTCGAAGAGGTCGAACGCCTTTGGGGCGCCAAGAGCGGCACACCGGAAGGTGATCGCCTCGACGTGCTCGCGACGCTGATAGAGGTCTATGAGGCGAAGCACTATCCGATGGATCCGCCCGATCCAATCGAGGCGATTCGGTTTCGGATGGAGCAGCAGGGGCTCACCCGCAAGGACCTCGAACCGATGATCGGTCCCCGCAACCGGGTCGCCGACGTTCTCAATCGCAAGCGTGGCTTGTCCATCGATATGATCCGGCATTTACATGAACAACTCGGGATTTCCGCCGAGGTGCTGATCCGGCCGAGCCGCTTCGATAAAGTTGCATGACCAGAGGATTCACATGATGCGCGTCGCGCTCTACGCTCGCTATTCCTCGGACAATCAGCGGGAGGCCTCAATCGAGGACCAGTTCCGTATCTGCCGAGAGCAGGCGAAGCGCGAGAAATGGAAGATTGTCGGCACCTACAAGGATGCCGGCATCTCCGGTGCGAGCATGATCTTGCGTCCGGGCATCCAGTCACTGCTGCAGGACGCCCAGGCCGGGCAATTCGACATGGTGCTGGCCGAAGCTCTGGATCGCATCTCCCGCGACCAGGCCGACGTCGCGACTTTCTTCAAGCATCTGAAGTTCGCCGGCGTACCGATCGTAACGCTGGCGGAAGGCGAGATCAGCGAGTTGCATGTCGGCCTGAAGGGCACGATGAATGCGTTGTTCCTCAAGGATCTCGCCGCCAAGACACATCGAGGCCTTCGTGGTCGCGTGGAGGAAGGCAAGTCCGGTGGCGGGCTCTGCTATGGCTACAAGGTCGTCAAGCAACTCGATGCCCGAGGAGAACCGATCCGAGGCGACCGGGAGATCGACGAGGCTGAGGCGAATATCATCCGTCGCGTCTTCCGCGAATTCGCATCAGGAATCGGTCCGCGAACGATCGCACGCACACTGAACGAAGAGGGTATACCGGGACCTAACGGCAAGGCGTGGGGAGACACCACGATCCGTGGCCATGTGAAGCGCGGAACAGGTCTCATAAATAACGAGCTCTATATCGGCCGCCTGATCTGGAACAGGCTGCGCTACATCAAGGACCCAAGCACCGGCAAGCGTGTCTCGCGCCTCAACCCGGAGAGTGACTGGCTGATCCGCGAGGTGCCCGAACTGCGGATTGTCGATGATGCGCTTTGGCAAGCGGTGCGCGATCGGCAGGCGGTGATCGCTGACAAATACGCGAACGTCACCGAGGCGGTCCGCAAGCACCACAAGAAGAACCAGCTCAATAGCAAGCGCCGGCCTCAGTCTCTGCTGTCCGGTCTGGTCTTCTGCGGCTGCTGTGGGGGTCCTTACTCGCTGCGCGGCGCTGGCCGCTTTGCCTGCTCGAACCACATCAGCAAAGGCACTTGTACCAACAGCCGCACTATTCCGCGCGAAGACCTGGAGAACCGCGTCCTCTCTGGCCTGAAGGACCGGATGATGGCGCCCGAAGTCGCTGCGGAAGCGATGCGAGCCTATGCCGAAGAGACGAACCGGCTGAACCGCGAGCGGCGTTCGAACGGAAATGCCTGGCAGGTGGAACTGACAAAGATCGAGAAGCAGATCGCCCAGATCGTCGAGGCCATTGCCGACGGCATGTACCATCCGTCGATGAAAGAGAAGATGACGGGACTGGAAGCCCGCAAGACCGAATTGACCGCGCTTTTGGCCGATGCGCCCGAAGACAAGCCGGACCTTCTTCCGACGGCCGCGACCATCTACGCGAAGAAAGTTGCGACGCTAACGAAGGCCTTGAATCGCCCCGCCGAACGTCAGGAAGCAGCCGAGACCTTACGGATGCTGATCGAGAAGATCGTGCTCACTCCAGGGCCGGAACGCGGCGAAATCTACGCGACACTGCATGGAGAATTGCGCACCATCCTCGAATGGACGGAACGGCAAAGCATTGGAAAGGCTGCAAAAAACAACACTCCCGGAGGGATTTCCTCGGGAGTGTCGGTATCAGTGGTTGCGGGGGCCCGCAACCGACGATACTTGCGGTTGACGGAACTGAAGATTCCAAGAATGCGAACAAGATTTGAGTAAGTTTACCGTTAGCGAAAGTCCCAAGCGACTAACTCGACGACGTCCCGTCAAGCGATAACATTTGGTCTCAGACGACCAGCTACGTAAGCGGTGTCGTTCTCCCACCTTTCGCATTTTGTAGTGATGGTTGATTTTGCTTCCCGTTGATTGGCGGGAAGGAGTTTCTCCATGGAGGCTACATT
>NZ_NYVD01000104.1 GCF_002684405.1 Parvibaculum sp. | reverse complement strand
TGAAGCCACCGATAAACGTGTAGGACACGATGGCGTCGGAGCCGATCAGCAGCGCCGGAAAATATCCCAGCCCGAACGTCTCCTGAAACAGGATCGCACCGCTCACAAGACCGGCGGAGGTGTAGATCGTGAAGAAGGTCAGGATTACGACCGCCGATGCGACCCTGAGCACCCGGCTTTCATCGCCGAAGCGGTTTTCGAAATAGTCGGGAATGGTGAGCGCGTCGCCGGCCTGTTCCGTATATCGCCTCAGGCGCCGTGCGACGAACCGCCAATTGGCCAGCGCACCGAATGAGAGCCCGAGGGCTATCCAGACCTGATTGAGCCCTGAGGCGTATAGCGCGCCGGGCAGGCCGAGCATCAGCCAGCCGCTCATATCCGACGCGCCTGCCGACAATGCGGTCACCGCGGCCCCGAGGCTTCGTCCGCCGAGAATGTAGTCGGAGAGGTTCTTCGTCAGCCGGTAAGCGGCCATGCCGACACCCAGCATCGCGAGGAGGTAGAGAACCAATGCGATGATGGCGGGAGTTCCGACAGCGCTATCCGTCATTGCTTGTCCCCGCCCCTGTCGGAGCGCCGCCTGTCATGCAGATGCGCAAGCGACAGCGCGACCGCTGCGAACGGCAGCAGCAGCACGATCCAGCTTGAAAGCGCTATTTCCCCAATCATGGAGCAACAGTGAGGGAGAGTCGCAAGCTATGTCCAGCCTGCGCTTTCAATACCCTTCCGCCGAAAGCGGCAGGGGAATTTGGGCACTCGACTCATTTTGCTGATCGAGAAATTGGTCGCATGCGGTCACGAACTTACGCCCGAAACCGAGAAATGCTTGTCCGGCATCCAGTTCGTACGTCCAGGTGCAGGCCATAAAGCCCAGCACAAACCCAAAAATCAGCTTTTCCATAACGAGCAGCCGTTCCAATCGGTGAATTGCCACCAATTTAGGCAGTCTACTGCGTTAACTTAAATCAAGTCTTAACGACCTTTTTCCGGACTACTCCGTAATTACACCTATTTAGAGGGATTGGCCGTCATCGACGGTAAACAGCGCCCCTGTAATGAAGCGCGAATGATCCGAAGCCAGCAGCAAAAGCGTGCCGTCCAGGTCCTCTTCCAGCCCAAGGCGCTTGCGGGGCCAGCGCCGGATCTGCTTTTGACCGCCCTCGGAGGCGAACCAGTCGGCGTTCAGCTCCGTCTCGATGAAGCCGGGGCACATGGCGTTCACATTGATGTTGTGGCGCGCCCATTCCTTGCCGAGCGACTTTGTCATCATCCCGACGGCGGCTTTTGTCATGCAGTAGATGGTGAGGCCCGGCAGCACCGTATGGGCGCCGATCGAAGCGATATTGATAATGCGCCCGCCCTGCCCGCGCGCAATCATGCTGCGGCCCGCAGCCTGCGCCATGAAGAAGGCGCCGCGCACATTGGTGTCGAACATGGTGTCGAAACCATCCGGTGTCACATCGGCCGGCAGCGCTTCCACATTCATCCCCGCATTGTTCACGAGGATGTCGATGGAACCGAGTTCGGTTTCCGTTTTTTCAATGCAGGCTGCGATGCTGTCGGTATCGGTGACGTCGAGCGCAATCGAGGCCGCCTTGCCCCCCATCGCCTCGATTTCCTTCTGCAACTCGGCAAGACGCTCCACGCGCCGCCCCGTAATGGCGACCTTGGCCCCCGCCTTGGCGAGAATCAGGGCGAAGCGCTTTCCCAACCCGCTGGTCGCTCCGGTGACGAGCGCCACCTTGCCGGTCAGATCGTAGGAAGGCAGTGAGAGTTCCCCTGCGTCAGCCATGCAACACTCCCTATCATGCTGATTTAACGTCGTTTTCCAGTTTGGCGGAGCATAGGGCCGCCGTCATGGGCGTCAAGCCGGGGCGCCGGCCCTTGCGAAGCCGCGCCCGCGCCTTTCTAATTCCTTCAACGTCATTTGGAACCTTCGGGAGACGAGCCATGCAACTTGATGTCGTATCGGATGTGGTCTGCCCCTGGTGCTATATTGGAAAGAAGCGGCTGGACACTGCGCTGGAGATGCGCGGACAGGACGGCATCACGCTGCTTCACCGCCCTTTCCAGCTCGATGCGTCCATTCCTGCCGAAGGCGTCGACCGCAAGGCCTATATGGAAAAGAAATTCGGGCCCGACCGCGCCCGAAATCTCGGCAACACCATTCGTGAGGCCGGCGAAGCAGCGGGCATCACTTTCAATTTCGACAGGATCGAACGCTCGCCGAATACGCTGGACTGTCATCGTCTGATCCGCTGGGCCGGAACGGCCGGCGTGCAGGGCCGGATGGTCGACACTCTTTTCCGCCGTTATTTCGTCGATGGCGAGGATGTGGGACGGCATGACGTGCTGGTGGACGCCGCCGACGAGGTGGGTATGGACACCGCGATCGTCGGCGATCTTCTCTCACGCGATGCGGATAAGGAGCTTGTCCGCCGCGAGGATGCCCTGGCGCGCGAAATGGGCATTCAGGGAGTGCCCACCTTCGTCATCAATTCTCAGTGGATCATGGTCGGCGCACAGGAGCCTGAAACGCTGATACGCATGTTCGACAAGCTGATCGCCAAAGAGAGAGCGGAAGCGGAAGAAAAGGCGGACGCCTGACGCCTCAAGCGGCCGCCACGCCCTCTTCTGCCATCTCGGCCAGGCTCTTCATGAGCCGGAACGTGCCTTGAAGGCGCTCTTCCGGTGTTTCCCAGTCGCGCTTGAAAACGAGTTTGTGGTCGGGCCGGAGTTTTGCCTTGCCGCGTTCGTCGTTGATCAGTTCCACCAGCGCACCCGGATTGGGGAACGTGTTTTCGCGGAAGGTCAGCACGACGCCCTTCGGTCCGGCGTCGATCTTTTCCGCGTTCGCACTGCGGCAGAACCCTTTGATCTCAATGATCTTGAGCAGGAATTCCACTTCCTTGGGCAACGGACCGAAACGGTCGATGAGTTCCGCTCCCAGGCTGTCCACCTCCGCGCGGCTTTCGACATCGGAAAGGCGTCGGTAGAGCGCCATGCGCGCATTGAGGTCGGGTACATAGTGTTCCGGAATAAGGACGGGCGTGCCGAGATTGATCTGCGGAGACCACTGACCTTCCTCGTCGTCTTCCGTTCCGCCACCACGCATGGAGGCCACCGCCTCTTCCAGCATTTCCTGATAGAGCTCGTAGCCGACTTCCTTGATGTGCCCGGACTGTTCGTCGCCGAGCAGATTACCGGCGCCGCGAATGTCGAGATCGTGACTTGCAAGGGTGAAGCCCGCCCCGAGGGAATCGAGCGATTGCAGCACACGCAGGCGTTTCTCCGCCGTTGCCGTCAGGGTCCGGTTGGGCGGCACGGTGATATAGGCATAGGCACGGGCCTTGGACCTGCCGACGCGGCCACGCAGCTGGTAAAGCTGCGCCAGACCGAACATATCCCCGCGATGAACCACCAGCGTATTTGCGGTCGGAATGTCGAGGCCGGATTCAACAATCGTCGTGGCCAGCAGAATGTCGTATTTGCCGTCGTAGAAGGCAGACATGCGGTCTTCGATTTCACCGGGGGCCATCTGGCCATGCGCGGAGATGAATTTCACCTCCGGTACATACTCCCGAAGAAATTCCTCCGCTTCCGCCAGATCGGAAATGCGAGGCACGACATAGAAGCTCTGGCCACCGCGATAATGTTCGCGTAGCAGCGCCTCGCGGATCACCACCGGATCGAACGGCGTCACATAGGTCCGCACGGCCAACCTGTCCACGGGCGGGGTAGCGATCAGCGAAAGTTCGCGCACGCCGGAAAGCGCAAGCTGGAGCGTTCGTGGAATGGGCGTCGCCGTCAGCGTCAGAACATGCACTTCCGCGCGCAGCTTCTTCAGGCGTTCCTTGTGACCGACGCCGAAATGCTGTTCCTCGTCTACGATCACCAGTCCCAGATTGCGGAACTTGACCTGCTTGCCCAGAAGCGCATGCGTGCCGACAACGATATCGATATCGCCATTGGCCAGCCCTTCTTTCGTTTCGGAAAGCTCCTTCTGGGAAACAAGACGCGACATCTGCCGGACATTCAGCGGCAGGCCTTGGAAACGCTCCATGAATGTCTTGAAGTGCTGACGCGCGAGCAACGTCGTCGGCACCACGACGGCAACCTGATAGCCCGCCATGGCCGCGACAAAAGCGGTGCGCAGCGCGACTTCCGTTTTCCCGAAGCCGACATCGCCGCAAATGAGGCGGTCCATCGGACGTCCTCTTGCGAGATCCTCCAGAACGGCCTCGATGGCTTGTTCCTGATCGTCCGTCTCGGTAAAGGGAAAGCGTGCGCAGAATTCATCATAGGCGCCGGGGGCCGGTTCCATCACCGCGGCCTTCTTGAGTTCGCGCGCCGCGGCGATCTTGATGAGCTCGCCGGCCATTTCGCGAATGCGCTCGCGCAATTTCGCCTTGCGCGACTGCCATCCCGTCCCGCCCAGCCGGTCGAGCTGGGTGGTGGTGTCGTCGCTGCCATAACGTGACAAGAGCTCGATGTTCTCGACCGGAAGATAGAGCTTGTCGCCGCCATGATAGACGAGCAGCAGGCAATCATGCGGCGCGCCCATCACTTCCACGGTCTGCAGACGCTCGAAGCGACCGATGCCGTGATCGACATGCACAACAAGATCACCGGGCGCGAGACTGGACGCCTCCGTCAGGAAGTTTTCGGCTCGCCGCTTCTTGCGATGGCGCACCAGCCGGTCGCCCAGCACGTCCTGCTCGGAAATGACGGCAAGGTCGTCGGTCTCGAACCCCGCTTCCAGACCGAGAACAATTAGCGAAACCGTCGCCTTGTTAACACTGTGAACATCGGTCCAGCTATCGGCGGGGAGAACATTCCGGATACCGTGATCGCCGAGAACATTCTCCAGCCTGTCGCGCGAGCCTTCGCTCCAGCTGGCGATGGCGATCCGCTTGCCGGATTTCCGCAACCCCTGAATATGCCCGCCCAGCACCTCGAAAATATTCACGCCGTCCTGCGCGCGCTCCGGGGCGAAACTGCGTCCTTGCCGGGCGCCGAGATTGAGCGCGGCTATGCCCTCATGCTCGGGAACGCTGAAGGGTGAAAACACACGAGTGCGTCGCGCTTCGAGAATGCCGTTCCACTCATCCCCGGTCAGATAAAGCGCTTCCGGTGCCAACGGCTTGTAACTGGGGACATCGATGGTCTTCACCTGACGGGCGGAGATGCGCGCATCGTAGTAATCCTGGATAAGCTCCAGTCGGGACGTCCGGGCCTCATCCGCCAGCGCATCGAGCGTCACCAGCGCATCGGGGATAAAATCGAAAAGCGTCTCGAGCTTTTCATGGAACAGCGGCAGCCAGTGCTCCATCCCCTGATATTTGCGCCCTTCGCTGACGGCCTCGTAAAGGGGGTCCCCATCGGTCGCCGACCCGAATGTTTTCACATAGGCGGCGCGGAAACGGCGGATCACTTCTTTCTCAAGCTGAACCTCGCCCGCGGGCACCAATTCTATAGCTGTATCTTGCCCGGTTGTGCGCTGGCTCTCAGGATCGAAGGTCCGGATCGCATCCAGCGTGTCGCCGAACATATCCAGCCGGACCGGCGCCTCGAAGCCCGGTGGAAAGACATCGAGAATGCCGCCGCGAACTGCGAATTCCCCGCTCTCGCGGACCGTGCCGGTGCGGATATAGCCATTGTCGGCGAGGTATACCGCCAGCGCATCCATATCGATGCGGTTGCCGACATGCGCCGCCCAGGCCGTTCCCTGCACATTGTCGCGCGCGGGCACGCGCTGAAGCGCGGCATTGACGGTCGCCAGCACCACCACCGGGCGCCCGTCCGCCTTGCCGGAAGCAAGACGCGACAGCGTCGCCATCCGACGGCTCACAATGTCGGGATGGGGCGAAACGCGGTCATAGGGAAGACAGTCCCAGGCTGGAAACTGCTCGACATCGATATCCGGCGCGAAATAGGTCAGCGCCTCCGCCATGGCCGACAGGCGTGCATCGTCCCGGGCGATGTGCAGGAGCGGTCCCTCGCCTGCGGCCGCACGGGCACGTGCCAGATCGACCAGTACCAGCGCGTCGAAGCCTTCCGGGACCTCGCCGAGCGTCAGGCGGCCCGGGGCGGTTCGAATTTTGTCCAGTTCCTGCAAAATCGGCTCTCGGATAGCGGATGTGGCGGGATCAGCGCCACATCTTCTCTTCCATATGCTTCAGCGAGCGAATGCGAGCGAAGAGCGGCGTGTCATGTTCGGCGGGCGTCTTGTCGCGCCCTGTGATCCAGTTGTAAAGCTCGCCGTCCGGCAGCTCGATGAGTTCCTCGTAGAGGTCCAGCTCTTCCGGCGAGAGCTTTTCCAGCTCGGTATCGGCGAAATGACCGAGGATCAGGTCCATTTCCTTCATGCCACGATGCCATGAACGAAATTTGAGCCGCCGGCGGCGGGTTTCAAGGTCTTCGGGCGCGGCATCGCTCATCGTCATCTCCTATCGGTTCAACGCGAGGATATAGACCTCTCAAGCCCGTCTGTCAGCCTCGCGGGGGCGAAGGGAGAGGGTTAGAATAGCCCCATGATTCCGCGGATGCCGAAAATGGATCAAATGAACCCGAAAACGGCCATGAGCCTGCGTTTGAGGAACGGCCGGCAACTGGGATATGCCGAGGGCGGCGATCCTGGAGGGGCGCCCGTGCTCTATTTTCACGGATTTCCCGGATCACGGCTGGAAGCCACGCTTTTTCCGGTCCCGGGAGTCCGTCTGATCGGCATTGATCGGCCGGGCTACGGCCTCAGCTCGCCCGACCGCCATCGACGTCTGGTCGATTGGGTGGACGATATTGCCGAGTTCGCGGACCGGATGGAGCCGCCGCGCTTCGGCGTCATCGGCCTCTCCGGCGGCGCTCCCTATGGCGCCATGATCGCTCATGCCCTTGGCGAACGTGTGAGCGCCCTGGCGCTGGTCTGCGGCCTAGGACCGCCCGACGCGCCGGGCATGACGGCGGGCCGGCTCAAACTGCTTGGGAGCGTCGGCCAGAGCCGCCTTGCCCGCTTCGGCCTGTCGCAGCTTGCGCGACGCCTGATCCATTCCGACCGCGCCATGACGCGGCTGAAGCGGGTACGGGACCGGATGCCGCGCGCGGGCGCCGATATCGACCTAATGCGAGGCGGACTTGAAAACGCCATGCTGGCGAACTGGCGCGAAGGGCTTTCCCGCTCCTCCCTCGGCATGTCCACCGATGCGCGGATCTATGGCGAGGATTGGCCCTTCGATCCGTCCGTGATCGCAGTCCCGACGACCGTCTGGCATGGCCGGGCCGACACCATCGTTCCCGTTTCCATAGGCGAGTTCTATGCGAAAGCGATGCCCGAGGCGGAGGTGCATTTTCCGGAAAACGAGGGACATTTCTCCGTGGTGGTGAACGGTCTTGAACATATCGCCGCTTTCCTCGCCCGGCATGCGGAAGACGCGGCATGAGACCGGAAATCCTCTTCCCCCTTTTTGCGCCTGCCCGCTCTCTGCCCGGCATCGGCCCCCGTATGGAAAAGCTGGTCGAAAAACTGGCGGGTCCCAATGTCGTCGACCTGCTCTGGCACCTTCCATCCGGTCTGATCGACCGGCGCGAGCGGCCGAAGATCAATGAAACCAGAGACGGCGAAATCGCTACGATGGAAGTGACGATCGGCCTGCATGTGCCGGCGCGGCGGAAAGGCTTGCCCTATCGCATCCATATCCATGACGAAACCGGCGAGATGCAACTCGTCTTTTTTAATCCACGTGCCGATTGTCTCGCCAGGACATTTCCCGAAGGCGCAAAGCGCATCATTTCCGGTCGCATAGATTTCTATCAGGGCGAGCCGCAAATGACGCATCCCGATCATGTCGTAGCGCCGGAGGAAATCGACAAGCTGCCGCTGCTGGAAGCGACTTATCCCCTGACGGCCGGGCTGCCGCAGAAATCGATCCAGAAAGCCATCTCAGGTGCATTGGAGCGCGTGCCGGAGCTGACGGAATGGCAGGATGCAGGCTGGCTTGCAAAGAACAGCTATCCGGCATGGCACGACGCCGTAACGCACGCCCATCATCCTCAATCGCTGGCCGACCTGAAACCGGAGGCCCCGGCGAGGGAGAGGCTCGCATTCGACGAATTCCTGTCGAACCAACTGGCGCTGGGGTTGGTGCGGTTACGGATGAAAAAGCTGCCGGGACGCGAGATTGAGGGAAACGGCCGTCTGCGCAAAAAGGTCGTCACCGCCCTTCCCTTCGCGCTCACCGGCGCGCAGTCGCGCGCATTGCGTGAGATAGACGACGACATGCATAGCTCGCACAGAATGTTGCGTCTGTTGCAGGGCGATGTCGGCAGCGGCAAGACGGTCGTTGCGTTGCTCGCCATGCTCAATGCGGTCGAGGCCGGATATCAGGCGGCGATGATGGCGCCGACGGAAATTCTCGCACGACAACACTATGCCGCATTGGAGCCGCTTTGCGCGGAGGCAGGGGTAAGGATCGCGCTCCTCACCGGACGAGACAAGGGCCGCCAGCGGGCGGAAATATTGCGGGACGCGGCCACGGGAGAACTGGACATTCTCGTCGGCACGCATTCCCTCTTCCAGGCGGATGTTGCCTTCCACGCGCTGGCGCTGGCCGTGGTCGATGAGCAGCATCGTTTCGGGGTGCATCAGCGGATGGAACTCTCCAGCAAGGGCGGCAAGGGAACCGACGTGCTGGTGATGACCGCGACCCCTATTCCGCGCACGCTGACGCTGACCGCGTATGGCGACATGGAAGTCTCGAAGCTCGACGAGAAACCGCCGGGCCGAAAACCCGTCGACACGCGCGCCATGCCGCTTGAGAAGCTGGACGATGTGGTGACCGCCATGCGCCGCGCGCTCAAGGCGGGCGTACAGGTCTATTGGGTCTGCCCGTTGGTGGAGGAAAGCGACGAGGTCGACGCCGCTGCGGCCGAGGAACGATACAAACATCTTCACGGTATTTTCGGAGAAAGCGTGGCGCTCATCCATGGCCGCATGAAGCCCGCCGAGAAGGACGCGGTCATGATGCGTTTCGAAAAGGGAGAGGCGCGCATTCTTGTGGCGACAACCGTCATCGAAGTCGGCGTCAACGTGCCCAATGCGACAGTGATGGTCATCGAACACGCCGAACGCTTCGGTCTGGCGCAGCTTCATCAGCTGCGCGGGCGTGTCGGGCGCGGCGCGGACAAATCCACCTGTCTCCTGCTCTATGCGTCGTCTCTGGGCGAAACGGCGGCGGCGCGCATACGTATCATGCGTGAAACCGAAGACGGTTTCCGGATCGCCGAAGAGGACTTACGGCTGCGCGGCGCAGGTGAACTGCTCGGAACGCGCCAAAGCGGGTTGCCGGAGTTCCGGATCGCCGATGCGGAGAGCCAGAGTGAATTGCTGGCCGCCGCCTATGATGATGCAAGGATGATCCTCGAGCGGGACCCGGAACTGGAAACGGAGCGCGGTAAGGCGCTCCGTATCCTTCTCTATCTATTCGAACGGGACGAAGCCATCCGTTATCTGAGGTCGGGTTAAAGCTCGACCATTTCGAAATCGGACTTGGGCGTCCCGCACATCGGGCAGACCCAGTCTTCGGGTATATCGGCCCAGCGTGTGCCCGGTTTCAGACCTTCATCCGGATCGCCCTCGGCTTCGTCATAGATGTAGCCGCAAGTCTGGCATTGCCACACCTTGAATTCGGTTTCCGCCATGATCGCGCTCCAATCAGTTCATCTTGTAGCGGATGGGAACATGCTTCGGTCCGCAGACGAAATTCGACTGGCTGAGCTGGGCCGAGCCGTTGAGTTCCAGGGATTCCAGTCGCGGCAGCAATTCCTCCCACAGGATACGCATTTCCATCTTGCCGAGATGCTGTCCAAGGCAGACATGCGCTCCATAGCCAAACGCGACATGCTTGTTGGGCGAGCGATCGACCTTGAAGGAGAACGGGTCGTCGAACACATCCTCGTCGCGATTGCCCGAAGGATAGGAAAGCATCATCCAGTCGCCCTTGGCAATCTTCTGTCCCGCCACTTCGGCATCCGCCGTGGCGGTGCGCATGAAATGCTTCACCGGCGTGGCCCAGCGGATCGACTCGTCCAGATAGCTCGGAATGAGCGACGGATCCTTCTTCAACATGGCAAACTGGTCGGGATTCTCGGCCAGCGCCCAAAGGCCCGATGCCGTCGTGTTCGAGGTCGTGTCATGGCCGGCCGTGGCGACGATGATGTAGTAGGACATCGCCTCCAGCTCGCCCAGCGGCCCGCCATGCACCTGGCCGTTGGCGATGACGGAGGCTGCGTCGTCGCGCGGATGAGCGCGGCGATCCTTCGTCATTTCCGAGAAATAGGCAATGAACTCGCCGACTGTCTCCTGCAGCGCGAGAACGCGCTGCTCGTCGGTCATCTGCTGCTCGCCCGTACGCGATAGCTCGGGATCGGCCGCGCCGAAAAGCTCCTGGGTGAGCTTCAGCATCATCGGCTCGTCTTCTTCCGGCACGCCCAGAATTTCCATGATGACATGCAGCGGATAGAGAAACGCGATGTCGCTTGCAAAATCGCATTCGCCGCCCTTCTCCGCCATCTTGTCGACGGCGTTGCGGGCGATCTCGCGAATACGCGCTTCGAGCTTCTTCAGGTTCTGCGGCATGAACCAGGACTGGGTGAGCTTGCGGTAGGCGATATGATCCGGATTGTCCATCTGCACGAGCGAACGCACCAGATGAGGCGAGCCGCCCATCATCTCGCGGACCTTGCGGTCCCCTTCCTTGGTGACGAGCGTGGTGGCGCGGTCGCCATTGTGAAAAAGCTCGTTCTGACCTTCGACCGTGCGGATGTCGTTATACTTGGTGACAACCCAGAACGGATCGAAGCCTTCCGGCTCGGCAACGGCCAACGGCATTTCGCGGCGGAGATATGCGAAGGCGTCGTCCACCGGCTTGTTCTCGCCATAGGCCTTGGGGTCGATAATCGTCTCGGCGATTTCCTGGGGGATTTTCATCCTGTTCTCCCGACTGTTTATGCGCACTGCCATGCGCTTTTTTTATCCGCCAAGTTTGGCTTACCCGAACCTAGGGAAGAAAGTGCCAAGGTGTCGCGGATGACGTGGCGTAAAGCAGCTGGAATTTTTGTTTTCCATGTGCGCCGCTACGACACCCTTACGCAGCGTCAGGTCCGCAGGCGCGACGGATCATTCCGGCAAGGGAGTATTCGAATCCTCGGCAACACCGTGCGGCGGTTCGACCAGACCGGCGGAAATGATCATTTTTGCGCCCTCCTCTATCGACATATCGAGAATGGTGATGTCGTCAACGGGCACGAAAAGAAGGAACCCGGAAGTCGGATTTGGCGTAGTCGGTACAAAGACGCTGACCAGCTCATGGCCTGTCCGGGTCGCGATCTCGTGTTTCGTCCGTGTCGTGATGAAGCAGATCGAATAGATGCCTTTCCGGGGATACTCGATCAGGCCGACCTCCCGGAAGGATTGATTGCTCTGCGAAATGACGGTCTCGAAAATCTGCTTGAGAGCGCCATAGATGCTTCGCACCACGGGCATTCGCGATACGAGCCGTTCGCCCGCGTTCAGTATCGTCCGCCCGATGAAATTCGCCGTAATGGCGCCCAGCAGCGTGAGCAACACGAATGCGATAATCAGGCCGAGGCCCGGGATTTCAACGGGAAGGAAATTGTCGGGCCTGTAGGGGGCCGGAATGAGCGGCGTGAACCAGTTGTCCACCAGGTCGATGAACCACGTCGTAATGTAGATCGTCAGGCCAATCGGCGCGGCAACAACGATACCGGTCAGGAAGTAGTTTCTGATCCGGGTGGGAATGCCGTGCTTCTTGGGCGGCAGGATCAGTGGTTCGCCCGGACCGTGCTCGGATTCTTCCGGATTCGAGGTGTCGTTGTCGGTCTTTTTCGCAGTCATTTCGGTGGCCGCACTTTCATTTGCGGCTCTTGACGCCGCGTCTCGCTGGGGTTCCTCAATTGTAACCAAGCAGCCCTTTCCTGTCAGAATTATGCGTTCCAAGATAGGCCCAGCAAAATTCAAACAACGGTGCCGCAAGGCCCCTGGGAGGACCCGATGAGCAACGCGATAAAGGGCACGAAGACCCGCCTCGCCCCGGAGGATGAATATCCGCACGCGCCGGATTCCGCCTCAAATTACAATGAAAGTATGTATTTCAATGTGTTCGATCCGGAGCGCCGGATCGGCGGCTGGTTCAGGCTCGGCAACCGCCCGAATGAACGCTACGCCGAGATGACCATATGTCTCTATCTGCCGGGCGGACGGGTTGCCTTCATGTACAAGAAACCCGAAATCACTTCGAATGACGAGATGAACGCCGGTGGGCTGCGCATCGATGTGGTTGAGCCGTTCAAGCATCTGAAGCTGAACTACACCGGCAAGGCGCTTCTGCTGGACCGGCCCGACGAGATGGCCGACCCCAAAAAGGCCTTCACCGAAAACCCCACCGTGCCCTGCACCGTTTCCCTCGATTTCAAGGGCGTCTCGCCCATGTTCGGTGGCGAGGTGGTAAAGGAAGACGGATCGCCCCTCGACCTCGACCCGGAGAAATCCTTCGCCAAGGCTCACTACGAGCAGCATATGGCGGCCGAGGGAAAATTCACGCTGGGCGACGAGAGCTTCGAGATTTCCGGCTTTGGGCTTCGCGATAAGAGCTGGGGCCCGCGTCATTGGCAGGCCATTCACTGGTATCGCTGGTTGCCGATGAATTTCGGCCCCGACTTCGCGATGATGATCTCCATCGTGACCAATGAGGAAGGTCAGCAACGCCAGGGCGGAATGGTGCTCAAGAATGGCGAATACGACCTCATCCGGAAATGCAGCATCGACAGCGAATGGGACGACGACTGGTATCAGACATCACTGAAGGCTCACGTCGAAACGGAGTCCGGCGCAAAATACGATGTCGAGGGCGACGTGATTTCCCTCATCCCGCTGCGCAACAGGCGCAAGGCGCCCGATGGAACCGATCTCAATACCCGCATCACCGAAGGCATGACAGAGTACCGATGCAACGGGATAACCGGCTTGGGCATGTCGGAATATCTCGACCAGATCGTCGACGGCAAACCTGTGAGCGTGGCTTGAGATGAGCGGAACGGATAACGAATTTGCCGCTTCGCTCTCCGAAGCGGTTAGACAGCATATCGAAGACGCCACGGGCATTGACGGTCTCCAGCGCCTCTCGGGCGGCGCGAGCCAGGAGACCTGGGCCTTCGATGCAACCACCTCGAAGGGGGCGCCTGTTCCCCTGATCCTGCGCCGTGCACCGGGCGGAACGCGGGCCGAAAAGACGACGGCCGTAGCACTCGAAACGGAAGCCGTGCTGATCGAACTGGCGGAAGAAGCAGGTATCCCCGTCCCGAAAGTACGTCACGTCCTCACGCCGGAAGATGGCGTGGGACAAGGCTTCATCATGAACCGGCTGACCGGCGAGACCATTGCCCGCAAGATTCTTCGGGACGAGGAATATGCCGAGACGCGGCCCAAACTTGCCCGCCAATGCGGCGAAATCCTCGCGCGGCTGCATCGCATCGATAAAGAGCGGCTACCTGCCCTGCGCACGGCGGACGCCAAGGAGGAAATCAGGCAGTACCACGCCGCCCTGCGTGACCATGGCCATCCCCATCCCGTTTTCGAGCTGGCCTTCCGCTGGCTCGAAGACAATCTGCCCGCCGGGGATACCGGGCTGACGCTCGTCCATGGGGACTTCCGGAATGGCAATCTGATGATTGGAGCGGACGGGGTTCGCGGCGTGCTCGACTGGGAACTCGCCCATGTCGGAGACCCGATGGAGGATCTGGGCTGGATCTGCGTAAATTCCTGGCGGTTCGGCAATATCGACCAGCCCGTGGGAGGCTTCGGAGTGCGCGAGGACATGTTCGCCGGCTACGAGGCCGTGAGCGGCCAACCGGTGGACCCGGAACGGGTTAAGTTCTGGGAGGTCCTGGGCACGCTTAAATGGGGCATCATGTGCACCGGCATGGTGGCGGCCTTCAAGAGCGGCCTCGACCCGTCCGTGGAACGCGCCACGATTGGCCGCCGCTCGTCCGAAACAGAGATTGACCTGCTGCGCCTTCTGGCGCCACGAATCTGAGGAGAACGCCATGCAGGACCAACCCACATCGGCCGAACTCGTCGGAGCGGTAGCCGACTTCATCCGCACCCATGCCATGCCCCAGCTCAAAGGCCATGCGGCCTTCCATGCCCGCGTGGCGGCCAATGCGCTGGACATCGTGAAGCGCGAATTGGAGATCGCGCCGGAGGCGAATACCGAGGAGCATGAGCGCTTGAAAGCACTGCTGGGTGCGGACGGTTCTCTGGATGATTTGAACAGGGAGCTTTGCACCCGCATCTATGCCGGAGAGCTGACGCTCGACACGGAAGGGCTGAAGGACCACCTCTGGGCCACGACGCTCGCCAAGCTCGCTATCGATCAGCCGAAGTACTCCGGCTACCGGAGAGCGCTTGAAGAAGAAAGCGGTGGGAAATAAGTACTTCCATTCAATTTACCGAGCAGAAACAACCGTTTTTTCACGACTTGAAGGGAAACTCACCGTTTCAATCCGAAGTGGTGAGTAACGGTGTACCAAGCTTCGTGCGGAAAATATGTTGAAGTCTCGCAGGAGCAGCTGCCCGACCGGCATCCGGTCGCGGTTTTCGCCCGTTACTGGAGCGCCAAGCGGCATGTCGGTAGCTCCCTGCCCCGGCGGTCTGACCTCAAGCCGTCGGAGATGCTTTCCGCCATTCCCTGGCTGCTGATTCTCGAACGGTGTGGCCAGGCACCTGATTGGCAGTTCCGTTACCGGCTTGCAGGGACGGGCTGCACTGAATTGTTCGGCGTCGACTACACGAACCGGCTGCTGGGAGAAAACATCGACCCGGAAGCCATGAAGATCCGGCGACAGGAATTCTTCCACGCGCTCAACCGCCGCGAACCGATCTTTTCGCAGACACCACTTCCCATTCCCGACCGCGAGTTCATCACCGCCTATCGCGGTGTCTTCCCGGTAACGACCGACGGGTCGCAGGCCGACCAGATCTTCTGCGTCATCGCCGCCGACAAGGCCAAGGTCTGATCAGAACTGAAAATATAGAAACTCGCTGATCCGCTGAAGGCTGAGAAAGGCCAGCGCGCCGGCAGTCCCTACCGCGACGGCATGTGGAACTCCCGGGCGCCATCGCAACAGCCTTTCACGCCAGCGATTTCCCTCCACCGGCAAGAGAAGCGGATCCTGTTTCCGGTCCCTCCATGAATAGTTGAAGGCCGGATTGGCGCGCGCCAGCCATTGCTGTGTGTTTGGCCAATACCAGACAAGCGCCAGCCAGAAGACCAGCCAGCTCACCGATACGGCGAATTCGGCGAGAGGCATTTCTCGAGGCCATGAAAACATCGCCGCATAGACAGTGATAGCGCCGTCCATGGTCTCGGCACGAAAGACCACCCATGCCATCGCCACGGCGACAAAGGTGAGCAAGCGCGCGGCGACGCGCGACCCCCAGCGATCGATCGGCGGTATCCCGAGGGCCCGCCAGCCGTGATTAACGATGAGGTATAGACCGTGCATCGCCCCCCACAATGCAAAAGTCCATGCCGCGCCGTGCCATAGCCCGCCAATGGCCATCGTGGCGAAAAGGTTCAAATATCGCCTGTACTTGCCCTTCCTGTTGCCGCCGAGTGAGATGTAGAGATAGTCGCGCAGAAAACGCGAAAGCGTCATGTGCCACCGGCGCCAGAAATCGATGATATTTTCCGACTGATAGGGCGAGTGGAAATTGAGCGGCAGACGAATACCAAAAATTCGGGCCGCCCCGATCGCCATGTCCGAATAGCCTGAAAAGTCGAAATAGATTTGCAGCGTGTAGGAAATAGTTCCCTGCCAAGCCTGCAGGAAAGTTACGTGCTCACCCTGGTCGGCCAGGCCAAAAACATGTGTTGCGATCGGCGCGACATTGTCGGCCAGCACAACCTTCTTGAAGAGCCCGATTAGAAAGATCGTTGTGCCCACAGAGATATTCGTCCAGTCGAAATTGAAGCTCCGATTGAGCTTTGTCTGCGCGAAGATTTCCTTGTGATGCACGATCGGCCCCGCGATGAGCTGGGGAAAGAACATCACGAAGAAGCTGTATTCGAGGAAGCTGTGAGGTTCTACCTCACCGCGCCGCGCATCGACCAGATAGGCGATCTTCTGGAAGGTAAAGAACGAAATGGCGAGTGGCAGAATGACGTGTTGAAGCGGAATGTCCGTCTCTGCAACCGCGTTCACGCTGCCGATGAAAAAGTCCGCATATTTAAAGTAGGCAAGCGAGAGAAGGTCGACCGATACGCCGAACGTCACCAGCGCGGTGGCGCGCCCCTCATTCGGTCTTCTTCTTTCCGCCATGATCAGTCGGGCGAGAAGGAAGTTGAAGACCGTGAGCCCGATCAGCAGCGGCAAATAGAGAGGATTCCACCATCCGTAAAAGAAGAGAGATGCAAGCACCAGAAAGCCCAGTGCCGCCTCCCTGCCCGCACGCACACGGATAACGAAACAAAGCAATGCTGTGACGGGCAGAAAAACGAATATGAAAACCGGCGAGTTGAAAAGCATCCGATCACTCCATCGCCGCCAGTTAGTCCCGGAAACGGCGAAGCCCGGCAAGATGGGCTGCCATCAACCGATCGACGCTCATCTTCTTCACATCGAGACCAGGCCCGGGGCCGCCGGAAAGAACATGCGTCGCTATCACGCGATTGACGCGATAGGCATAGTGAGAACCGTCGGGGGTATTGTCGGGATCGGCAGTCATCTTCGTCACCACACTGAAATCGACGAAACGGTCGAAATACTGCGAGGTCTTCTTGAGGCTGGTCAGGTAGGACCGCAGCTCCTTTTCGCGCGCCATATTCTCAACGCGCCAGGCGGAAATCGGTGGGACATAGCCGACAAACCGAGCATTGGGAAAATACGCACCGAGCCGACCATAGAGCTTCGCGACCTCTGACTTGAAGGGGCCCGCGCTCCGATCTCGTTTACCCGGCCTGTATGTCTTGAATGGGCGCGGGATGCGGCAATCGAAATCGATAGTGCAAACCCAATCATCAGGTTTGCGGTCCCGGTGGGCTTCCCATGAACGCTGAAGCCCGTCGAGAGATGAGTAAACGAGAAATGGAGATGGAGGATCCTCCCCCTTCTTCACGAAGGGCGGAACATTCCAACCGCCGGTCGTTTCGAAATCGAAATCGTCAACGCCCGTGATGACGAGCGAGGGGTGAAATCCGCGGTCACTCAGATATTTGGCATAGTAGAGAAATTCGCCGATACGCCCTGCGCTGAATGCGAGGTTGAAGCAATTATGCCCCTCGAGCAGATGTGTCGGTAAGAGGATCGTCCGGGAACTGCCGAAAATCAGGCAGTCATACCGATCCCGTTTGGCGAGAAGGTGATAGAGCTTCTGACGGCGCTCATCGAAGCGCGTAGCATGCGCCAGCTTCGCATTGCCTCCGAAATAGTGAAGCGGATCCACGGCGAGGTTGACCGCGAGGACGGAGCCTGTGATTGCACTGACGGTTATGACCATTGCCGCCAGATAGCGAAACAGTACCAGACGCTGCCGGCGCCGCGGCGCGTCGCTCGAACGATGGCTGGATTCCGTGTCCACGCTCCCCTCTTCCTGCAGTCCTAGCTGCACTGCAAGAAACAAGGGATTTCGGGCACTTATCTGGAGAAAATGCGCCTTGTTTTAGGCAGGGTGAGGATGCCTCACACAAAACGCAAAAAAGGCCGGTCGAGACCGGCCTTTTCAACGTTGATGTCAGGGCGGTTTATGCCCCTTCGGCACCGATGATCGTCACCGAGCACACATTCTGCGACGGTGCACCACCGAGATTGTGCGTAAGGCCGATCTTCGGATTGGGAAGCTGGCGTTCCCCTGCCCGGCCCTGAAGCTGCAGATACATCTCATAGGCCATGCGCAACCCGGAGGCGCCGATCGGGTGGCCGAAGCACTTCAAGCCGCCATCGATCTGGCACGGCACCTTGCCGTCGCTGTCGTAAAAGCCGTCCATCACATCCTTCACGGCGCCGCCTTCCGGCGAAATGAACAGGTCTTCCATGGTCACGAGTTCGGTGATGGAGAAGCAGTCATGCACTTCCATCATACTGACCTGTTCGCGCGGATTGTCGATGCCGCCTTCCTTGTAGGCCTTCTTGGCGGCGATGCGCGCGGTATGGAAGTAGCTGCCGTCCCAGCTATTGTGCTGGGATTCAAGACCGTTCGAGACGGAGAGCTGCATCGCCTTCACCGTCACGATATCCTTCCGGCCCATCGCCTTGGCGATCTCGGGCGTGGTGACGATGGCCGCCGCCGCGCCGTCCGACACACCACAGCAATCGAAGAGCCCGAGCGGCTCGGCGATCATCGGCGCGTTCATCACCTGCTCTTCGCTGACTTCATTGCGCAGATGAGCCTTCGGGTTCTTGGCGCCATTGGCGTGGCTCTTTACCGACACATGGGCGATGGCGCGCTTCAGGTCTTCTTTGGCAACGCCATGCTTGGCGCGATAAGCCGAGGCAAGCTGAGCGAAATTGCCGGGAGCGGAACCGCTCGGCGACCATTGCGGGTTGAGCGTGCCCATATTGCCGACCGGCAGGCCGCCATAGCCAGTGTCCTTCAGCTTCTCGACACCGACCGCCAGCGCGATGTCGCAGGCGCCCGAGGCGACCGCATAGACAGCGCCGCGCAGAGCTTCGGAACCGGACGCGCAGAAGTTTTCCACGCGCGTCACCGCAATATTCGGCAGGCGCAGCGCCAGTGAAAGCGGCGTGCCGCCCTTGCCCGTGCCGATATCGTCGATATGCGTCGAGAACCAGGCCGCGTCGATCTGCGTCGGCTCGATCCCGGCATCCTGCATTGCTTCGAGATAGGCCTCGACCATCAGCTCTTCGGGACCGCTGTCCCAGCGCTCGCCGAATTTCGAGCAGCCCATGCCGACGATCGCAACCTTGTCCTTGATACCTGTAGCCATGTTTTCCTCCCGTTCGGGAATTTCGTGTTTGGATTATTCGGGTTTCGATTACTCGGCGGCCTGTGCGCCCGCGACGCTGGCCGGTATAGGAACGGCTTTCCAGAAATACCGTTTGAAACCGCGCTTCTCGTCCACTTCCTTCACACGGAAGACGAGGCGTACCTCCATGCCCGATTCCACATTGCCGGTTTCGACATCGGTGAAATCCATCATGATACGGCCGCCCTCGTCGAACACCACCATGCCGTAATGGTTGGGCGGGTTCATGGAGAAGGAGAGATAGTCGGCCGACCAGCTGAGGATTTTCGCTTTCTTTTCGGCGAACTTGTACGGCTCCTGCGTATCCACCGTATGCTTGTTCGGGTTCACCGAGATGCGCGAACGCGGGAACTGGATGACGCCCGTTTCCGTGCACCGCCCCCCGACGAGCCCCATGAGCATATCTTCGTTACGGTAAAGCGTCGTGAGCGCAGTCTTCTTGTCCTGCTCAGCTCGCATGCCCCGTTCCCATTCAACCAAACCGTTGAAGGTCAGGAATTTCATGTAGTTGTTCTCTTCGACACGCTCGGCCAGCGAGCCCGCAATACCGCGCTTGCCGGACATGGTGGAAAGCTTGTCCGTTACCTCGAAAATGAGTGCATCGCACCCACCGCCGAATTGCGCCACCAGCACCTTGTCGCCGGGTTTGGCTTCGGTCTGCAGCGTATTGATGAGCATGACCAGCGCGTGCGCCGTACCGGTCTCGCCGCAATTGGCCGCCAGCGTATCGCGCGCGACCTCGGGGTTGAGGCCACATTTCTTGGCGAGGCCGGCAATGAACTTCATTCCGAATACGGACGGAAGGACGAAATGCGCGATGTCCTCAGCCTTGAGGCCGGCATCGCCCAATGCCGACTTCACGGCGCGCGGCACGATCTTGGAAAAGCCCTCGTCGCGGACCCAGCGCTCTTCCCAATTATAGTCGAACTCTTCGGTATCGCCGCGGAAGTGATCCACGAAATCGACCGTCAGGCTGGCCCCGCCCAGATATTTGGCGATGACATTGTCCGTGCCGACGGAAAGCGCAGCGGCGCCATCGCCGAAATCGAGTTCCTGCGCGGTCACGGCTTTTGTCTTGCGATGATCTGAAGCGAGAACCAGCCCGTTCCTGGTTTCTCCAGATTTCGCGGAGGTGAGCGCCTGCATGAGCGCGCTCGTACCCGCGCGCTGCGTGGACGACACGTCGATCGCCCGCACATGATCTTCCAGTGTCAGCGCCGCTGAAATGATGCCGCTGTTGAGACGATCTGCAAAGGGCATGGTGGTCGAGCCGAAATAGACAGCATCCACATGGCTGCGATCGTCGTCGGGACCTAGCAGGTCGCGTGCGGCCTCTACGGCCATCGTCACAGAATCCTCGTCCCAATTGGCCATGGAGCGTTCGCCCTTGGCCTTGCCAAGGAAATTCGGCGCAACCCAGGCATTGGCCTGGGCGATGGCCTTTCGCTGCAGACGAAGGCGGGGGATATATCCGCCAAAGCCCGTCAAACCTACCGTTTGTTCGGCCATAGGTCCTCCCATCAGATGTTTGTGCTTGTTTTGGGAAGAGTTTAGGAGCGATAGAGCGGCCCGCACAACTGCTTACCGTACCGGGCACTCAAACGCTTGAGTGCCGTTACGTCAGGCCGCCTTAGCGAGGAACGACACACTCGATACCGACCGTCGAAAGCCGGGCGCAGAGCCTGTGCGCCACGGATTCTTCCGCATAACCGCCCGCTCTCAGGCGATAGAAAATTCCCCGCTCGCCGAGGTCGGCCCGAACTACCCGATGTTCGATGCCGGAAAGCCTACCCTGGCTGCGGGTGACCAGATTGCGCCAGGCGACCTTCGCCGTCTCTTCGTCGCGGTAAGCCCCGAGCTGGACCTGATACGGGCCGGGCGCCGGTGCAGTGCTTGCTTCGGGCACCGGCCTGTTCGCGGCATCGCCGATATTTACCTGCCTCTCGGGCGACTGCACCGCTGCATTGCTGGTAGGCACAGGCCCGGCTTTCGGCTTGTTCCCGGCGGGATTGGCATATCTGACGGCGGTCGTTTCCCAACCCGATGCCGATGCCACGCGAATGACCTTGGCCTTGCCTTCCTTGCCGTTCGTCGCGGTGTCTGAGCCGATAAGAGGCTTCGGTTGCGGCCGGTCCAGCGCAGCGAGTTCGGTTTTGGCAGGCGCAAAATTGCCGTCGATCCTAAGCGCCGCTTCGTAGTCGGCCTTCGCTTTGCTTTTGTCGCCCTCCGCCTCATAGGAGAGACCACGGCCATGAAAAGCATACTTTCGGGCATCGCCCGACATGTATTCCAGCGCCTTGGAGTAGTCCGCAATGGCGGCCTTCTGATTTCCCCGCCGACGCTCGATATTGGCCAGATTGTGATAGGCGGCGCCATAACTCGGCACCAGCTTTACGGTTGCGCGATAATCTGCCTCGGCCTTGGCGTCCTCGCCCTGTTGCGAATAGGCAATGCCGCGATTGTAGTGCGCCCGCGCCAGCACGGCCTCCGGCAGAGCATTGCCTGAAATGGCTTTGCTGTAATCGCCAATGGCAGCAGCGGTCTGCCCCAGCTTCTGCTCGGCGATGCCCCGATGATGATGCGCAAGCGCCAGCCCGTGCTCGTTGAGCGCGCCGCTGGAGATCACCTTGTCGAAAAGGGAAATGGCCTGAGCGTATTGACCCTGTTCGATGGCCTGCGCACCGCCATGCAGATCATCGATCGCATCGGCACGGGCCGGAACGGCGGAGATCAGCAAGGCGGCAACAGCGGCCATCGCTGCATAATGCAGGATCCCCTTGCTCCGCCTGTTTGCGATCATGGTCCCGTCCTTTGCGTGCGTGCCGCGGTTCCGGAAACAACCCTCGGGCGTCCCCGCCTGTTACATCAGGATCGAACGCAACGCTTTACAGCCAGTTAACCGAGGCACACCTCAAGCCGCACTGATTCGGCTTATTCGACTGTGACGGATTTTGCCAGATTTCGCGGCTGATCGACATCGGTGCCTTTGGAGACGGCCGTGTGATAGGCCAGAAGCTGCACCGGAATGGCATTGATGATGGGAGCGATCAGGGGATCCACCGCCGGAATCTCTATGGATTCCCACAATCCCTCGCCCGCATGCTCGATCCCGGCCTTGTCCCCGATCAAAAGCACCCTGCCGCTGCGCGCGATGACTTCGTGCATGTTGGACACCGTTTTCTCATAGAGCGGGTCCATCGGCGCTATCACGATCACGGGCACATTCTCGTCGATGAGAGCGATAGGGCCATGTTTAAGCTCGCCCGCGGCATAGCCCTCGGCATGGATATATGAGATTTCCTTGAGTTTGAGAGCACCCTCAAGGGCAATCGGATAATTGTGGCCTCGCCCCAGATAGAGCACATCGCGCGCTTTCGCGAGATCGACACTCAGGTCCTGGATTGCGCCATCGGCTCCGAGCGCCTCGGCGACATGTCTCGGCGTTTCGATCAGCGTATGAACGATCCGGCGCTCTTCTTCAGTATCGATTTGTCCGCGCGCGATGGCGGCCCTCACAGCGAGCACGAGCAGCGTGGCAAGCTGGCAGGTAAATGCCTTGGTCGAGGCCACACCGATTTCCGGCCCGGCAAAAGTCGGCAGGATGACATCCGATGCGCGCGCGATACTCGACTCCACCACATTGACGACGGACAGCGTCTTCTGGCCTTGCGATTTGCAGTAATGAAGCGCGGCCAGCGTGTCTGCGGTTTCACCCGATTGAGAAATGAAGATGGCGAGCCCGCCTTCCGGCAAGGCCGCTTCGCGATAGCGGAACTCCGACGCGATATCGACCTCGACCGAAATACGTGCAAGCTTTTCGAACCAGTATTTAGCGACGAGCCCCGCATAAAACGCTGTGCCGCAGGCAATGATGGTGATGCGCGGTACCGTGGCAAGGTCGACCGGCAAATCCGGCAGATGAAGCTTTTCGTTCACCAGATCTAGATATTCGGACAGCGTATGTCCGATCACTTCTGGCTGCTCGAATATCTCTTTCGCCATGAAATGACGATGATTGCCCTTGTCCACCAGGGCGGCGGAAACATCGGTGATCTTGACGGGGCGTTCCACGAGTTGGTCCGCCGCGTCGTAAATAACCGCGCCCGCACGTGTAAGTTCGACGCGATCTCCCTCTTCCAGGAAGGAGACGCGGTTCGTCATCGGGGCCAGCGCAAACGCGTCCGAACCGAGATACATCGCATTGTCGCCATAGCCGACGGCAAGCGGGCTGCCGCGCCGCGCGCCGATCATCAAATCTTCTTCGCCGGAGAAAATGATGGCAACGGCAAACGCGCCTTCCAGTTCGCGTAACGCATCGGCGGCGGCCTTCCGGGGATCCTTGCCCCGGTTCAGATGATCGGTCACCAAATGGGCGATGATTTCGGAATCGGTATCGGTGGAAAAAGAGAACCCCTTCTCCAGCAGCATCTGCCGCAATTCGCGAAAATTTTCGATGATGCCGTTATGGACGATAGCAGCCCGGTCGGTCACATGAGGATGCGCGTTGTTTTCCGTCGGCGCGCCATGGGTTGCCCATCTCGTATGGCCGATGCCAAGCCCGCCATGAAGAGGCTGGGCCGTAAGCGCTGTTTCGAGGTTGAAGAGCTTGCCTTCCGCCCGGCGGCGCGTGAGCTGCCCGTTGTCGAGCGTTGCGATGCCCGCGCTGTCATAGCCACGATATTCAAGACGTTTCAGCGCCTCGAGTATGACCGGTGCTACATCCTGTTTTCCGATGATCCCGACAATACCGCACATCGCTCAGTCCTTCGTTTTCTTGTCAGGGGACTCATTCTTTGCACGGAATGTCGAGGCCCACCCGGATTTTTCGATTTGTTTTGGCCGTGTAAAGGCCAGCGCATCCGGCGTGACGTCCTTGGTAATAACGCTGCCCGACCCAAGATAAGCCCCATCGCCGATCTTTACCGGTGCGACCAGAGCCGAATTGGAGCCGACAAACGCCCCGGCCCCGATATCGGTGAAGAACTTGTTGTAGCCGTCGTAATTGCAGGTGATCGTGCCCGCCCCGATGTTGGCATGGGCGCCAACGCGCGCGTCGCCGATATAGGAAAGGTGACTGACCTTCGCGCCTTCTTCGATCTCGGCCTTTTTCGTTTCCACAAAATTGCCGATCTTTGCGCCCGCGCCAATGGAAGATCCTGGACGAATGCGGGCAAAAGGCCCGACTTCCGCATTGGCCGCAACCGTCGCTCCTTCCAGGTGAGAGAAGGGTTTGATCGTCGCGCCATCAGCAACGTTCACGCCGGGGCCGAAGACGACGTTCTGTCCGACGGTCACGTCCTGCCCGAGTACCGTGTCGAAACTGAAATAGGTGCTATCCGGGTCGGCAAGCGTTGCGCCGCCCGCCATCGCTGCCTGTCGCAAGCGGCGCTGCATAACCGCTTCCGCTGCGGCGAGATCGGCCCGGCTATTGACCCCTTGCACTTCCTCTTCCTCACCTTCCTGCACGCGGCAGGTAAGGTCCTTTTCACGCGCGAGGCCGACAATGTCTGGCAGATAATATTCACCAGCCGCATTGTCGTTACCGACTTTGGAAAGGAGATCGAAAAGATATTCGGCACGAACCGCCATCGCGCCGCCATTGCACAGGGTAATAGCCCTTTCGGTCGCGCTTGCATCCTTGAATTCGACGATCTTCTGAAGCGTACCGACCTCATCGAGTACCAGTCGCCCATAGGCGGCCGGATCCGCGGGCCGGAAGCCCAGAACGACGATATCGGCTTCCTCACGGCAGTTATTGGCCATGGCGGCAAGTGTTTCGGGATGCATCAGAGGCGTGTCGCCGAAGATCACAAGGACGACGCCCTCCCGGTCGGAGATTTCAGGTTGAGCCATCAGCGCGGCATGGGCCGTGCCGAGTTGCTCGGTCTGGACGGCAATGCCCGTATCTGGAGCGAGGCTCTTCGCATAGGTCGCGACTTCGTCCATGTCCGGCCCGACCACCAGCACGGAGCGGGCATTGGGAATTTCATGAACCGAGGAGATCACATGGCCAAGCATCGGCCGGCCGGCAATCTTGTGCAGGACCTTGGGCAGCCGCGACTTCATGCGCGTGCCCTTCCCCGCTGCGAGAATGATTGCAGTGACCGTCTCTCTCGCCATCACCTATCCGTTTCGTCTTCAGGCGTCCGGAAAAAAAGAACAGTCGGACGCACATATGAAAATACCGCGACTCGATGGTCGAGCGCGGGCAAATTCGCACGGAGATCAGTCTGTTCTGAAATAAATTTATATTTCACTATCTTGCCCGGCTCACAAGGGAACCGGGCAAGACGATATTCGGCAGGTGCCGGGCTCACATCTTGAACCGGGCCTCGACGTAATTGGCGAGTTGCTCGATGCACTCCTCGACCGATCCTGCGGATGTGTCGACTTCAAGGTCCGCCATATCAGGGGCCTCATAAGGCGCCGAGACACCCGTGAAATCCTTGATCTCGCCAGAGCGGGCCTTCTTGTAGAGACCTTTCGGATCGCGCTTTTCGCACGTCTCCACATCGGCCTTCACATAGATCTCGTGGAAATCGTCGCCGCCCGCCTCGCGCGCCCGGTCGCGATCCGACCGGTAAGGCGAGATGAAGGAGGTGATTGCAATCATGCCGGCACGAGCGAACAGCGCTGCCACTTCACCGACGCGACGAATGTTCTCAGCCCGGTCCTCCGGCGAGAAGCCAAGATTGGCATTGAGCCCGTGGCGGATATTGTCGCCGTCGAGCACATAGACGTTATAGCCCTTCTCGAAGAGCTTTTTCTCCAGCGCGACGGCCAGCGTGGATTTACCGGCGCCGGACAGGCCGGTGAACCAGAGCACCCCGCCCTTGTGCCCGTTGCGGAACGCCCTCGCCTGCTCGTCGATCCCGTGCTCCACTTTGGTGATGTTGCTGGACCGTGCAGTAATGAGGCCTCGCTGGTCGGCATAGCCTTCCATGGAAATGATGCCGCCGCCGGCAATGTCGTATTTGTCGACAAGGACGAAACGGCCGCTCTTGGGCGAGGTCTCGAATTCGTCCAGCGCCAGCATGCGGCGGGCCCGCATCACGACCTCCGCTACCTGGTTGCGCTCGACCTGATGCGAGGAGGTACCGGAAAGGTCCGACGTATCGATGATCGTTTCGATCGACTGCACTGTAACCGGCGCATCCAACGTCCCGAGCTTCAGACGGTAGGTTTTACCGGGCACCATCGGTTCCTTGCCCAGCCAGAAAACACGGGCGCGGAAGACATCCGTCTCGATGGGTGAGTGTTCGACATGACTGATGACCTCGCCGCGCTCGACGAAAATCTGCTCATCGAGCGTAATGCCGATGGAATAGCCCGCTTCCGCTTGGGTCGGCGCCTTGCGGCCGGGGACCTGATGCCACTCTTCGATGGACTCCACGCGCGCGGTCTTGTTGGAGGGCGAGAACAGCAACTCGTCGCCGACCTTGATGACGCCTTCCTCGACGCGGCCTGCGATGATGCGGCGCTGATCGAATTTGTAGACATCCTGCACCGGCATGCGCAGCGGCCTGTCTACCGGGTCGCTCTTGGGCTGGAAACTGTCCAACGCACCGATAATGCTCGGCCCCTTGTACCAGGGCGTATTGGTGGACGGTCCGACGATATTATCGCCTTCGCGCGCCGACACTGGAATGACGAAAGTGGGTTCGACACCGATGGAGCGGAGATAGTCGCGATACTCCGCCTCGATCCGGTCGAAGGTCTCCTTGTCATAATCGACAAGGTCCATCTTGTTCACCGCGACCGCCACTTGGCGCACGCCGAGAAGATGCAGCAGGTAACCGTGGCGCCGCGACTGCTCGCGCACGCCTTCCGCCGCATCGATGATGAGCAGCGCCGCATCGGACTGAGCCGCGCCGGTGATCATGTTCTTCAGGAATTCCTTGTGGCCCGGCGCATCGATGATCGTGTAGTCGCGCTGATCCGTCTTGAACCAGATCTGGCTCGTATCGATGGTGATGCCCTGATCGCGTTCGGCCTGAAGCGCATCCATCAGGAACGCCCATTCGAAGGGCACGCCGCGCCGCTTGCACATCTCGGTGATGGATTCGAACTTACCGTCGGGCAGCGAGCCGGTGTCGTGGAACATCCGCCCGACAAGCGTGGATTTGCCGTGGTCCACATGCCCCACGATCACGATCCGGAGCAGGTCGCGCGCATTGCCAACGCTTTTGCCGCCTTCGATGACTTTCATAGCCGTGTCTGCCTGTGCCTTGGTCATGTCTTATCCCCCTTACAGGTAGCCATCGGCGCGAAGACGCTCGAAAGCATCCTCGGATTCATGATCCATAGCGCGGCCGGAGCGCTCGGAGACCCTGGTCGTGCTCAGCTCTTCGATGATCTCCTCGATCGTCGACGCTTCGCTCTCCACCGGATTGGTGATGTCCTGATCGCCCAGCGAGCGGTAGCGCTTTCCGTCCTTTGCAAAATAGAGCGGAATGACCGGAATGTTCTCACGCTGCGTGTAGAGCCAGATGTCGATCTCCGTCCAGTGCAGCAGCGGATGCACGCGCACATGGGTCCCGGGCGGGAACTCAGTCTTGAACTGGTCCCAGAACTCCGGCGGCTGATCGCGGAAATCCCACTGACCCGTCTGGCCGCGCGGGCTGAAGACTCGCTCCTTGGCGCGAGTGGCCTCCTCGTCGCGGCGAATGCCGGCGAAAAGCGCGTTGAACTGGTGCTTCTGGATGGCGGCTTTGAGTCCCGCCGTCTTGCGCGAGGCGGAGCGCGCGGCAGGCGGAAGCGTCTGATCGACTTCCTCGATCGGCGGGCAAAGCTCGCGGATAAAGTTCAAGTTCCACTCGTCTGCATAGCGGTCCCTGAAATCATACATCTCCGGAAACTTCTTTTCCGTATCCACATGCATCACCGGGAAAGGCACGTGGCCGAAGAATGCCTTGCGGGCAAGCCAGATCATCACGTTGGAGTCTTTGCCCAGCGACCACAACATCGCGATGTTTTCGATCCGGTTGAACGCTTCCCGGAAGATGTAGATGCTTTGGCTCTCAAGCTGATCGAGACGATCCATGCCTTGCTCCTTCACACGGCGGTCGACATATCCGCGTGACTATATTACAAGAAAAAATTGTGGAGTTATCTTCAACCCCGATATTGAATGTGATTTAGACGCGCACGTTCGCGATTGCAAGGCCTCATCGCTTAAGAAAGAACCATAGCGACAATAGACGCAGAATATTCTTCGTTACGAGCTGCGGGCCCGCCCGTTTGAACCATTGTAGCGATGATTTCGGGGCGCCGGGACTGCCGAGCGCACAGCCGGGATCGGTTTGCGCAACGCAGCGCGTACCGGCTTGGAGGAAACCACAGCGGGTTTGGCCCGCTCCAGGCGGCTCGACGCCTCGGTTCTCGCCGCCCGCTCATTCAGGAGCTGGGTCAGAAACCAGCTCCTTATGACCAGGCCCAGAAAGAAAATCGCAAAGAAAACCAGCCCGCCGGCGACCGCCAATTCCTGCGCCGTCAGGCTCCCCACCAACTCGTTCAACGACATGCCTTTCCCCGTTTCTAGTTTCCTCTGGACCGGCTGCCGCGACCGACCGTCCTGGCGCAATCCTATGCAGAAAACGGGCCTCACGCACAATCATGCATTTGCTAAGATTTACCGGAACCCCTCTCCTTGTCGAGCCGGGCAAAACATTCGCACCTTGCACAAGAAATCGGCAGAAGGCCCGGAGTCCTGCGTTTGACCGCATTGCCCGACTCGCACTAACGAAAGACAGGTGATGCGGTGATCGGTGGTCGCGGTATCGCAGTTTGGAGGTCGGACTTTCGATGACAATCAGGCCGGTGCCCGGCGCAATCGCAGCAGCGCTTATCATGGCCCCGCTTTCGCTGGGCCTGTCCGCCTGCTCGGAGCGCGCAGCGGGCGCAGGCGTGCCCACAGAGCAGGACAAGGCGGAAGCAGCGGCCGACCAGGCCCCGCCCGCGGAAAGCGTCGAACGGCGCCTCGATCGTCTGGAAGCCCGCGTTGCGACGCTGGATCGAAAATACTCCGTTATCGAGCCGGTGCTGACCGACCTCAAGGCAAGCGACCGGTCGATGAACAATCGGCTGGGTACGCTCGAAGCCGGGCTAGGCCTCACCACCGCCTCCATTTCTCCAAGGCAGAAGCAGCAGCCGGCCGCAAAGCCCGTACACCTCGACATCCGCCCCACTCTTACCGACGGCGCCGAGGATGGGCGGAACCGGAGCGGCTGGGCCGTCCATCTCGCGTCCTATCTCGATGCTGCCAATATCGAGAAAGGAAAGCGCATTCTTTCCGCTCGTTATCCGGACATGCTGTCGGGACGGGGCTGGACGACGATGAGATATGAAAGCCGGGATGGAAAGGTCTACACCCGCCTCCTGACCGACCCCCTGTCGAGCCGCGCCGCCGCGGAAACGCTTTGCGCGCAGTTGAAGGCCCGGGGAAAAGACTGCCGGGCGCTGAAGCTGGTAGACGCGAACGGCTGATCACGCCGAAACGATCTTCTATTCGGCCTGTCACATTCGTGGATAAACTTGGCGCTCCTCCCGTAGTCAGCAGGATCGCCATGCCGGAACAAGCCAGTATCTCAGCAGTCGATGAAATCACGCAGATCTACACTGAGCGTGCCACGAGCCGATATGGGCTGGAGGACATCAACCAGCTTCAGCACGCGCTGCAAAGCGCAGCGCTGGCGGAAACGAACGGCGAAGCCCCTGCCCTCATTCTCGCTGCGCTGCTTCACGATGTTGGGCACATGATCCACAAGCTGGGCGAGAACCCGGCTGAGGAAGGGGTCGACGACCGACACGAGATACTCGGTGCGAAATGGCTCGCGAAACGCCTGCCCGCCGCCCTTGCCGAACCGGTACGGATGCATGTGGAGGCCAAGCGCTATCTCTGCGCGACCGAACCCGGCTATATGGACAAGCTCGCGCCCGATTCCGTGTTAACCCTGAAGCTGCAAGGCGGCCCGATGAGCGAGAGCGAAACCGCCGCCTTCATTGCGAAGGATTATGCTGACGAGGCCATTCGCCTGCGCCGCTATGATGAAGAGGCGAAAGACCCGGCAATGGAGACCCCGCCTCTCGAGCACTTCCTGCGTTATCTGCCCGCCGCTGCGATCAGCAATAAAGAACGTGAAACATTCCGGCGCGACGGCGTCGTTGTGCTGCGCGGCTTCTTTTCGGAAGCGGAAGCCGCAACCTTCAATCGCCTGTCGAGCGAAATGGGCGCGAGCGCGGACTTGCTTCTGCGTGAGGCGATCTACAGTGGCAAACCGGTGGCTGAACTGCTTGCGACGCGCCCCGACGAACTCATCGTCGTGCCGGAAGCCGCCGATCCGTTGCAAATCTGCCGTTTTGAGTATCTGCTGGGCAGCCGTCCGGAGTTCAAAAACCTTATCGACACCCGCATCGCGCCCGTGATCGAGGCACTGACGGGCGAGGCCTTTATCCCCTTCAAGGATAAGGAGAATGAGAAGCATCCCGGCGGCGGCGCCTTCGGCCCACATCAGGATTTCGCGGCCTATAAATCATTCGGACCACGCTACAATGTGACGGCCATGATCTCGGTCGACCCGGCGACCCGGGAAAACGGCTGCCTGGAATTCGCAAAGGATTGGGCCGGGTTTCCCGACAATCACGCCGATGCCGTGGAAGAACGCATCGACGGTCGAGCGTTGCTGCGCTTCGAGAACGGCGGTCCGCACAATGGCGACATCGCGCCGGAAATCGCCGACGCGCTGGACTGGCAGACCGTCGAAACCGCGCCGAGCGACCTCGTGATCTTCGATAGTTTCGCGCCGCACCGTTCCTCGCCCAATGAGAGCAACACATCCCGCCGGGCCATGTTCCTCACCTTCAATGCGGAACGCGAAGGCGACTGGTACGAACGCTATTACGCCGAAAAGCGCGCGAATTTCGACGATCCGAAATTCCACGTCTCGACGCCGACGGTACATGCGGGAGATTGAGCGGGGATAAGTGGTGAGCCCTGATGGGTTCGAACCATCGACCTACTGATTAAAAGTCAGTTGCTCTACCAGCTGAGCTAAGGGCCCGTCCTGAAACGGCTATTCGGGCGAGTCGGGGACCCGCGCCAGCCGCCGGAAAGTGCGCGGAACTTAAGGGGAGCTTGGGCGGCGGTCAACACTCCAGACATGGTTTGGGCAAGATTGAGCTTGAGAAAACCACGCTTTGGGCAAGATAGCATTCATGCCCCCTGCGCCGCCTTGAAATCCGCGACGAAAGCCTCGAACCGCCCCTCCGAAATCGCGGCCCTCATCCCGGCCATGAGCGACTGGTAGTAGTGGATATTATTCCAGCTCACCAGCATGGAGCCGAGCATCTCGCCCGACTTCACGAGATGATGGAGATAGGCCCGGGAATAGTCCCGCGCGGCCGGACAGCTGCTCTCCGGGTCGAGCGGGCTCGTGTCGGTGGCATGCCGGGCATTCTTGAGGTTGATCTTGCCGAAGCGGGTAAAGGCGAGCCCGTGGCGCCCGTTCCGGGTCGGCATGACGCAGTCGAACATGTCGATGCCGCGCCGCACGGCTTCCACCAGGTCGTCCGGCGTGCCGACGCCCATCAGATAGCGGGGCTTGTCCTGCGGGAGCATATCGGGCGCATAGTCGAGGACGCGCAGCATCGCCTCCTGCCCCTCGCCCACGGCGAGCCCGCCGACCGCATAACCGTCGAACCCGATGTCGACGAGCCCCTCGGCCGAGCGTCGGCGCAGGGGCTCATAGGTGCTGCCCTGCACGATGCCGAAAAGCGCCATGCCTTCCTTGCGGAGCGGCTGGGCCGCGAAGGCCTCTTTCGAGCGGGCGGCCCAGCGAAGCGACAGCTCCATGGACTTTTCAGCTTCCGCCTCGGTCGCCGGAAACGGCGTGCACTCGTCGAGCACCATCTGGATATCGGAGCCGAGCAGGCACTGGATCTCGATGGAGCGCTCCGGCGAGAGCATGTGGCGCGACCCGTCGATATGCGACTGGAAGGTCACGCCCTCCTCCGTCATCTTGCGGAGACGGGCAAGCGACATGACCTGAAAGCCGCCGGAGTCGGTCAGGATCGGATGCGGCCAGTTGGCGAATGTGTGCAGCCCGCCAAGTGCGGCCACTTCCTCCGCTCCCGGACGAAGCATCAGATGATAGGTGTTGCCGAGAATGATGTCCGCGCCCGTCTCCCGCACCTGTTCGGGATACATGGCCTTCACCGTGCCCGCCGTGCCGACCGGCATGAAGGCAGGCGTGCGAATGTTCCCGCGCGGGGTATGGATGACGCCGGTGCGCGCTTTCCCATCGGTTCCCTGCAGATCGAAACTGAACGCGCTCATGGCCTGTGCTCGCTTTCCTGTGCGCTGTCCGGATCGCGCCGATAGATAAGACTGGAATCCCCGTAGGAATAGAAACGATACCCGGCGGCGATGGCGTGCGCATAAGCCGCTTTCATCTCCGCCGTGCTGCGCAACGCGGAAACCAGCATGAAGAGCGTCGAGCGCGGCAGATGGAAATTCGTCATCAGCATATCCACCGCATGGAAGCGATAGCCGGGCGTGATGAAGATGTCGGTTCCGCCGCGCCATGGATGAACCACGCCATCACTATCCGTCGCGGTTTCGAGGAGGCGCAAGGACGTGGTGCCGACGGCAACGATACGACCGCCTGCCTTGCGGGCCGTATTGATCGCTTCGGCCTCTTCCTCAGTGATCTCGCCGACTTCGGAATGCATCTTGTGGGCGTCGGTATCTTCCGCCGTGACGGGAAGAAACGTGCCCGCGCCCACATGAAGCGTCAGCCGCACCATGCGCACGCCACGCGCCTCGATGGCGGCGATCAGCTCGGGCGTGAAATGCAGCCCCGCCGTCGGCGCGGCGACAGCGCCGGGCTCGTCCGCATACATCGTCTGATAGTCGGAAAGGTCTTCCTCATCCGTGTCGCGCTTGCGGGCGATATAGGGCGGCAGCGGCATGACACCGGCCACCGCAATCGCCTGGTCGAGATCGGGGCCGGATTGCGAAAACTGCAACACGCTCTCGCCGCCGTCGTTCTTCTCGACGACCTGCGCTTCCAGACCGCCCTCGAAACCGATCGTTTCGCCGATGGCGAGTTTCTTGGCCGGACGTAGAAAGGCGCGCCACAGGCTCGGCCCCTCGCGGAGATGAAGCATCACCTCGATGCGCGCCACGGCCTCGCCGCGCTGCCGCGTACCGAAAAGCCGCGCCGGGATTACCTTCGTGTCGTTGAAGACGAGAACGTCGCCCGGCTCCAGAAAGTCCGGCAGGTCGCGCACGCCCTTGTCGGCAAGTGCATTCTCCTCCGGCCCAACGACGAGCATGCGCGCCGCATCACGCGGCCGCGCGGGACGCAAGGCGATACGCTCTTCCGGGAGATCGAAGTCGAATTCATCGACGCGCATGGGTTTGATCCGACTATTCATACAAACCGGCAGCCCGGGCTTCACTCATGGCCGGGCATACGAATTACCGTCATGACCCGGCTCGTCCGGGTCATCCACGTCTTTTACGGTTTTCCGGGCGACAAGACGTGGATGGCCCGCATAAAGCGGGCCATGACGACTGTTATATCCAACTATGGCCGCCAACTGTGCGGTCATAGACTCCGGGCACCTGATTGATTGCAGATGGGACCGGAGCTGGATTGCCGGGTCAAGCCCGGCAATGACACTGTTTTTGCCTTAGGCCACGTCCGCCGCGACCTTCATGGACGCGATCCGGTCGGGCTCACGCACCGGCTCGCCGCGCTTGATCTTGTCAACGGCTTCCATGCCGGAAATCACCTTGCCCCAGACCGTGTACTGGCCGTCGAGGAAGCTGGCGTCGTCGAAGACGATGAAGAACTGCGAATCCGCGCTGTTCGGGTCCTGCGTGCGGGCCATGGAGCAGACGCCGCGGACATGCGGCTCACGCGAAAACTCGGCCGGCAGCTTCTTGCCGGAGCCGCCCGTGCCGGTGCCCGTCGGATCGCCGCCCTGCGCCATGAAGCCGTCGATCACGCGATGGAAAGCGACGCCGTCGTAAAAGCCTTCGCGGGCCAGCTCCTTGATGCGTTCGACATGCTTCGGCGCGAGGTCCGGACGAAGCTCGATGACGACCTCACCATGAGGAATTTCCATGATGAGCGTGTTTTCGGGGTCTTTGATATCGGCCATGAAGGCGGCTCCTATTTCTTGGCGTCTGCGGCAACCTGCATCCGAACAATCTTGTCGGGATTTACAGGCGGTTCACCGCGCTTGATGTTGTCGACATGATCCATGCCGGAGACGACCTGGCCCCAGATGGTGTATTGCCCGTCCAGGAAGCTGCAATCCTGGAAACAGATGAAAAACTGGCTGTTGCCGCTGTCAGGCGACGATGAGCGCGCGAGACCGACCGTGCCGCGCCCGAAGCTCAGCTTGTTGGTGAATTCGGCCGGCAGGTCCGGATACATGGAAGAACCCCGTCCCGTACCCGTGGGATCGCCGCCCTGGGCCATGAAGCCGTCGATTACGCGATGGAAGACGAGCCCGTCGTAAAAGCCCTCCCGCGTCAGCTTCTTGATCCGCTCGACCGTTTTGGGAGCGATTTCCGGATAGAGCTTGATGACGACACGGCCGTCTTTCAGGTCCATGTAGAGCGTGTTTTCCGGATCGAGCTTCTGCCCGTCCTCGGCATGCGCGAGAGGCGCAAGGAACGCAAATGCCGCAAGCGCAAAGGCCGCTACGAGTTTGTGCATTCTGATCTCCGGTTTTTAGGGAGCAATGAGCCCGGTTCAGCCCTTGGCTTTCAGCTCGGCAACCCTGGCCATCATCTTTTCGCGCACCGATACAGGCACGAAAGGCGAAATATCGCCGCCCATCTGCGCGATCTGACGCACGAGCGTGGACGAGATATGTCCCGTTTCCGGCGAGGCGGCAAGAAACACCGTCTCGACTTTCGGGTTCATGGTGCGGTTCATCCCCACCATGGCTTCTTCATATTCATAATCCACCGATCCGCGTAAGCCGCGCACGATGATGGAGGCGCCGAACTCATCGGCCGCATCGACCACGAGCCCGGAAAACGATGCGGTCGAAACCTTGCCGCCCATTTCCTTCGCGATCGGCGAGACTTCGCGTTCGATCAGGTCGAAGCGCTCGTCCAGCGACAGCATCGGCGCCTTGGTGGCATGAACGCCAATGGCGATAACCAGATGATCCACCACCCTGAGCGCCCGCCGGATGATGTCCACATGGCCGTTCGTCATCGGGTCGAATGTGCCGGGATAAAGCCCCGTTTTCGTCATGCCGGAAATCTCCTGCCCGTCCTTTTTACCGGCTTACTCGCCAGCTTCTTCGCCACCGCTTTCGGCGTCGTCGCCTTCTTCCTCGCCAGCCTCGCCGATATGTTCGACGGAAACAACTCGCTCATCGGCCGCCGTGCGGAAAATGGTGACGCCCTGCGTCGCGCGGCCGGCGGCGCGAACATCGTCCACCGGGCAACGAATGAGCTGACCCGCATCGGTTACCAGCATGATCTGGTCGTGTCCCTCCACGGGGAAGGAAGCGACGAGATTGCCGTTCCGCTGCGTGACGGCCATCGCGATAATGCCTTTGCCGCCACGTCCGGAAGTCCGGTAGTCATAGGACGAGGATCGCTTGCCGAAGCCCTTTTCGCTAACGGTGAGAACGAACTGCTCTCTCGCGCCGAGCTCGGTATAGCGCTCGGGCGAAAGCGTGAGTTCGTCGCCTCCCTCCTCGTCGCCCTCTTCCGGCTCGGCGATATCGGCCTCCGCCTCATGGGCTTCGCCTGCCGCGGCACGGCGCATGGCAGCGGCCTGTTTCAGATAGGCGCGGGACTCCGCGGGCGTGGCATCGACATGGCGCAAGATGCTCATGCCGATCAGCGTATCGCCGTCGCCAAGGCGAATGCCGCGCACGCCAGTGGAGGTGCGGCCCGCAAAGACGCGCACATCGGTAACGGGGAAGCGGATCGAGCGTCCCCCTGCCGTCGTCATCAGCACGTCGTCGTCTTCGGTGCAGATCTGAACCGAGACGATACCGTCCTCTTCGTCTTCCAGCTTCATCGCGATCTTGCCGCCGCGATTGATCTGCACGAAGTCGGACAGCTTGTTGCGACGGACATTGCCGCTCCGGGTGGCGAACATCACATGGAGGTTGCCCCAGCTCTCCTCATCCTCCGGCATCGGCATGACCGTGGAGATATACTCGTCCTGCGCCAGCGGCAGCAGATTGATCATCGCCTTGCCGCGCGAGGTCGGCGAGCCCAGAGGCAGCTTCCAGACCTTCAGCTTGTAGGCCATGCCGTTCGACGAGAAGAACAGCATCGGCGTATGCGTGTTCGCCACGAAGATACGGGTGACGAAATCCTCATCCTTGGTCGACATGCCGGAACGGCCCTTGCCGCCACGGCGCTGTGCCCGGTAGGTGGAGAGCGGCACACGCTTGATGTAGCCCTGATGGCTGACCGTGACGACCATCTCTTCACGCTGGATGAGATCCTCGTCTTCCATCTCGAATTCGGCTGCCGCGATCTCGGTGCGTCGCGGCGTGGCGAATTCCTTCCGGATGCCGATCAGCTCGTCGCGGATGATCTCAAGCACCCTCTCGCGCGAGCGGAGAATGGAAAGATATTCCTCGATGCTTTCGCCTAAGCCCTTCAGCTCGTCGCCGATTTCGTCGCGGCCCAGTGCCGTGAGGCGCTGCAGGCGCAGGTCGAGAATGGCGCGGGCCTGAGTGTCACTGAGGGTCAGCGTGCCGTCGTCCGACAGGCGATGGCGCGGATCGTCGATGAGGAGCACCAGCGGGGCAATGTCCTGCGCGGGCCAGCTCCGCTCCGTCAGCCGCTCACGCGCCGTCGAGGGATCGGGCGATGAACGGATGATCCGAATGAATTCGTCGATATTGGCAACGGCGATGGCAAGTCCCACCAGCACATGCGCCCTGTCGCGCGCCTTGCCGAGTTCGAACTTGGTCCGCCGCGTAATGACTTCTTCGCGGAAAGCCGCGAAGGCCTGCAGCATCCGCTTCAGGTTCATCACTTCCGGGCGGCCATGGTCGAGCGCCAGCATGTTGGCGGCGAAGGACGATTGAAGCTGCGAGAAGCGATAAAGCTGGTTCAGCACGACATCGGGCACCGCGTCGCGCTTCAGCTCGATCACGATGCGCATGCCCTGCCGGTCGGACTCGTCGCGCAGGTCGCTGATGCCTTCGACACGCTTGTCGCGAACCAGTTCGGCAATCTTCTCGATCAGCGTCGTCTTGTTCACCTGATAGGGAATTTCGCTGACGATGATCGCCTGGCGGTCTTTCTTGGTCTCCTCGATATCGACCTTCGCGCGCACGGCGATGGAACCGCGCCCCGTGTGATAGGCCGATTTCGCCCCGGCGCGGCCGAGCATGATCCCGCCGGTCGGAAAGTCCGGCCCCGGAACATATTCGATCAGCTCATCGATGGAGATATCCGGATTGTCGAGCAGCGCAACGCAGGCGTCGATCACTTCGCCGAGATTATGCGGCGGTACATTGGTCGCCATACCGACGGCGATACCATTGGCGCCGTTGACAAGAAGGTTCGGAAACTCGGCCGGCAGAACGCTGGGTTCGCGCTCGGTTGCGTCGTAGTTGTCCTGGAAATCGACCGTATCCTTGTCGATATCGTTCAGGAGCGCGTGCGCGGCCTTGGCCATGCGCACTTCGGTGTAACGCATGGCGGCGGCGGGGTCGCCGTCCACCGAGCCGAAATTGCCCTGACCGTCGGCCAGCGGCAGGCGCATGGAGAAATCCTGCGCCATGCGCACCAGCGCGTCGTAAATCGACTGGTCGCCATGCGGGTGATACTTCCCGATCACATCGCCGACCACGCGGGCCGA
>NZ_NYVD01000103.1 GCF_002684405.1 Parvibaculum sp. | reverse complement strand
GGCTGGACCGCGCCGACCTGGCCCAAGGAATATGGCGGTGGCGGCCTCTCCAAGGACGAGAACAAGATTCTCCAGCAGGAACTTCGCCGCATCAAGGCGCGCCCGGCGCTGATGAGCTTCGGCATCTGGATGCTTGGCCCGGCGCTGCTCGAATTCGCGAATGAAGAGCAGAAGAAGAAGTACCTGCCGCCCATCGTGCGCGGCGAAATCCGCTGGTGCCAGGGCTACTCCGAGCCGGGCGCGGGCTCCGACCTCGCCGGCCTCCAGACCAAATGCGAAGACAAGGGCGACCACTACCTCGTCAACGGCCAGAAGATCTGGACCTCCTATGCCGACAAGGCCGACTGGATTTTCGCTCTCGTCCGCACGGACAGCTCCAAGAAGCATGAAGGCATTTCCTTCCTGCTGATCGACATGGCGAGCGAAGGCGTGGAAGCACGTCCCATCACCATGATCTCCGGCGCCTCGCCCTTCTGCGAGACCTTCTTCACCGATGTGAAGGTGCCCAAGGACCATCTGGTGGGCGAACTCAACAAGGGCTGGACCATCGCCAAGCGCCTGCTCCAGCACGAACGCGAAATGATTTCCGGCATGGGCCTTGGCGGCTCGCTGGCCGGCGGCGGACTGGGCGGCCTCGATCAGGTGGCCAAGGAATATTACGGCGAAGTCGACGGCAAGGTGGCAAGCCCGGCTCTGCGCGAGCATATCGCCCAGCAGAAGATGGACGGCCGCGCGTTCTCGCTCACCCTGCAGCGCTCCGTGGAAGAGGCAAAGGCCGGTCACGGACCCGGCGCTGCTTCCTCGATCTTCAAATATTACGGCACGGAACTGAACAAGCGCCGCTATGAGCTGCTGCTGGAACTTCTCGGCACGCAAGGTCTCGGCTGGGAGGGAGAAGGCTTCACCCCGGAGGAACTCGGCGTGACGCGAAGCTGGCTGCGGTCCAAGGGCAATTCGATTGAGGGCGGTACTTCCGAAGTACAGCTCAACGTCGTGTCCAAGCGCGTGCTCGGACTGCCGAGCTGACATTCGGCTTTCCTCAAAAATCAGAAAATTCAGTCCCGAGGACGATAACAAATGGCATTGGTACTCACCGAGGAGCAGCAACTGCTCCGCGACACGGCAACTCAGTTCTTTCAGGAGCGCGTCGGCATCCAGAACCTGCGCAAGCTGCGCGACGAGAAGGATGACACAGGCTTCGACCGCGCGATCTGGAAGGAAATGGCCGATCTCGGCTTTGCCGGCATCATGATTTCCGAAAAATACGGCGGCACCGAATTCGGGCCCGTGGGCCTCGGCCTCGTGCTGGAACAGGCAGGCCGTGTGCTGGCGGCAACCCCGCTCGTTTCGACCGTGCTCCTCTGCGGCAGCGCGATACAGCTCGCCGGCAGCGCCAATCAGCGGCAGGAACTCCTCACCGCCATCGCCGCGGGCGACCGCATCATGGCGCTGGCGCTGGAGGAAGGACCGCATCACAACCCCACCCGCATCGCCACCAAAGCCGAAGCACGCGGCGACAGCTATGCGATCTCGGGCAGCAAGACATTCGTGCTGGACGGCCATGTCGCCGACCAGCTCATCGTCGCGGCACGCACCAGTGGAAAGGAAAACGATAGCGCAGGCATCACCCTGTTCCTCGTCGACCGGAACGCGCCGGGCGTCAAGATCACCCGCACCCATATGGTGGACAACCGCAACGCGGCGAATATCGAGTTCGACAATGTGGAAGTCTCCGAAAGCGCCGTGCTCGGGTCGCCGGATGGCGGCTATGACGTGCTCGAACAGGTGCTCGACATTGGCCGTATCGGCCTGTCCGCCGAAATGATGGGCCTGGTGCAGCAGGTCTTCGACACGACGGTCGAATATCTGAAGGAGCGCAAGCAGTTCGGTGTGCCGATCGGCTCCTTCCAGGCGCTGCAGCATCGCATCTCGCATCTTTTCGCCGAGCTCGAAATCTGCCGCTCGGTCGTTCTCGATGCGCTGACCGCGGTGGAGGAACGCCGCAACGACGTGCCGCAGATCGCCAGCCTCGCCAAAGCGCGGTTGTCGGACACGGCCCGCGTCATGACCAATGAAGGCCTGCAGATGCATGGCGGCATGGGCATGACCGACCAGTTCGATGTCGGCCTCTTCATGAAGCGGGCCCGCGTGGCGGCCGCCACTCTGGGCGACGCCAATTTCCACCGCGACCGCTACGCCACGCTTGACGGCTTCTGATCGCCGCAGGCTCACGCTGTAACTTGACCTGCCGCCATTCTCCGGGCTTCTTAAGGCACTGGAGGTGGCGGCAGATGCGTTTTGGCAGGTGGTTTTGGGCCCTTTGGGCGGTTCCGGCGATGGTATTCTGGGCTGCAACGCCCGCTGCCGCGCATCCCCATGTCTGGATCGACATGAAAGTCGGCATCGTCACGAATGCCGACCGGCAACTGGAAGCGCTTCGCATCCACTGGACCTTCGACGAATTCTATTCCGCCTTCGCGCTGGACGGCATCAAGAAGGATGAGAACGGCCACTATCCGCAAAAGGTTCTGGACGAACTGGCCCAGGTCAATCTGACCAATCTGAAGGAAGTGGACTTCTTTACCGAGATAACGGCGAACGGAAAGAAGCTCGCTTTGGCGGCCGCAAAAGACCCGGAATCGAGCTGGAATGAAAAACAGGGCCGGCTGACGCTCACCTTCACCCTGCCGCTGAAAACACCTCACGCGGCACCTGTTCAGTTCCGCATCTACGATCCGAGTTATTACATCTCCATCGACTATCCCGAAAAAGGGCGCGGCATCGAATTCCTCAATGGACCGCATAGGGACTGCAAGATTTCGGTGGTGACGCCCGATGTCGAAAATGTCTGGCTGAACCTGCCCGAAGCCGCCTTCACCGGGAACAACGCAACCGTCGGCCAGGGCTTTGGCGCCCATTTCGCCTCGACGGCAACGCTCGCCTGTAAAAAGGGCTAAAGCAATGCGTCACCTCGCCATCGCCCTGTTTGTACTGTCGGTCCTTTTCGCTGTCGGGCACGCCACCCCCGCATCGGCAGAGAGCCCCTTCCAGGCACCGCCCGGCGCGCCCTCGCAATCGGCCGCACCCGCCAAAAGCGGCACCGGCGACTGGTTCGGCAGGGTCACAAGCTGGGCCATTGCACAGCAGCAGGTCTATTACCGCAAGCTCGCGGGCGCGCTGCGTAACTTCAAGCTGCAGGGCTCCGCCGCCGCCACATGGACACTCGTCACCCTCTCCTTCTTCTACGGCATCTTCCATGCCGTGGGGCCGGGCCATGGCAAGGTGGTCGTCACCTCCTACCTCCTCGCCGATGAGCGCGATGTGAGACGCGGTGTCCTGCTCGCCTTTCTCGCCGCTTTCATGCAGGCGGTGACGGCGATCGTGCTGGTCGGCGTGCTTGCCCTGATACTGGGCTTCACCATGCGCGCGACGGCCAATGCGATTCCCTATGTCGAGGGGGCAAGTTTCGTTCTGATCATAGGGATGGGCCTCTGGGTCATCTGGCGCGGCCTCTCCCGCCTGCGCGGCAAGGGGCACCACCATGCCCATTCCCACGATCACGAGCATCATCATGACCATAGCCATGAAGGCGAGGCTTGCGGCCACGCCCATATGCCCGCCCCCGCCGATCTCAGAAAGACGGAATCCCTCGCGGAAATGGCGGGCATGATCCTCGCGGTCGGCCTGCGCCCCTGTTCGGGCGCCATTCTGGTGCTTCTTTTCGCCCTCACCCAGAGCGCCTTCCTGGCAGGCGCGCTGTCTGCCTTCACCATGTCGCTCGGCACCGCTATCACCGTTTCCTCGCTTGCCGTAGCGGCGGTCTCCTCGCGCGGCGTTGCCCTGCGCTTCGCCTCCGGCATGGACAATCGCTGGACCCGCTATCTGGAGGTCGCGCTCATGCTGCTAGGTGGAACGATCATCCTCGCCTTCGGATTCCTCCTCCTCGCCGCCCTTCTGACCCAACCGGCGACCCCCTTCATCTGACGTTGGGACAAGGGCGCGGGCCTATCGACATCCGCGTCCCCCCGCCCCATACTGCGCCCAAACGAGCGCCGCCTGAGACGGCGCCCCCGCCGGTAGACCGAATGAGCAAGAGAGAACTATGGCTGACGACACCAAGACCGACCTGCCCGAACGTATTACCGTTCTCGCCCGCGACTTCACGCCTGCGGCTATGGAATTTCACCGCCGCAACATGAGCGAGAAGGGCTACCGGATGGAAGGCCAGATCGTTCAGCGCAAGTTCCAGATGATCGAGGGCATGGAAGCGCCCAAGGATCTGTTCGAGGGCGAGCTGTTCTACGCTGTGACATTTGTGCGAAAGAACGTCGAAAGCTGAGACACGGCGATTCGCGACAGAATGGCCGACGCGCTGCCCCACCCCGGGCGGCGCGTTTTGCTATTGCGTCCGGCTCCTGACACAACGCTGGCAACAGGCAGACGCATTTCTGCGCATTTTCAGCGATATCGGCGGGAGAGGCTTGATCCCGCTCTGGTAATCGGGGCTCACCGCACTATGTGGAGACGAATGGGAACGCGAGTGCCTCTCACGCGAATTTGACAGCGGGGGCGGGCAACGCGAGTCTATGGTCAAGTCGCTCACGCAGCGTGATGTCACGCGCGAGCAGGAAACGCAAAGACGACGGGCAGACAAAGAGGAGCCCAGATGTCCGAAACGGCAACGCTCGGCGACGACGCCGCTGCGCATAACAAACGGGAAACCGCCAGCGCCCTGGGGCATGCCTATGCCCGTGTCCGGCAGCGCACCGAAGAGCTGACCGCGCCCCTCTCCGCCGAGGACCAGACCATCCAGTCCATGACCGATGCGAGCCCGGCCAAATGGCACAGGGCGCACACGACATGGTTCTTCGAAACCTTTCTGCTGGTGCCCCATGCGCCGGGCTATGAGGTTTTCGATCCCGACTACAACTTCCTCTTCAACTCCTATTACGAAGCCGTCGGCGAACGGCATGCGCGCCCGCGCCGCGGCATGATCACACGCCCCGGGATCGCCGAGATCGCCGCCTATCGCGCCCATGTGGACGCCGCGATGCAGGCTTTCATCGCCACATGCGACAGCGCCCTCCACCCCCTGATCGAGCTCGGCCTCAATCATGAAGAGCAGCATCAGGAACTGATCGTCACCGACATCAAGCACGCCTTTGCGGAAAATCCGACCTTTCCGGTCTACGCATCCGACAGCAACGCCGAGCGCGTGGAAAAGGCTGCTCCCAAACTCAACTGGTTCGAAATCGAAGGCGGCATCTACCGGATCGGCCATGAGGGCGATGGCTTTGCCTATGACAACGAGACCCCCGCCCACGAGACCCTGTTGCAGGACATGCGCATCGCCTCGCGCCCGGTCAGCACCGGCGAATATCTCGACTTCATCGCCGATGGCGGCTACGAGCGGCCCGAATTCTGGCTGTCCGACGGCTGGACGACCGTGCAGGCCGAAGGCTGGCAGGCCCCGCTCTACTGGCACCGCGACGGCAATCTCTGGATGACCTACACGCTGTACGGCCTCCAGCCCGTGCGCGAATGCGAACCCGTCACCCATGTGAGCTATTACGAAGCCAACGCCTTTGCCGCATGGGCGGAAAAACGGCTGCCCACCGAAATGGAGCGGGAAGTCGCGGCGCGCCTGCATGGCGAAAAAGACGAGCTTGCCCCGCAGGCCGGCATCCATCCGCGCCCGCTGGCGCCGGGCTTTACCCAGGATGTGTGGGAATGGACGGAAAGCGCCTACCTTCCCTATCCCGGCTTCAAGCCCGCCAAGGGCGCTGTCGGCGAATATAACGGCAAGTTCATGGTCAACCAGATGGTGCTGCGCGGACGCTCCTGCGCCACGCCGCCCGGCCATCAACGTATTTCCTATCGCAATTTCTTTCCGGCCTCAGCCCGCTGGCAGTTCAGCGGCTTCAGGCTCGCCGAGGATAACTGACATGAACTCGACCGCCCCGCTCCTGGAAACCCTTCAGGATATGGAACCCGCGCGCGACGATTTCCTCGGCAGCGTTGTCGAGGGATTGAACGCGCCGCAAAAACACCTGCACTGCAAGTTTCTCTATGACGAGGAAGGCTCGCATCTCTTCGACGATATTTGCGAGCTCCCGGAATATTATCCGACCCGCACCGAGATCGGCATTCTCGAGAGTCATGCGCCCGACATCGCAAGCGTCATCGGTCCGCGGGCCCAGATCGTCGAGTTCGGGTCCGGCGCAGGCATCAAGATCCGCCTGCTGCTTTCCGCCCTGACCGACCCGGTCGCCTATATGCCCGTGGAAATTTCACGCGAGCATTTGCTGGCGGCCTCTGCGAACCTCGCCAGCGATTTTCCGGCGCTGCGTATCGCCCCTGTCTGCGCAGACTACACGCAGCCCTTCACCCTGCCCGACCTGGAAAGCGAAACGCCTGCCAATATCGCAGGCTTCTTCCCCGGCTCGACCATCGGCAATTTCACCCGCGACGAAGCGGTGAAGTTCCTGGCGCTGACACGCCGCCTGCTCGGCCGCGACGCCACGATGATCATCGGGATCGATCTGGTGAAGGACATCGACACATTGCGCGCCGCCTACAACGACACAAAGGGCGTGACGGCTGCGTTCAACCTGAATTTCCTGAAGCGGATCAATCGCGAACTGGACGCCGATTTCGACCTCGCAGCATTCGAGCACGATGCGCGCTGGAACCCCGAGCTGGAGCGCATCGAGATGCATCTCGTCTCGAAGACGGATCAGACGGTCACCATCGGCGAAAACCGCTTCGCCTTCCGCAAGGGCGAAACCATCCATACCGAAAGCTCTCACAAATACCGCATCAAGGGCTTCCGCGCGCTGGCACGCGAAGCGGGCTATGAACCCGAGCGCGTATGGACAGACGAACGGAACTATTTCAGCGTCCACGCCCTTCGCGCGGTCTGACCGGCCTCACGCCTCGTCTACCGCCTTGTTGAGCATCTCGCGGACTTTGCCCGCCACCGAGGCAAGCTGGTCGTTGCCGACACCGGACATGGAAACAACCGGATCAATGGCGGCGATCTCCGACTTGCCGTCGCCGGCTGCGCGCACGATCACATTGCAGGGCAGCATGGTGCCGATCTTGTCTTCGAGCGACAGCGCCTCGAATGCCATCACAGGATTGCAGGCGCCCAGAATGCGATAATCGCCCATCTCCTTGCCGAGCTTCTTCTTCATCGTCGCCGCGACATCCACTTCGGTCAGAACGCCGAACCCCTGAGCGGCAAGGCTCTGCTTGATCCGCGCTTCCGCCTCGTCGACAGAGGCATCGACGATCCGGCTGTGATAGTAGGACATGGCCTCACTCCTTGATTTAGGTATTCCTGATATAAAACCGGGAATGTGACTGAATTTGGAAGACGCCGGTTACTTCGCACAATTGATGCAGGTCGGAATGGTCGGGTCGGCCTTCAGCCGTTTCTCCGAAATCTCATCGCCGCAGGTCACGCAATATCCGTACTCGCCTTCATCGATCCGCCTGATGGCGGATTCGATACGCATGACTTCCTGTTTGCGGCGCTGTTCGGACGCCTGAGCCATGGCCTGCATCTGCATCGCATCCATGCGAGACAGGCGCCCCACCGATTGCTGGTCGAGCGCGACCGGCTTGCGGTCGTCGGCCGAGGTCTCGCTGCTCGTGCGCAAGGTCTCGAGCTTTGCCGCAAGCTGCGCCCGCAAGGCCGCCAGCTCCTCGTCTGTCATGGCGCGATCACTCATTCGTGAAGTCTCGCATATTCGTTTGTCCCCCGCACCCCGTCTGCGCCAACATGCGGCCAGCAACAAAGGACACGCCATGATCACGCTGCACCATCTCAACAATTCCCGCTCCCAGCGCATTCTCTGGCTGCTGGAAGAGCTCGGCCTCGACTACGACATCGCGCTTTACCAGCGTGACAGCGAAACGCAGCTTGCACCGCCGGAACTCAAAGCCGTGCACCCGCTCGGCAAGTCGCCCGTCATCACCGATGGCGAACGCACCGTGGCGGAATCGGGCGCCATCATCGACTATCTCGTCCGGACCCATGGCAATGGCCGTTTCCGCCCGGCACCCGACAGCGAAGACTTCCTCGACTACGAGCACTGGCTGCACTTCGCGGAAGGCTCCGCCATGCTGCCCTTCCTGATGGGGCTTTATGCGGGCCGTCTGGGCGAGGCGGCCGAGCCGCTCTGGCCGCGCATCTTTTCGGAGATGGACAATCATCTGAGCTATATGGAAAACGCACTCAAGGACCGCGCCTATTTCGTCGGCGACGATCTCACCGGCGCGGACGTTCAGCTCACCTTCGTGCTGGAGGCGGCCGACGCGAACGGGCTTCTCGACAATTATCCAAACCTGAAGCGCTACCTCGCCGCCATGCAGGCCCGCGACGCCTATCGCCGGGCAATCGAGCGCGGCGGCCCCTATGCGCTCGGGACCCGGAGCTGATCACATAAGGAAGTGGTGGAAGCCGAAGAAGATGGCGAGAATCATGGAGGCGGAGACGGCAAGCGAAACGACGCAGAGCAACGTCCCCGCCGCCACGATCAGCCCGTCATGTTCCACCAGCCCTACGCCCACGATGAAGAAGCACACGGCCGGAAGCCATCCGCTGAAAGGGATCGGAACGCATAGATTGAAGGCGGTGATAACGTAGAGTACGCCGACGATACGTTCGCCCGGGCCTTCGAAAAACCAGAGCACCCGCCGTCGCGTCATACGCGACAACACCCGCGCAATGGGCAGGACATAGAGTGCCCCGGCCCGCCACTTCTTGCGGCCGAACGACCGGTTGGTGATGAAGTCCGGCAGCCAGAGAATCTCGCGCCCCAGCGCCATCTGCACGGAAACGAAAACGAGCGGAAGCCCTAAAAGCAGGTTCGACCCCGGCGGCAGCGGCAGCATGTTCAAAAGCCCACCCATGACGAAGCCCCAGCCGAAGCTGCGATCGCCGAGCGAAGCAAGAATATCTCCGAATGTGCTCTCGTCCGGGCGCTTGCGTGTGCCGACCTGTGCCAGGCCCCGAAGCGTTCCGCTGCGTCTTTTTTTCATGTCCGCGCCGTTATACCCGACGCCCGTTAAAGGTACGTCAGCAAGGCGTTTAACACGTTTGATTGCGCCCCGTCACCGCAGGATTGCCCCAACCCGCCAAAGACCATGAAAAACGGGCCGGCAATAGCCGACCCGTTTCGGGACATTACGGTAATGTCAGGCCAAAGCCACGATCAAAGCGGGTGGACCTTCACCGGAAGCGTCTCATACCCCTTCACGAAGCTCGACAGGATGCGCCTGGGCTCACCCACAACTTCGACCTTCTTGAAGCGCTTCAGGATCTCTTCCCAGATGATGCGAAGCTGCATCTCGGCCAGACGGTTGCCCACGCAGCGGTGGATGCCGTAGCCGAAGGACATGTGCTGGCGCGCCCGCGGACGGTCGATGATGAACTCGTCCGGACGGTCGATGACCTCGCCGTCCCGGTTGCCCGAGACGTACCACATGATGACCTTGTCGCCCTTCTTGATCTGCTTGCCGCCAAGCTCGGTATCTTCAAGCGCGGTACGGCGCATATGGGCAAGCGGCGTCTGCCAGCGGATGATTTCCGAAACCATGTTCGGGATCAGCTCCGGGTTTTCCAGCAGCTTCTTGTATTCGCCGGGGTTCTGGTTGAGCGCCAGCACGCCGCCGGAGATGGAGTTCCGGGTCGTGTCGTTGCCGCCTACGATGAGCAGGATCAGATTGCCGAGATACTCCATCTTGTCCATGTTCCGCGTGGACTCGCCGTGCGCCAGCATGGAGATCAGATCGCTGCCCGGCTCGGAGTTGACGCGCTCGTTCCACAGCCCGATGAAATATTCAGCGCATTCCAGAAGCTCCGCCTGGCGGGCTTCTTCGGATTCCACAAGGCCGGAATTGAGGTCGGCCGTCGCCACGTCGGACCAGCGCGTCAGCTTGCGGCGATCCTCGAACGGGAAGTCGAACAGCGTCGCGAGCATCTGCGTCGTCAGTTCGATCGACACACGGTCGACCCAGTTGAATTCTTCATTGTGCGGCAGCCCGTCGAGAATCTTGCCCGCGCGCTCGCGGATCAGACCTTCCATCTTCGCCAGATTGTCCGGCGCCACGATGGGGCTCACAACCTTGCGCTGCTCGTCATGCTTGGGCGGGTCCATCGCGATGAACATCGGCAGGACGAAGTCTTCCAGCTGATCGCGAATGGTGATGCTGCCTTCGGACGAAAAGATCTGGTGATGGGTGTCGACATGCATGATGTCGCGATATTTCGTCACCGACCAATAGGGGCCGTTCTCGCTCTCGGCGCAGAAATGCACCGGGTCTTCCTTGCGCAGGCGCTCGAAATATTTCCAGTGCGCATCCTGCCGGAAAAGCTCGCCCTGCGAGACGTCGATCTTGTCGAGCGGCAGCGAATAGGGATCGGGAATACCCGGCGCAATTTCATTGGCCGAACTCGTGCTGATATCGACGGCAGCTTCGCTCATTCGTTTCCTCCGGTGCCTGAACGCTGCGCCGCTGGCTTCGTGCCAGTTCTCCGCTGCGTTAGCCTATTCAAGTGTGTAGTCAAGATACGCAAAATATACAAGAAAATGACGCCGGTGTCAGCAATTGATTATTGGCGAGAATCCGCCACTTTCCGCAGCGCACCCCCGCCCTGTCCGGCAGGACAAGTCCCTGTACACGGTTGGTTGTGTGAAAGAGAGGAAACTCAGTCGGCGGCCTGGATTTTGCCCGGCCAGAGCACGCGGCTCATTTCCGCAGCGAGTTCGCGCTGATCGATGGGCTTGGCCACATAGCCATCGGCGCCTGCATTGATATAGCGCGCGCGGTCGCCGGTCATGGCATCCGCCGTCAGAATGACGGTCGGGATGGCCGACCACACTTCCCCGGCGGCCCTTATCTCGCGCACCGCATCGATCCCGTCCACCCGGCGCATATGCGCGTCGAGCAGCACAATGTCGAACTCGTCCTTGCGCAGAGCATCCAGCACTTCATCGCCATCCGAAATCTCGGTGACGATGGCACCGTGGGGCTCCAGAAACAGACGCACCAGTTTCCTGTTCAGGGGGTGGTCGTCGGCGATGAGGACACGCAACCCGTCCCGCCACCCGTTTTCGGTGGCAAGCTCTCCATTCCCCGCCTCCCCTTCGGCGGGATGCGCGGCCATGGCCACTTCTTCCGCCACCAATGTCAGCGTGAAGAGCGATCCTTTTCCCGGTGTGCTGACAACCGTCACCTCCCCGCCCATCAGTTCGGCAAGCTGCCTGGTGATCGCAAGCCCGAGCCCCGTCCCTCCATAGGTCTGGCCGATAGACGCATCCGCCTGTGAAAAGGGCTGGAAGAGGCGGCCGATCGTCTCCTCATCCATGCCGATGCCGGTATCGCTCACGGCAATGGCAATCCGCCACATACCGCTTTCTTCCAGAGGCTGCGCGGAAACCCGCAAGCCGACCTCGCCCTTACCGGTGAATTTGATCGCATTGGAAAGTAGGTTGGACACGCATTGCCGGATGCGGATCGGATCGAACATCAGCCGCAACGGCACATTCTCATCGATGGATGAGGTCAGCGATATACCCTTTTCCTGAGCGCGCGGGGTCCAGATCCGCATCATGCGATGGATAACGACATTGATGTCTTTTTCCACCGGCGCGATCTCGAAACGTCCCGCCTCGATCTTCGACAGGTCGAGCAGATCGTTCAGCATCGCCATCAGCACCTGACCGGAATCGAGTATGGCAGCGACCTGTTCGCGCTGCTCGTCTTCGAGCTTCGCCGACCCGAGTATCTGCGCCATGCCCAGCATGGCGTTAAGCGGCGTCCGGATTTCATGGCTGATATTGGCGAGGAAAGTCGTCTTCGCCTTGCTGGCGGCCTCCGCCGCCTTGCGCGCTGCCTGCAGTTCCCGCTCGCGCTCGCGCAGTTCGGTGACATCGGCGCCCACCGCCACACGCCGCCCGTCCTTCAGATCGCGATAGGTGACCTTCACGATACGGCCACCGGATGTCTGAAGTTCCACAGGCTTGCCGCTTTCGAGCGTAGACACAATCTCTTCGCTCAGCGCCCGGCAGTCGTCGTCGTCGATATCGGGATAGACCGACCGCACCCCCGCCATTGTCGCGTCCAGATAGGTCGCACCGCGCTCCAGAGCATCGACTGTCGGCGCGAAATCCTCTTTGGACCGGTCGGTCGCAAAAAGAACGCGATAATCGGAATCGTAGATGAGGAATCCATCCGGCAATTCGCTTGCCGCTTCCGCGATAAGCGAATTCAGCTCGGCAACCGACATGTTTGTGGTGCGCCGTGTCATCAACTGAATCTCCTTCCCTGGCGCGAACCCTAGCCGATCCGGGTTAACCCCACGTAAAGCATGGGTTTTCTGCCTGTCTCGCACCGAATCGGGCCATCGGCCTATAGTCGCCGACATGACAAAGCCCTGGTTTCTCTATCTTCTTGAGTGCACCGGCGACCGCCTCTACACAGGCATCACCGTGGATGTGGAGGCCCGCTTCCGCGCGCATCGCGAAGGGCGTGGCGCCAAGTTCACCCGCGCCTACCGGCCGGTGCGCATATTGATGACGCAGCGCTACGAAACACGCTCGGAAGCCTCGCGAGCCGAATATGCGGTGAAACGCCTCACGCCCGAGGCCAAGAGAAACCTCGCCCGCCAGAACGCTTACCAGGGAAGCAGCCCATGTCCGGAAACGGAAAAGAAATCCCGGCCGACGCGGAAACGCGCATCGCCAACCTCGAAATCCGGCTGAGCCATCAGGACCGGACCGTCGAGGAACTGAACGAAACCATCATCCGTCAGTGGCACGAAATCGATGTGCTGAAACGCAAGCTCGGCCTGCTCCAGGAACGCATGGAATCGGTCGAACGCGACAACAGCAAGCCCGCCGGCCATGAGCCGCCGCCGCCACATTATTGAACGGGCTAGAAGCGCACCGCCAGCCCGTCGAAATGATGTCGGAGATAGGACAGCAGGGTCAGCACGAACATCGTCATGCCCGCAATCTCGAGGCCCTCTTCGATGATGAAGCAGACGACATAGCGGATGCCATGCTCCCCTATGACCCCGGCAACCATCTCCATCCCCAATGCGCCGGCCACATAAACACCGCCGCAGACGAAAAACATAAGACCAAAGGGACGGGGCAAGGCTCGAAGGAAGCGCGCATAAACCAGCGCGAAGAGAGAGACCAGAATCAATCCCGGCACAACCCAGGCGAAATAGAACACGCCCGTCAGATGAAACTGGTTGCGCAGCGGTTCTATCGCGAGCTCATGGACGCTCGTCTCCTCATCGAGCGAAAGCCCGATAAAGACGATGGCGAGCACAACCCAATATCCCACCATGCCGCGCCCACTACGCGCCTTCAGCCTGGCGATGACGGACATCAATCCGGCGGCAAGAACCATCAATGTCGCACTGTACCAGGCCCCGAGACACATCTCCGCGTCGAGCGCGATATGCCGCATATCCTGAAACACGGTCTCGACGCCGTAATGGGCAACGAACCATTCCCGGAAAATGCCGAGCAGAATGACGGTTGCGGAAGCGGCAACGAGCCCTTTGCGCAGGAGGCGCAAATCGAAACCCGGGCCGAGAGCCTCGGAAAAGCCGCGGGCCCGGGAAAAACTGCCGTCATATGTACCGGTCTGGGACATTCTGCTTCCATTCGAAGGGCATCCACCCCGAACGAAGCAACTTTTCAGCCAGCGTAGGGCTAGGCCGCTTCCCGTTCACTTGTGGCCATTTCGGCCTTGTAGCGTTCCTGCATGACCCGGGTCGTCTCCCCGGCACCATCCGGAGACCAGCCCGGCGGCTGGAACAGATAGCCGCCGACCTCGCGCAGAGACCGTGCACGCAGAAGATCGCGGCCTATGGCGATCCACTCGTGAAAGGTTGCCTTGATCGGATTCCAGGTATCGAGCTGATGGCGGATGCCGAAGACCGGCTCCTCTTCTTCGCGCTCGAACGTGCCGAACAGCCTGTCCCAGATGATGAGGGTGCCCGCGTAGTTCCGATCGCAATACTGGATATTGCTCGCATGATGCACGCGATGATGCGACGGCGTGTTGAACACCCATTCCAGCGGCCCGAGCTTGCCGATGAAGCGGGTGTGGATCCAGTACTGATAGAGATGGTTGAGCGAGACGAGCGCCACCGCCATCACCGGATGAATGCCGATGAGCACCGCCGGGATCAGAAAGAACGGTTCTATCCAGGCTTCCACGAAGGAACTCCTGAGTGCCGTGCCGCCATTGAAATGCTGACTGGAGTGATGGTTTACATGCGCCGCCCAACCCAACCGCACCTCATGAATGACGCGGTGATAGGCGTAAAACAGAAAATCGACAATTACATAAGCGGCCAGAATGAGCCCGGCGCTCGACGTCCAGTCCATCTGGACGAAGGCGAATTGCTGCACCCAGAACAGCATCGCCAGCATGATCCCCGCCGACAGCGCGATGCTGGCCGCATAGGCCAACCCCATCGTCACGGAGCAGAGACTGTCCCTGGCATTGTAGTAGGGCCGCCCCATTATCAGCGTCAAAAGCAGCTCCGCGCCCAGAAAGGCCAGCAGAAAACCGAGCTGGTCCACATCCCTGATTGCCAGCAGTCCTTGCAGAAATTCCAGCATGACGATCCTCCATATCCCTGTTTTGCAAAACATATGTTACGCGAACTCTTTTTGCAAAACATTTGTTGTGCGTAAGAGGAGGAAGCCCTAACCTGCCGCCATGCCGAAGCTGATAGATCACGATCTGCGCCGCCGGGAACTCGTGGAAGCGAGCTGGCAGGTCATCGCCGATGAGGGGCTGGAAGCGCTCACCATGCGCAAGGTGGCAGCGGCGGCCGGCTGCACCACGGGCCGCATCACCCATTATTTCGAGAACCGGGAAGAGCTGGTGCTGGCGGCATTGAGAGCCGTCTACGATGCCGCCGGGGAACGCATGGCAGAGGCGGCAAAGAGCACCCTGCCCCCCGCCGAAAAACTGCTGCTCCATCTGGAAGAGACGCTGCCGCTCGACGCGAAGCGTCTCAGGGAATGGAAGGTCTGGATCGCCTTCTGGAGCGCGGCGGCGAGCAACCCGGAGCTTGCGGCCGAAAACGACCGAAGCCATCAACTCTGGCGCAAATCGCTCGTTCCGCTGATCGAGGCACTGGCGCCCGGGACGGACGCTGCCCGCGAAGCCGACATCCTTTCCGGCATCGCGGACGGACTCGGCCTTCAGGCCGCCGTCAATTTCACCCCGGCCAACCGGGCGCGCGCCCGCGACACGCTCGCCGCCTGTGTCGCGCGCCTCAGCCAGCGAAACTGAGCGTCAGCTCTTCAGCCGTTCGATACCCAGCGCCTTCAGCACGACGCGCTCATAGCCCGGCTCGCCGGAGCCCGAACGCACCTTGTGCAGGAAATATTTCTCGAAACCGACCTTGGCGAGATGCACCCAATAGCCTTCGCCCGACCAGTTGACGTTACGCGGCGGGATTTGCGGCAACGCCACGAAGGCCACGCCGCTATCGCCGAAATCGGCCAGGCAGACGGCATTGAGCGTCGGCCGGTCGGTCGGCTCGCGACCTTCGATCTGGTGCTGGATGTTACGCCCTACGGCGGCCACCATGGACTCGATCATGTAGCCCGTCTTGGGCACGCCTACCGGTACCGGCGTCTGCTCGACCGGCGGAATGGCGACGCACACGCCCACCGCATAGACGTTCTTGAAGGTCGGATTGCGCTGATACTCGTCCACCAGCACGAAACCGCGCGGATTGCACAGGCCTTCGATGCCCTTGCCCGTCTCGTCCATCATGCAGTTCACGCCGCGGAAGCCGGGAATGAACATGTTGAGCTTGCTCGGCAGCGTGTGACGCTTCTTCTCCGTGCCGTCGTCATTGACCTCGACGACTTCCACGGCCTCCGGCGTGACGCGCTCCACCTTCGCATTGGTGATCCATTTGATGTCGCGGTCGCGCATCAGGGATTCCAGCTGCGATTTCGTGTCGCCGACGCCACCCAGACCGAGATGCCCGATATAGGGCTCGGAGGTGACGAAAGTCAGCGGTACCTTGTCGCGGATCTTCCGCTTGCGCAGATCCGCATTGGCGATCAGCGCGAATTCATAGGCCGGACCGAAACAGGATGCGCCCTGCACCGAACCCACCACCATCGGGCCGGGATCCTCGCAAAAGGCGTCCCATTTCTCGTTCATCTCTTCCGCATGGTCGACATGGCAGATGGACGAAGAATGCCCCTGGGGACCGAGCCCTTCGATCTCGTCGAAAGCAAGGTCGGGACCGGTCGCGATCACCAGATAGTCATACTCAAGGTCGCTGCCGTCGCCGAGGACGAGCTTGTTTTCAGACGCGACGACCCTGGTCGCGCCGGCGGCATTGAACTTGATGCCATATTTGCCGAGCGTTTCCGGCAGATGGACCTTGATGTCCTTCGCCTCGCGCCAGCCCACCGACACCCATGGATTGGACGGCACGAAATGGAACCATTCGGTATTGGAAACGACTGTAATATCGGCCTTGCGACCGACAACGCTGCGTAACTCATAGGCCATGGCGATACCGCCAATGCCGCCGCCGAGTACCACGATCCGGCTCATGAAAATTTCCTCCGCAATGGCGGCTGAGCGCCGCTCGTTAATTCATCGAACGAATAAGAAAGGCGGCAGCGTCCGAGGGGGGAGACGCCGCCGCCTCGCCGGACGTCAGGAGAAGGCAACGCCCGGACGCACCCCAAGCCGCTTCAGCACCAGCGCGGCGGGACAGAACCCCGTGAAAGAGGCTTGAATGAGATTGAGGCCGACAAAGACAGTCAGAAGCAGCCAGTATTCGCTGTGGAAATGCGCCAGCGCGAGGCTGAGCAGAACCATAAATCCGGCAAAGGCCATCACAGCACGATCGAGCGACATATCCAAACCCTCCGTTTGAGCGGCTGTTTTTGATCTATGCCAGCGCTAAACACGCGACATTGAGCTACGTCATTAATGTCGCCTTTCGCGTCGCCGAACTCGCGGCTGGCTCTTGTAATTTAGTTATTACTTATATATTGGTCAACTGATATTCGCCCAGGGAGAAAACCGCATGACCAATCGCCCTCATCGCAGGCCCGCCCGCCTCGGCCTGATGCTGACCGCGTTCGCACTTGCCCTCGTCTCGGCAGCCGCCCTGCCCGCCAACCCGGCGGATGCGGCATCGGATACGGCCGCGGCGGACACGGCTATTGTGCGCCAGGTGACGCTGGACGACCGCAAGGCGGTCGTCGCCACGGTGGAACCCAAGCACGACCTGGTGGCGCGGACCCGGATCGCCGGCACCATCGCATCCCTGAGCGTGCGCGAAGGCGACCTCGTCAAGGCCGGCGATGAAATCGCTCTGGTCACGGATGAGAAGCTCGCCCTTCAGATGCAGGGGCTGGAGCAGCGCGTGGAGGCACGCAAGGCAGAACTCACCAAGGCGCAGCTCGACTATCAGCGCGCCGCGAAGCTGCGCAAGTCCGGCACGGTGGCGCAGGCCTATCTCGACAACGCACGGACCGCGCTGCGGGTTGCCGAACGCAATCTGGAGGCCGCCCGCTCCGACCGTGAAGTCGTGAATCAGCAAAGCGAGGAAGGCGCCGTACTCGCACCCGGCGATGGCCGCATCCTGACCGTGCCGCTGCAAGGCGGCAGCGTCGTGATGGCTGGCGAAACCGTCGCCACGCTCGCCGTCGACGACTACATTCTCCGCCTGCAACTCCCCGAGCGTCATGCGCGCTTCCTGAAGGCGGGCGACACCATCCTTGTCGGCACGCGCGGCATGGACCCCGATCCGGGCAAAGAGGTGCGCGAGGGCCAGGTGACACTCGTCTATCCTGAAATCCGGGATGGCCGCGTGATCGCAGACGTCTCGGTCAAAGACCTTGGTGACTATTTCGTCGGCGAACGCACCCGCGTCTGGGTCGCCACCGGCAGGCGTCAGGCGCTCATCCTGCCCGAGCGTTTCGTCTATCGCCGCTTCGGCGTCAGCTATGTCACGCTGGCCGACGGTACGGAAGTCGTGGTGCAGGTCGGCGAGCCCGCGGGCACCGCCCCCACCGGCGCAACGGGCGAAAAGGAAATCGAAATCCTTGCCGGGCTGAAGGCCGGGGACAAGGTGACGATGCCGCAGCTCTCCGCCGCTAATGACGAGACGGGTGAGCGCTCATGAAGCTTGGTATCTCCGGGACGCTGACACGCACTTTCATTCAGTCGCCGCTGACGCCACTCCTGCTCATCGCCTCGCTGGTGGTGGGCAGCGTTGCGCTCATCTCGCTGCCGCGCGAGGAGGAGCCGCAGATCAGCGTGCCGATGATCGACATCATGGTCTCCACCAACGGCTATCGCGCCCGCGACGCGGTGGAACTCATCACCAAACCGCTGGAAGACATCGTCAAGGGGATCAACGGGGTGGAGCACACCTACTCCACCACCCAGGACGACAATGTGCTGGTGACGGCGCGTTTCCTCGTCGGCACCGATCAGGATACGGCGCTGCTGCGTGTGCATGAAAAGATCCGCGCCAATATCGACAGGCTTCCCAAGGGCATTCCCGAGCCGTTCATCGTCGGCCGCGGCATCAATGACGTCGCCATCGTGACGCTGACCCTGACGCCGAAACCGGACGCGGCGAACCGCTGGACCGACAACGGCCTGCACCAGATTGCCCGCGAGCTGCAGCATGAGCTGATGAAGGTCGACAATGTCGGCCTCACCTACATCGTCGGCGGCAGCCCCAACCAGATCCGCATCGAGCCCGACCCCGAACGGCTTTCGCTTTACGGGATCACGCTCAACCAGCTCGTGGACAAGGTGCAGAACGCCAACCGCACCATGAATGCGGGCGCCTTTACCCAGCTCGACATCACCACCCAGGTGACCGCGGGCGAGAGCCTGCAGGGTGTGCCCGATATCGGCAATCTCCTGCTCACTTCGCGCGACGGACGCCCCGTCTACGTGAAAGACGTCGCCGATATCGTGGTGGGATCGAGCCAAAGCGATCACCGCGCCTGGCAATTGACGGTGGCCAAGCCCCAAGAGGATGGCAAGACGGAAAGCAGCGAGACGGGAAACGACAAAACGGAGCTGACCAGCCGCCCCGCCGTTACCATCGCCTTTGCCAAACGCAAGGGCGCCAACGCCGTGACCGTTGCGCATGACCTGTTGCAGCGGCTGGACGTGCTGCAAACGCGCCTCATCCCCGGCGATGTAGAAGTGCATGTCACCCGCGACTATGGCGAGACGGCGACGGAAAAGGCCAATGAGCTTCTCTTCCACCTCGCGCTTGCCACTGTCTCCATCGTGATCCTCATCACGCTGGCGATCGGCTGGCGCGAGGGCGCGGTGGTCTTCGTCATCATTCCGACCACTATCCTGCTCACGCTCTTCGCATCATGGATGATGGGCTACACCATCAACCGCGTGAGCCTTTTCGCGCTCATCTTTTCCATCGGCATCCTTGTGGACGACGCCATCGTGGTGGTGGAGAACATCATCCGCCACTGGAAGATGCGGGGCCAGAAGACGCTGGTGCAGTCGGCCATCGAAGCCGTGGCCGAAGTCGGCAATCCGACCATCATCGCAACGCTCACCATCATCGCAGCACTCCTGCCCATGATGTTCGTCAGCGGCATGATGGGCCCCTATATGAGCCCCATCCCGGCCAACGCCTCCATGGCGATGATCTTCTCCTTCTTCGTGGCGGTGATCATCACACCATGGCTCTTGCTGAAGATCGCGGGCAAGCGCTTTGAACATGTGCATGAGGCGCCTGAGGCAGCTGACGTCGAAGCGCATCACGACCTCGGCAGGTTGGAAAAACTTTATCTGCGCATTTCACGCCCATTGCTGCGCGAGCGGAAAACGGCCAAACGCTTCGTGATCATTGTCGGCCTGCTGACGGCGGCCGTCTGTGTGCTCTTCGTAACGAAGAGCGTGACGGTGAAACTCCTGCCCTTCGACAACAAGTCGGAACTGCAGGTGGTCGTCGATCTGCCCGAAGGCTCCACGCTGGAAGAGACGGACCGTTTCCTTCATGCCGCCGCCGACAAGCTGAAGGACCTGCCGGAACTCACCTCCATTCAGGCCTATGCGGGCACGGCAGCGCCCTTCAACTTCAACGGGCTGGTGCGCCACTACTACATGCGCAACAGACCCGAACAGGGCGATTTGCAGGTCAATCTGCTGCCCAAGGGCGAGCGCTCACGCGAAAGCCATGAGATCGCACTCGATGTGCGTCAGCGGCTGGCAAGTCTCCCTCACCCCAAGGGCACCTATATCCGCGTGGTGGAAGTGCCGCCCGGACCGCCCGTTCTGGCAACGCTGCTCGCCGAGGTCTATGGGCCCACCGAGCAGGCGCGCCGCGATGCCGCCCGAAAGGTCCTGAACGCTTTCCGGGAAGTGCCCTTCGTGCGCGACATCGACACGACCTTCCATGAACCCGGTCCGCGCCTGCGCTTCATCATCGATCAGGAGAAGCTGGAGTTTTACGGCGTCGAGCAGCAGGCGGTCTACGACACCATCGCCACCATCGTCGGCGGCACGCAGATCGGTTTCTCGCAGCGCGGCCATGGCGCCAAGCCTTACGAGATCGTGCTGCAATTGCCGAAAGCGGCACAGTTCATGGGAGAGCGCATCCTCTCCACGCCGCTGCCCGCGGGCGGCACCACACGCACCGGCAAGAATGTCGAGCTGGGCGACGTCGTGACCCTGAAGACCGAGCGCGGCTCCTATCCGCTGTTCCGCCACAATGGTCGCTTTGCCGAAATGGTCATGGCGGAAGTCGCCGGCGAATATGAAGCGCCCATCTACGGCATGTTCGCCGTGGAGGACCGGATCGACGCGATGGACTGGGGCAAGGACGACCCGCCCGCCATCTCGTTCCACGGGCAGCCGCTGGATGAATCCACCACCACCCTGCTCTGGGACGGCGAATGGGAAGTGACCTACATCACCTTCCGCGATATGGGCGCGGCCTTCGCGGTGGCGATCCTCGGCATCTATCTGCTGGTGGTCGGCCAGTTCGGCTCGTTCAAGCTGCCGCTCGTCATCCTCGTGCCCGTGCCTTTGACGCTGATAGGCATCGTGCTTGGCCACTGGCTCTTCCATGCGGCTTTCACCGCAACCTCGATGATCGGCTTCATCGCACTGGCAGGCATCATCGTGCGAAACTCGATCCTGCTGGTGGATTTCATCCGCCATCGACAGGCGGCGGGCTCGGTGCTGCGCGAAGCCCTGCTGGAAGCAGGTGCGATCCGCTTCAAGCCCATCGTGCTTACCGCGGGCGCGGCCATGATCGGCGCCGCCTTCATCATGACCGACCCGATCTTCCAGGGACTGGCGATTTCGATGGTCTTCGGCCTCGCCTCATCCACCGCGCTGACGATCCTCGTCATCCCGGCCATCTATGTCTGGCTGCGCGATGACGGCAAGGGCTTCGGCAAAATGGAAGAATGAATGGAACAGCTGCCTGAGGGATAACCCTCAGGCAGCGTCCACCGCGTGCGCGCCGCCGCATTCAGCGCGCTCGAACGGTAGCTCGAACCAGAAGAGAGCCCCCTCGCCCTCGCGCCCCGTGGCGCCGATTTCGCCATCCATCAGCGAGACGAGCTTGGAGCAGATGGCGAGACCAAGTCCCGTGCCGCCGAAATTCTTCGACACCGCGCTGTTGGCCTGAACGAAGGGCCGGAAAAGCTTGCGGGCGACATCGTCCGAAAACCCGATCCCCGTATCCGCCACCTCAAACCGTATTTTCACTTTCTTGCTGTCGGAGGACACGATGAAAGCGTTCAACGACACGCGGCCGCCTTCCGGCGTGAACTTCACGGCGTTGGAAATGAGATTGGAAAGGATCTGGCGCAGCCGGCCCTCGTCCCCGAGAACGATGAGCCCGTCCAGCGTTTCGTAATGGCTGTCGAATTCGACCTGCTTGTCGCCGGCACGGCGCGCCCAGAAGCTCATGCTTTCCATGAAGTCGTCGAGCCGCAGCCGCTCGCGCTCCAGCTCGATACGGTCGGCTTCCATCTTCGAAAAATCGAGCACATCGTCCAGGATCGACAGCAGATTATGCGAGGCGCTGCGAATATACCCTCCATATTCGCGCGTCTTTTCATCCTCGCTCCCGTTTGCCAGCAGGTCCGAAAATCCGACGACCGCATTCATCGGCGTCCGGATTTCATGGCTCATCATGGCAAGGAAGGAGGATTTGACGCGGTTGGCTTCCTCCGCGCGATCGCGCTCGCGTTCCGCTTCCACCTTTGCCTTCGACAGTTCATGCACCAGAAGCTGTTTCTCACGGACATGTCTCTCGTTTTCGATGATGTTGCTGAACAGATCGTGGCGAATGTTCATCTGCGACACGGAAAGCGAGACCACGCCGGCAACAAGAAGACCGAAGAAAACGAAATCGATGCCCGCCCAATGATACTGCGCGGCAAAAGGCGGGATCACGAAACCGACCAGCGCGATCGACGCGGCCAGAATTGCGTGTTTAGGCTGCAAAGGCGGATCGGCGCACATGGTCGCGATCTGCGTGGCGGCAAGACATGCCACCAGAAATGTCTGCTTGAAACCGGGGGCAAAAAGCGCCGCGATCAGCGGCAGCAGAAGCATCAGGTAGATGACGCCAACATAGATTGCGAGTTCGCGCAGGTGCACTTCGAGATCGATCGTCTCGATCTCGCGCTTGATCGTCTTGCGCCATTCCCGCGCCGCGAGTTCGATGATGGCCGGCACCAGCCCCGACGCCAGCGCGGCCGATAAATTGCCCCAGGCATCCCATCCGACATAGCCGATAAGGAGCGGATAGTACGGGAAACGGAGCAGAAACAAACGGTCCTGGAACTCGATCCAGCTTAGGAGATAACGCCGTAGAATGGCGTCCTCGTCAGTTGTCATAGAGCTGCCCCGTTTCACTCTGGCCATGCCGGAGTATGAGGAGGCTCCCTTTAAGCCGGGATAACCAGGATCGTTCGAATTTTAACGAATCCGGGCAAGCGGGCCGATGCAGTAAATTTAGGGTTACGAAGAACTGCTCCGGTCTCGACCATCGCAAATATATGCCGCCGCTAAACCGGTGTTATCGTTCCGTAAATTCGTTCAGAAACGATAAAGACCGGTGCCGCGCCGGTTACACGCCCCCGAGGTCGGCGTATGGTTCAGGAACGCGGGCCCAAAGAAATGCGCCAATGCCACGCCCGGCCGGGCAGCAGGCAGCGGCCCGCAGCAGGGAGGACGACATGAGCACAGGCGATCAACAACCGGTCCGTTCGGACTTCGACGGCAAGACAACGGTCGACGAGGTGCTGGACAGTGCCGAGCTGACGGGCAAGACCGCCATCGTCACCGGCGGATACAGCGGTATCGGGCTGGAACTGGTGCGCGCCATGGCGAAAAAAGGCGCGAAGATCATCGTGCCCGTCCGCTCGCCGGAGAAGGCCCGGGAAAGCCTTGCCGGGATCGCGGGCGACATCGTCACCCATGAGATGGATCTTGGCGACATCGCCTCCGTGCGCCGCTTTGCAAAGCAAGTGAGCGACGCCACATCCCGGCTCGATTTTCTCATCAACAATGCCGGCATCATGGCCTGCCCCGAAACCCGCGTCGGCCCGGGCTGGGAGGCACAGTTCGGCGTGAACCATATGGGACATTTCGCGCTCGCCAGGGCGCTGTGGCCGCTGCTCACGGCCACACCGGGATTGCGCGTCGTGGCGCTCTCCTCCACCGGGCACAAGCGCTCCGACGTGCTCTGGGACGACATCCAGTTCGAGAAGACGCCCTATGACAAATGGGTGGCCTATGGGCAGGCCAAGACCGCGAATGCGCTCTTTGCCAATGCGCTGTCACGCCGCCTGCGCGATAGCGGCGGACTCGCCTTCTCGGTACATCCCGGCGGCATCTTCACGCCACTCCAGCGCCATCTCGAAAAGGAAGAGATGATCGCGCTCGGCTGGCTGGACGAAAACGGCGAATTGTCGGAACTGGCAAAGCAGGGCTTCAAGACGTGATGACAGGGCTGTGCGACCACCGCCTGGGCGGCGACATCGTCATTGCTCGAAGGCAAGCCCGGCGTCTATTGCGAGGATTGCGACATCGCAGAACCCACCGACCCCGAAAGCCCCTTCGCAAGATTCCGCGGCGTCGATGCCCATGCGTGCAGCGACGACGCGGCCGAACGCCTCTGGGAAATCAGCGAAGCGCTGCTGGAGACAGCATAATCCGCACGGCACGTCGTCAGATAGTGGGTTTGAGTTGGTAGCGGAGGAGGGACTCGAACCCCCGACACGCGGATTATGATTCCGCTGCTCTAACCAGCTGAGCTACTCCGCCCCATGCGCCGTAAGGCGTGGCCCGGGGAGGGCCTGATCCGGCGCTTTCGAGAGACCTTGAGGCCCCCGGTTGCGCGAGAGTTCCGGGATATAAGGGGCGTCGGCTGGCCCTGTCAAGCAAGACGGGCACACGCGGCGAAATGCCGGTCTTTCGCCCCCAAATCCGGGCGCTGGACATGCGAAAGCGGCCCGGAATTCCTTCCGGACCGCCTGCCGCCACCCATCGCCCGAATGGTTCAGCTATTCGCGTTGTAATTGCTGTTCGAATTCCAGTTGGAGCTCCAGTTCCAGCCGCTGTCGCCGCCCCACCAGCCGCCCCACCAGCCGCCGCCGCCACCGCCGCTCTCGCAGGCCGCCGCGGGGGTCGCCAAGACGAATGCATAAAGCATCAGCGCAAGGCCGCCGGTCACTGCCGTACCGAACGTGCCGGCCGCCAGCCAGCGATCGAGACGGGCCAGCCCGCTGAACCAACGGAACGCCGGCATGGCCAGTTTCAGGAAAAGCTGTTTCATCTGTTCAACTCCGCAACACTGGCAAATCCGCCATGTGTTTTATTATGAGACACCCAAGACCGCTTTCGCGGAGAAAGCTGCCTGTTGGAGAAACAGGAGCAAGCGCCATGCCGCGAGGGGAGAGCTACCGACCGCGCCAGCCTCTTTCGCGCGCGATCTCCACGATTTCCGCGCGCAGGCGGCCCGCCGCGGGCAGAAGGCTCCGGTCCCGGCGGCGCAGGATCGCGTAGCGGGTCTCGACCTCGAAGGGATACTCCACCAGCGTCACCCCGCCCCGCTCCACCGCCCGCTCGCCGATGGAGCGCGCGACCCCGGTCAGAATGTCCGTCCGTCGCGAAAGCTCCAGACTGGCCGAGACGCTTTCAAGCCGCAGCTGCGGTATCCCCCGGCGCTTCATCTCCACCGCAAAATCGCCCGGAAAGTGCCGGTAGTCCTCTTCGGCGAAATGCGCCGCCGCCCAAGGATAGTCGAGATAGGCCTCGGAAGGCGCCCCCGCCTGCACCAGCGGATGCCCCTCCCGCGCCACGATGACGGAAGGTTCCGCGCCGAGCTGCTCGATCAGCACATCCTCCTCGAAATGCACCGGCTCAAAAGCGATCCAGCCCAGCACGGCGAAATCGATCTCGCGCGCCATCAGCGCCCCGATCAGGTCCGGCTGAAGCGCGCTTTCCATCGCCACGCGCACGGTGGGATTGGCCGGCGTGAACCGGGTCAGCGCATCAATGACAAGCGATTCCGCCGGCTGGGGCGAAGCGCCGATCCTGAGGTTCCCTTCCATACCGCCCTTGAGGGCACGGGCTTCCGCCTCGAAATCCCCCATGCCGCGCAGCAACTCGCGGGCCCGCGCAGCCAGCCGCTCCCCCGCCGAGGTGGGGACTACCTGCCGCGTCGTCCGGTCGAAAAGGCTCAGCCCCGTATCGGCCTCCAGCCTTTGCAGGCTCTTGGTCAACGCCGAATGGGTGAGGCCCTGCTCGTCCGCGGCGAGCCGGAAGGAGCGCAGCCTGTAAAGTGCGTCGAAATGGCGGATCTGGCGCATATCCATGAAAGCCGAACCTTCCAGCGAGCGGCCCGCTCACCAATTGGGTCGTATAATTCACTTATTATGTCATTTTACTGAAATATTATCACTCTCAAGAAACGCAAACGGAAAAATGGAACGCCCATGCCGCTCCCTGTCTTTATTGCCGTCGGTCTCGCGGCCTGCGCGGTCATCGCCGCCTATGCGCATTGGCTCGGCCGCTCCGCCCGCCAAACGCTGAGCGATACGGAGGACGCCCTGCGCCTCTTCCAGGCCGCCTGCCCCGATCTGGAGGCACGCCAGGCACGACTTGCCGGCGACCGGCACGCGGCCCTCGTCATGCTTGAAAACGGCGATGCGGGACTTCTTTATGCGATGGGCAGCAAATGGATGGCGCGCGACCTGCCCGCCGGAAGCATAAAAGCGGTGAAACGCCTTTCGGCAAACCGGCTGCGCCTGATCCTGGCCGACTACACGATGCCCCGCCTCACCATCGCGCTCGCCGATGAAAACGAGCGCGAACGCTGGATCGAGGCCATGGAAAATGCGGCCCGGCCGCCTGAACGCGGCCCTATCGAACGGAAGGCGACGGCATGAGTTTCTTCGGTCCGCTTCTCGACCCGGCAACGCTGCCGGACCCCAAACAGGTGGCAACGCCTCTCTTTATTCTCTTTGTACTGATCGAACTCACTCTGGTGCATCGGAGGCGCCTGAAGGGCGATTATGAGACTCGCGACACACTGACAAGCCTCATCATGGGCACGGGCAGTGTGCTGGGCGGCGTGTTGCTGGGCGGGCTCGGCTATCTCTGTCTTCTCGGCGCCTATGACATGCGCCTCACCACCATCCAGACAACGCCGCTCAGCCTCTTCCTGCTCTTTCTGCTGGACGATATGCGCTTCTACTGGGGGCATCGCTTCAGCCACCGCATCCGCTGGTTCTGGGCCGACCATGTGATCCACCATTCCAGCCAGCACTACAATCTCTCCACCGCGCTGCGCCAGCCCTGGCTCAGCGGCATCAGCGGCATGTTCCTGCTGCAAACGCCCCTCGCGCTGATCGGCTTCCACCCTGCCGCGCTGGTCTTTGTGGGCGCGCTGAACCTCGTCTATCAGTTCTGGATCCACACTGAAGCGGTGGGCCGCTTCCCGCGCTGGTTCGAAGCGGTGTTCAACACGCCGTCGCATCACCGCGTGCACCATGCGCGCAATGCGAAATATCTCGATGCGAATTATGCGGGCACACTGATTGTCTGGGACAGGCTGTTCGGCAGCTTCATCCCCGAGGACGACGCCGAACCGGCCGAATACGGCCTGGTAAAGAACCTCGGCACGTTCAACCCCTTGCGCGTCGCCACGCATGAATATGTGGGCATTCTGAAAGACGTTGCGCAGCGCGGGCTAACCATACGCCAGCGTCTCGCCTATTTCCTCGCGCCGCCCGGCTGGTCGCATGACGGCAGCCGCATGACATCGGACGAACTGAAACGCCGCGATGAAGAGCGAAAGAAACAGAACGAGAAGACAACCGTCCGCGCGGCGGACTGATCCGCCTCTTATTCCGGCTTGCGGAAGCGGAGCATGGTGAAGAGCTTCATCGGGTTGATGGCCCGCGTCTCCACCAGTTCCAGATCCGTGATGCTGTCGATCGTCTCAATCCGGAAATCGGGATGCCAGCCCAGCGCCCGCGCCGCCGGCGCCATCCAGCGTTCCACACGCCCGCGCACGCCGTGATCCTGTGCGAAGTGGTTGACGATGACGACCTCGCCGCCCGGCGCGCAGACGCGCTCAAGCTCTTTCATCACCTTCACAGGGTCGGGAACGACCGTCATCACATACATGGCGACGACGGTTTCATAGGATCCGTCCTCGAACCGGAGGTCGCTTGCATCCATCTCGTAAAGGCCGAGCACATTGGCAAGGCCCTTGTCCTTCACCCGCTCACGCGCCTTTTTGAGCATGTCGGGCGACAGGTCGATGCCGGTCACGCGCAGATGCGGTGCATAGCGCGGCAGCGCCACCCCCGTCCCCACGCCGACTTCCAGCAGCGTGCCCTCGCGGCGATTGATGATGTCGATGGCCGATTTCCGGCCGGCGGCCGCGATATGCGCGAAAGAGAAATCATAAACAGGCGCCCACCGCGCATAGGCTTTGATGACCGATTGCTCGTCGATGCGGGCGGCTCCGTTCACTTTACTCTCTCCTTGATACCTGCCGGTCGTTCGGCGCTCTTCATTTAAGAACCGATTACGGCGGAATTGAGCCAATATGACACTATTGTCTCAATGGCAATCTACCTTGCGGCAGCGTCTTGCGCCATGTTTTCCGCAACCTGCGATGTTTCGAGTGCCGGATTGACCGCTTTCGCAATCCAACCGCCCCCCAATACCCGGCTTCCTTCATCTTCCATGCCATAGAAGACGCAGGCCTGACCGGGCGATACACCCTCCTCGCCATTTGCGAGTTCGACTTCCACCGCGCCTGCCTCGACGAAGAGGCGCGCCGGCACGGGCGGCCGCGTGGAGCGTACCTTGGCGAGCACGTCCTGGCCCTCCGCCGGCACCCCGGCCAGCGGAATATCCCCGAGCCAGTTCACCTCTCGCAAGGTCAGCCGGCGCGTCAACAAGGCCTCGCGCGGCCCGACAATAACCTGCTTGCGGGCGGGATCGAGCCCGACGACGAAAGGCGGCTCGGTGTTCGGCTCCGCCGCGCCGATACCGAGGCCCCGGCGCTGACCGATGGTAAACCGCGTAATCCCTTCATGGCGGCCCAGCACACGCCCGTCCAAATGGACGATCTCGCCGGCCATCGCCGCATTGGGGCGCAGCCGGTCGACGATGGTTGTATAGCGTCCCGTCGGTACGAAGCAGATGTCCTGGCTGTCGGGCTTTGCCGCCACATGCAGCCCCATGCGCTCGGCAATCGCCCGCGCTTCCGGCTTGGTCAGGTCGCCCAGCGGAAAGCGCAGATAATCGAGCTGGTCCTGCGTGGTCGTGAAGAGGAAATAGCTCTGGTCGCGATCGTCGTCGCGCGGGCGGTGCAGCTCGCGATGCCCGTTCGCGCCCGGTCTCGTCGCAATATAATGACCGGTGGCCAGCGCCGCAGCGCCCAGATCGCGCGCCGTTTCCAGCAGATCGCGGAACTTCACCCGCTCATTACAGCGAATGCAGGGGATCGGCGTTTCGCCCGCCGCATAGGAATCGGCAAAATCCTCGATCACCGCTTCGCGGAAACGATCTTCGTAATCGAGCACGTAATGCGGAATGCCGATCTGCTCGGCGACACGGCGGGCATCGTGAATATCCTGCCCCGCGCAGCAGGCGCCCTTCTTCTGTACCGCCATGCCGTGATCGTAGAGCTGCATGGTGATGCCCACCACGTCATAGCCCTGCTCGGCAAGCAGCGCGGCCGTGACGGAACTGTCCACCCCGCCCGACATGGCGACGACGACCCGCGTCTCCTCCGGTCGCCCGGGGAGATCGAGGCTGTTCAATCCCGTCTTTTCGTCGAAACTCGCGCGCATCGCACAATCCGGCTCGCGCAAAACGCGCGGGCCTCCAAATCAAAAGGCGGCAAAAACTGCCGCCACCCGGCAGAAATATCGGTGCAGCGGCCCCTCCCGTCAACAGGCCGGGCGGCGCACCGATGCCGAAGCCCTTGTAAATACAAGATATTTTCTGCACTGCAACGACAAATCGCGCTGGCCCGGGGCTTGCTACCTAACCGACGCGGAGGGCTCTCATGCCGTCTCCGCTCCATACTCGGCAATATAACGGGACCGGCAGGCCATGGATTATTCATCTTCCTCTGCGAATTCCTCCGTGAAACGCAGCGGCACGACAGGCGAAGCGCTTTCCCTGCGCCCTGAGGCCCTGCGCGTGGCGGCTACGCCGTCGACGGGCGCGGATATGTTCGCCGAACATCTGGCCCGCGCTGCGAAGGACCGCGCGCGCGCCGACGAAGCGCATACCAAGGCGCCCAGCCATCGCAGGGAGCGCGACACCGCGCAGGCCCGCCGGGATGAAGCCGAGGAAAACCGCGCCGACCAGGCACGTCGCAAGCAGGACAGCGACAGCACCGACAAATCCGCCCGCTCCGGCGACACTGAGGCCGATGCGCAGGATGCGTCCGCACCCGCCGAGGGCGGTGTGACCGACGCCGAAGCCGATACCTCCGACGCGACGAAAACCGACAGTGACGGCGACAAGACGGCATCTGCCGACAAATCCGACGCCAAATCCGGCGATGACGACCAGAAGGCCGACGACAAGGACGATAAACAGCACGATCCCGCGGCGCAGGCCGCCGCCGTCGATCCGCAGGCCCCGCTTGAAAAGACAGCGACGCCCAAGGGCGACACTGCGGACAAGGCAGTGGCCGCAGACGGCAAGGCCGCACCCCCGCTGACCCCGGAAGAAAAGAAAGCCGCCGTGCAAGCCGCCGGCAAGACCGGGTCCGCCGACGCGACACCGCAAAAGGGGGACGCCACCGGGGACAAGACCGCCGAAGCATCGACCGACGGCAAGACGGCGGAAGGCAAGCCTGCCGATAAAGCGGCCGACAAGGTCACGGCTCAGGCCCTCGCCAATGCCGAAACGCAGGCAAGCAGCAAGGCCGCGACGGGCGACGGCAAGGACGATCTGGCGATTTCGGAGAAGGGCAAGAAAGGCCTCGGACACGAAGCGGCCCAGAAACTCGCGGAGGCCAAGAGCGACGCCGCCAAGACCCAGCCGACGGCCAATGCCGCGCCCGGACAGGCCGGTCATGAACACGCCAAGACGGCGGCCTCACCCAGGGCCGAGCCCGCCGCCGCGCCGCAGCAGGCCCAGGGAACCTCTTCCAACGGCAATTCGGCGAATAACGACCTTCTGACCGGCGTGCCCGCATCGGGTGCGCGCGGCAACGGCGCCTCGCCCACCGTTCGCATCGGCACCCTGCCCGGCCAGACGCAACCGACCCAGCTTCCCGCCTCCGCGCTTGCCATCCAGATGGCGCGCAACCTCAACAAAGGTGTGGATCGCTTCGAAATCCGCCTCGATCCGCCTGAAATGGGCCGGATCGACGTGAAGATGAAAGTCCACAAGGACGGCCATGTTTCGGCGCACATGATGGCCGACAAGCAGGACACGCTCGACCTTCTGCAGCGCGACCAGCGCGCGCTCCAGCAAGCATTGCAGAATGCCGGTCTCGATACCGACAACAGCTCCCTGAGCTTCTCCCTGCGCGACCAGAACCCCGACGGCGGGGGCGCTTTTGCCGGCAAGGGCAATGGCGGAACCGCGGGCGGCGCCGGCACCGCCGACGGCACCGAAGATCTCGCCCCGGCGCCCGTCTACAACGTCAACATCGCTGCCAATGGCGGCGTGGACATCCGCATCTAAGGATCCGTTCCCATGGATATCGCAACCATCAGCTCGCTTCAGTCCTCGACCAATTCGCAGTCGAGTTCCGCCTCCACGGCGCTCAATGCGAATTTCGATGCCTTTCTGAAGATGCTGATCACCCAGATGCAGAATCAGGATCCTACCAACCCGATGGACAGCAACCAGTTCACCCAGCAACTGGTGCAGATGTCGAGCGTGGAACAGCAGATCCAGACCAACAGGAACCTGGAAACGCTCATCACCACGAACTCGATCGCCAATGCGAATACCGCCGTGTCGCTGCTCGGCAAGCAGGTGGAGGGGTCCGGTACGGCTTCCCTGCTCAAGAACGGCCAGGCGGACTGGAGCTTCGACCTCGCCGCCGACGCGCCGAGCACCACGGTCTCCGTGGTGAACGGGCAAGGCGCCACCGTCTACAGCGAGGAGATGGAGGGCAAGAAGGGCTCCAACGAATTCGCCTGGGACGGCACCGGCAGCGACGGCTCCAGCTATCCAGACGGCTCCTATTTCCTGAAAGTGACGGCCAATGACGCCGACGGCAACGCCGTGGCCGCCGATACAAAGACCAAGGGGATCGTTACCGCGATCGACATGAGCACCACCGATCCGCTGCTGACGATCAACGGCGCCCAGATCCGATATTCCGAAATCACCGGCATCGCCGAGCCAAAAGCGGCCGGAAGTTAAGAATTCACTCTCTTCATGTCCCGCCTTGGAACAACTAACTCCTTGATTTTGAGGATTTTTTACTCTCGGGCTTAGGCGTTTTTTAAAGCCGCGGCGCTAATCTGTGTTCACGTTTCGAGCATGGAGATCCGGGTGACATGAGTGAACAGCACGCAACCAAGGTGAATTATGTGATCGGCCCCGACGGGAGCCCGCTCACGATCGCCGATCTGCCGCCCCCGGACACGAAGCGCTGGGTCATTCGACGCAAGGCCGAAGTGGTAGCCGCGGTGCGTGGCGGCCTCATCAGTCTGGACGAAGCCTGCCGGCGCTACACGCTGACGGTGGAGGAATTTCTGAGCTGGCAGCGCTCCATCGAACGTCATGGTCTGGCAGGCCTGCGCGCAACCCGCGTCCAGCAATACAGGCAGTAGGCTTTTTCCGTACAGCGTACGTGCTGCCAAGAAGCGCCGGCGATCATCCGCCGGCGCTTTTTTTGTGCGCTTTCCCCGGCCCGGCAAATTTTGCCGTGTGCGTTAAACATCTGTTTAGAGGGTGCCCGGTAAAAATTGCCTACTGACAAAGGCAGACCGCGCCTGGGCAACGAGTTGGGCAACTCGGGGGTGCGGACTGAAGGGCGCAAAGGAATTGCAGTCCGTCTTGTGTCTGGCGAAGGAGGGCTTCCCGAGAATTGCGGAAGATCTCCGGATGCTGACAAATGGGGTGGGTTTTGAGCAATCTCCAGAATCTCGTAAAGTCTCTTGGACCGGTGCGTCTTGCCGTCCTCGGTGTGGTCGGTGCAATTCTGTTCGGCTTCTTTGCCGTCATTGCCGCCAACTATTCCGGTGAGCCCAAGGCTCTTCTTTTTTCCGACGTCAATGTCAGCGACGCCTCCAAGATGGTCGAAGCCCTCGACCAGATGAAGGTCGACTACACGCTGAAGGGCGATGGCACGAAAATCTACGTACCGGAAAGCCAGGCCCTCCGCCTGCGCATGCAACTGGCCGAAAAAGGCCTGCCCGCGGGCGGCACGGTCGGATACGAAATCTTCGACAATGCCGACGCGCTCGGCACGACCAGCTTCATTCAGAACATCAACCATTTGCGCGCACTCGAAGGCGAGCTGGCGCGCACCATCGCCTCGATCGACGGTATTTCCAGCGCACGCGTTCACCTCGTGCTGCCGGAACGCGAACTCTTTTCCCGCGACAAGCGCGACCCGACCGCCTCCATCGTTTTGAAACTCGCCACCCGTGCCCTTTCCGGCCAGCAGGTGAAGTCGATCCAGTATCTCGTTTCCTCCGCCGTGGAAGGACTGACGCCCGGCCATGTCTCCATCGTCGATGAGCGCGGCACTTTGCTCGCGACCGGCATGGGCGACGACGGGCAGGCCATGATCACCGCGACGGCGGAAGAACGCCGCATCGCCTATGAACGCCGCTTGCGCGGCCACGTCGAAAACATCGTCGGCCGTGTCGTCGGCGCCGGTGGCGCACGTGTGGAAGTCACCGCGCAGATGGACATGACGCGCGTGGTCAAGACCTCCGACCTCTACGATCCCGACGGCCAGGTCGTTCGCTCTACCCAGACGGTGGAGGACACCTCCTCCAGCCAGAACGGCAAACAGAATGATGGCGTCACCGTCGGCAACAACCTGCCGAACGCCAACCAGACAGGCGCTGGCGACGGCGCCACCTCGCGAGACGCCGCGAACCGCACCGAAGAAACCGTCAATTACGAGATTTCGCGGACGCAGCGCACTGAGACGAAAGAGCCCGGCCGCGTTGAACGTGTTTCCGTCGCCGTTCTGGTCGACGGCACCTATACGACCGCTGCCGACGGCACGAAGACCTATCAGCCGCGCTCCCCGGAAGAGCTGGCCAAGATCGCCACGCTGGTGAAATCCGCCATCGGCTTCGACGAGAAGCGCGGTGACAAGGTCGAAGTCGTGAACCTGCAATTCGCCGCGCCGAAAACGGTCGAAGCCGCTTCGGCCACCGCGCCGGCGCCGGAAGGCGGCATGTGGGGGCTGAGCAAGGCCGACCTGATGCGCATCGGCGAAATGGCAATGATCGCATTGCTGGCCCTGGTCGCCATGTTCTTCGTGCTTCGTCCGCTGATTGCGCGCCTGGGATTTGTGAAGGTCGCCCCTTCTTCGGCCGACGCGCAGCTCGCACTTGCCGACGGCACGGAAACGCCGGTGGCCGCCATTGCCGGCCCGACCGGCGAAGGCGAGAACGTTTCGTTCGAGGGCAACGAGCACCTTACCGAAGACATGATGATCGACATTGCCCAGGTCGCGGGCAAGGTCAAGCAATCCTCCGTACGCAAGATCGGCGAACTGGTGAACAACCACCCGGATGAATCGCTCTCGATCCTGCGTACCTGGCTGCACGAACCCGCTTGAGGAGTAGGCTGAATGGCCACGACCGTCGCAAAGATCAAGGAAGAAAAGCAGCTGACCGGCGCCCAGAAGGCCGCGATCTTCATGCTCGCCCTGGGCGCGGAAGACGCAGCCTCCCTGTGGGAGATGTTCGACGACGATGAAATTCGCGAACTCTCCACCACCATGTCCACGCTGGGCACCATTCAGGCCAATCACGTCGAGAAGCTGCTGGTCGAATTCGCCTCCAAGATCTCCGGCACGGGCGCGCTGGTGGGCTCGTATGAATCGACCGAACGCCTGCTGTTGAAATTCCTGCCCGAAGAGCGCGTCACCAACGTCATGGACGAAATCCGCGGCCCGGCAGGCCGCACCATGTGGGAAAAGCTCGGCAATGTGCACGAGACCGTGCTCGCCAGCTATCTGAAGAACGAATATCCGCAGACCGTCGCCGTCGTCCTCTCGAAAATCTGCACCGACCATGCCGCGCGCGTGCTGACCTGCCTGCCGGAAGATTTCGCTCTCGAAGTCGTCACCCGCATGCTGCGCATGGAATCGGTGCAGAAGGAAATCCTCGACAAGGTCGAAAAGACGCTGCGTTCGGAGTTCATGTCGAACCTGTCGCGTACCAACCGCCGCGACTCCCATGAGCTGATGGCCGAAATCTTCAACAATTTCGACCGCCAGACCGAAACCCGCTTCCTCGCCATGCTGGAAGAGCGCGCCGCGCCCAGCGCCGAGAAGATCAAGGCGCTGATGTTCACCTTCGAGGACCTCGGCAAGCTCGATCCGGGCGGCATCCAGACGCTCCTTCGTGCCGTGGACAAGAACAAGCTCGGCATCGCGCTCAAGGGATCGTCCGACACGCTGCGCGACCTCTTCTTCGCCAATATGTCCGAACGCGCCGCCAAGATCCTGCGCGAAGACATGAACCTGATGGGCCCCGTCCGCCTCAAGGATGTCGATGAAGCGCAGACCACCATGGTCAACATCGCAAAGGATCTCGCCAACAAGGGCGAAATCATGCTGGCGACCGACAGTGAGGAAAACGAGCTGATCTACTGATCGGTTTTTTGCAGGCACACACCGGAACACATAGAGCAACGCGAAACCCATGAAACAGGCGGTCAAATTCACATTCGACAGACAGTTCGGCGAGGCCCCGGCCTCCGCCAAGCGATCTGTCGAACCCCGCCCTGCGGATGAGGCGCCGCGTGCTTATACCGAGGCGGACATCGCCGCCGCGCGCGCAGAGGGCTATGCCCAGGGTTTTGCCGAGGGACAAAAGGACACCGCCGCCAGGGCCGATGAGAACATCACCGCCACGCTCGGCAAGCTCACCGAGAACGCGGCCTCGATCCTGTCCTCGCTCGACGCGATATCGGGCGATCTGAAATCCGACGCTGTGAAGCTCGCCCACGAGACGGCAAAGCGCCTCGCGTCCGCTTCCATCGGCGTGCGCCCCGAAACGGAGATCGAGGCGGTGCTGCAGGAATGCCTGTCGCACCTCAACCGCGAGCCGCACATTCTGCTTCGCATCGCGCCGTCCATGATGGATCGCATGAAGGAAACCGTCGACCGCATGGCGATGGAACGCGGCATGAGCGGACGGATCATTCTGCTGGGCGAGCCCGGCATGGAAGAAGGCGACTGCACGGTCGAATGGGCCGATGGCGGCGTCACCCGGGATTATGACGCGATGCTCGCCCGTATCGATACGGCCATCGCCCGCTACATCGAAACGATCGCACCCAAACCTGCCGAGACGAACGCGCTCGAAATGCCCGAGCCCGCAGCGTCGACCGGCGAAGCCCAAAGCGCGCCCCATGGCGACGCCCCGGGCGCCTGAACAGATTTTTGAGGAGAGAGAACCATGGCCGACAAGGATGATGAAATGTCCCTCCCCGACCTCACCGAGGCCGACGCGCTGCCGGCCGTCGCACCGGATGCAGAGGAAGAGGAAGGTACGCCGGAGCACCGTACGGCGCACGATCTCGAAGCCGTATTCGACGTGCCGGTGAATGTCTCCGCCGTACTCGGCAAGACCGACATCGAGGTCTCCAAACTCCTGAAGCTGGATCGCGGCACGGTGGTCGAACTGGACCGCAAGGTCGGCGAAGCCATCGACATCTATGTGAACGACCGTCTCGTCGCACGCGGCGAGGTCGTCCTCGTCGAGGACCGGCTGGGCGTCACCATGACCGAGATCATCAAGGGCGGCCTCGCCTGACGGCCACACGACTTGACCGCAACCACAAGAATTCTGGAACGCCGGAGTACACCAAGATGCGCCTTCTGATTGCAGGAACCCTGAACGGCCAGCTCTCGACAGCGACCAAGATCGCCATGTCGAAGGGCGCCAAGGTGACGCATACCGATACGATCGACCAGGCGCTCGAGACGCTGCGCGCCGGCCGTGGCGCCGACCTCGTGATGGTGGATGTCAAGCTCGACATCGAAAACCTCATCGCCCGGCTGGCCGAAGAGCATATCTGCGTGCCCGTCGTCGCCTGCGGCATCGAAAACGATGCGCGCGCCGCGGTGAGCGCGATCCGCGCCGGCGCCAAGGAATACATCCCCTTGCCGCCCGACGCAGACCTCATCGCCGCCGTTCTCGCCGCCGTGTCCGATGACGGTCACGCCCTCATCTACAAGGATGAGCGCATGGGTCAGGTGGTGAAGCTTGCCGATCAGGTGGCGGGCTCGGATGCCAGCATCCTGATCACCGG
>NZ_NYVD01000102.1 GCF_002684405.1 Parvibaculum sp. | reverse complement strand
GGCGGGAATGTGATCGACAGCGGCATCCTCTCGCCGGGCCAGAGCGTCGGCACGCTGAATGTCGGCGGCAACTTCACCTTCAACGGCGGCTCGACCTTCAACATCGAAGCCGCAAGCGACGGGGCGACCACCGACACGCTGGCGGCGGCCGGCAATGTGGTCATCAATGGCGGCGATGTAGTGCTGACAAACGGCTATTTCCTGCCGACGAAAACCTACACCATCATCACCTCGGGCGGCACGGTCAGCGGCACGTTCGACACCGCGTCTTACGCCTACTACGCCTTCGTCACGCCGGAACTCACCTACAACCCGGCCAACGTCCAGCTCTCCTTCGCACGCAATGCGACGGCCTTTAGCGCGCTGGCCACCACGCCCAACGCACAGGCGGCGGCGAACGGTCTGGACAGCCTCGGGAGCGGCAGTGCGATCCATAGCGCGATCCTCGGCCTCACCCCGGAAAATGCCGGCGCGGCCTTCAACTATCTCTCCGGCGAAATCAATGCGAGCGTGATCTCCGGCCTGCTCGGCGGCAGCCACTTCGTCAGCGACAATGTGCTCTCGCATATCCGCAAGGTCTTCGGCTGGCAGGGCGCAGGCCCCACGCCGAAAGTGGTCGCCGATGCGGGCGACGGCTCCTCCGCCTTCCCCTTCTCCGGCCAGACCACCGCCGTCTGGGCGCAGACCTTCGGCGCCTGGGGCCATACGAACGGCGACGGCAATGCCTCCAAGCTCAAGAGCCGGCGCGGCGGCTTCGTCGCCGGTGCCGACAAGCAGCTGTCGGACAATCTGCGCATCGGCGTCTTCGCCGGCTATCAGCGCTCGAAATTCGACGAGAACGCGATTGCCTCCTCGGCGGATGTGGACAGCTACGAACTCGGCGTCTATAGCGGCACGGAGCTCTCCGGCCTCGGCCTGCGCGGCGGCGCCTCCTTCACCTGGCACAATATCGACACCTCGCGCAGCGTGGTGGCGGGCCTCTTCAGCAACCATCTGACGGGCTCGACCGACGCCCGCACGGCGCAGCTCTTCGGCGAGGCCAGCTATCCGCTCACCGCGGGCGCGGTGACATACGAGCCCTTCCTGGATGCCGCCATCATGTCGATCAGCACCGACGGCTACACCGAAACGGGCGGCGCGGGCGCGCTGACGGTGCAAAGCGACACCACGACCATGGGCTCGACAACGCTCGGCGGGCGCCTCTCGACCGGCTTCGCGCTGGCCGACATGCCCGTCAGGCTCACCGGCACGGTCGGCTGGCGGCACGGCTTCGGCAAGCTGACGCCGGACACCACCGCCTCCTTCAGCGGCGGCACGCCCTTCACCGTCTCCGGCACGCCGATCGCGCGCGACGCAGCGGTACTCGGCGTCGATCTCGGCGTCGCGCTGTCCGCCTCCACGAGCCTGGGCCTGTCCTATGACGGCCAGTTCAGCGACAACGCGAACGACAACACGGTCAAGGCAAGGCTGGTGATGGCGTTCTGAGGGAGACCTCCATTATGCCCGAAGGCGGGGTCTTGAATCCCGCCTTCGGCACCCCATATACACACTGTTGAACACGCCGCGCGGCTTCTTCGGAGGCATTGGCGCGGTGGTCTCATCCCGGGAGCGGTGACCACGGATGTACTGGCACCGCCGACGGGGTGAGTGGGAAGGCCGGGTTTTCCCGGCCTTTTTTCGTTTGGGACGCCCCCGCAGCAGCGACGCGGGCCTATGGGCGTCGACTTCCCGGCGCGGCAACCACTCTCCCGCCCCGCCCGATACCCGACATGCCTGCCCGCATTACGCCCGCTCGCACCACGCCTGAAGGAGGTTTCCCATGGCAAAAATCGACGAGAAGACCGGTTTCTTCAAAACCACCTCCCCTGCCGGCCGCGCCAGCAAGGCCGACCAGATCACCGAAACGGTGCGCGGCATCATTGCCGACGAAAACAAGACCCGCTCCGCCAAGACCGAGCGCCTGAAGGCGCTGCGTCTGGAAAAGGAAGCCGCCGAGGCGGCCGCCAAGGAAGCCGCACCGGAAAAGCCGAAGCGCAAAAGCGCCAAGGCGAAGGCCGAGCCCGAAGCGGAAGTGGAAGACACCGGGGCGTAAGGACTTCGCGCCTGCGCCACGAATGGGAAAGGCCGGGTTTTGCCCGGCCTTTTTGTTTTGAGGGATGTCCTCACTCATCTCCGCCTGAACCAGCAGATATCGCCTATCTCCGGCTGACGGCCCAACGCATCCCACTCACGCCGGATGCGCGCGGCGACGGCTTCGCCGCTCTGATCCTGCCAAGGCGTATACTCTCCCCCTTCGCAGCTGGCGAAAGTGAAGCCTGCTTCCTGCAATTGCCGCACGACCAAGAAGCTCATCCAGTTCAGCTCGTCGTCATCGGTACCCGGAAACTCATGCCTCAAGCAGACCAAAATCCCCCGGAAATCAGTCCAGTCTCCATAAGCCCCGCTCTCCCGAATGAAGCCGGCAACAATCTCTTCTACTTTTCTTGTCGTTTCGTTGGTCATTGCATCGTGTAGCTGGAGAACGGGCCCCTCAGAATGAAGCTTTGCTGCTACGTGCGAAAGGCTTTCTCCCAAAACACGTTACCCCAGGCTACGTCCCGGGGTCCGGAGCGGCAGGTGCCGCGGGTTACGCCCCTGGGCCCCGGGACAAGCCCGGGGTGACATTTGGGGGTTGGGCTGCCGCCGAGGTTCTCCCCTTTTGCGCACCTCGCCGCACGCGCCAATGGGTCCCGGCTTTCGCCGGGATGACACTTAAGGGAAAAACAAAAGCCCGGATCTTTCGATCCGGGCTTTGTTGTTTGTTGCGCTGGATTGCCGGGTCTTCGCCCGGCAATGACAGGCTTAGTTGTCGAGGAAGCTGCGCAGTTTCCGCGAGCGGCTCGGGTTCTTGAGTTTGCGGAGCGCCTTGGCCTCGATCTGGCGGATACGTTCGCGCGTCACGGAGAACTGCTGGCCGACCTCTTCCAGCGTGTGGTCGGTGTTCATGCCGATGCCGAAGCGCATGCGCAGCACGCGCTCTTCACGCGGGGTGAGCGAGGCGAGCACGCGGGTCGTCGTTTCGCGCAGGTTCGACTGGATCGCCGCGTCGATGGGGAGCACGGCGTTCTTGTCTTCGATGAAGTCGCCCAGATGGCTGTCTTCCTCGTCGCCGATGGGCGTTTCGAGGGAGATCGGCTCTTTCGCGATCTTCAGCACCTTGCGCACTTTTTCCAGCGGCATGCCGAGCTTCTCGGCAAGCTCTTCCGGCGTCGGCTCGCGGCCGATCTCGTGCAGCATCTGGCGCGAGGTGCGCACCAGCTTGTTGATCGTCTCGATCATGTGCACCGGAATACGGATGGTGCGCGCCTGGTCGGCGATCGAGCGCGTGATCGCCTGGCGGATCCACCATGTCGCATAGGTGGAGAACTTGTAGCCGCGGCGATATTCGAACTTATCCACCGCCTTCATCAGGCCGATATTGCCTTCCTGAATGAGGTCGAGGAACTGCAACCCGCGATTGGTGTATTTCTTCGCGATGGAGATCACGAGACGGAGGTTGGCTTCCACCATCTCCTTCTTGGCGATGCGCGCCTCGCGCTCACCCTTCTGCACCATGGCGACGATGCGACGATATTCCTGAATGTCGAGGCCGGTCTCGGAGGCGAGCGTCTGGATTTCCTCGCGCAGATCCTTGATCTGGTCGCGGTCGTCCTTGGTGAAGCTCGTCCAGCCCTTGCCCTTCAGGCGGCTGACGCGGCGGATCCAGTTCGGGTCGAGTTCATTACCGAAATACTGCTTGAGGAATTCCTCGCGCGGAATGCCATGGCTTTCGGCGGTCCGCAGCAGGCGGCCTTCGAGACCCATCAGGCGCTTGTTGATCGAATAGAGCTGCTCGACCAGGCTTTCGATACGGTTGTTGTTGAGCGAGAGGCTCTTCACCTCGTCGATCACATCTTCCGTCAGCTTCTGGTAACGCTTCTCCTGCTGGGAAGAGAGCTCCTCGCCCTTGAGCTGGAACTCGACCTTCTGATCCTGCAGCTTGCGCAGCTTTTTATAATCGCCGGCAATCTTGTCGAAGATTTCGAGGACCTGCGGCTTCAGCTCCGCTTCCATCGCGGCGAGAGACATGTTGCTCTCCGCATCCTCGTCATCGACCTCTTCTTCTTCCGGCTCTTCGCGCGGCGGGGCTTCGCCTGCGAGCGCGGCCTGGGAATGGTCGACCTTCTTGGCGTCGGGACCGGCATAGGTCGCGTCGAGGTCGATGATGTCGCGAAGGAGGATCTTTCCCTCGTTCAGCTCGTCGCGCCAGATGATGATGGCCTGGAAGGTCAGCGGGCTTTCGCAAAGCCCGGCGATCATCGTCTCGCGGCCGGCCTCGATGCGCTTGGCGATGGCGATTTCGCCTTCGCGCGACAGCAGCTCCACAGAGCCCATCTCGCGCAGATACATACGCACCGGATCGTCGGTACGGTCGAGCGAGGAAGATGTCGTGGTGGTGGTGGTGACGGCGCGCGTCGAGGAGGTGGTGGTGCTTTCCTCCGCCTCATCGTCATCGTCGTCATCGTCATTGGCGGCGGCGCGGGCCTTGTCGCCCTCTTCGGCATTGTCGTCGTTCTCGTCGTTCTCGACGACGGTAATGCCCATCTCCGAAAGCATGGCGAGCGTGTCTTCGATCTGCTCGGAGGAAAACTCTTCCGACGGGAGAACCGTGTTCAACTCGTCATAGGTCACGAAACCGCGGGACTTGGCGGCCTTGATCATCTTCTTGACCGCCGCATCGGACATATCCAGCAACGGACCGTCCTGGTTTTCCGCTGCTTCCGGTGCTTCCTGTTCCGCCGATTTGCTTGCCATTCAATCGCTCTCCGCCTGACCCGATAATGCGCCGCCTGCCCGCGCGCATCTCACGCCTGTTCAATTCGTTCGACCCGCTCGACAATCAAGACGGGTGAAAAGGATTATGCCCGTCAGCGGCCTTCAGGGGCGCCGGACGGCCAGTCGTCAAACTCGTCTCTCTCGATATCCCTGTCCGGCATCCCCCGGGCCTTGCCGGCCCACACCTTTCAGAGCGTTCCCCTTAATCCGTCCTGCCTCAATCAGTACTGTTCGTCCCATCCAGACCGTCGGTCATGTCGGACCTTTCAAGCTGCAGGTGTATCTCCCTGAGCCTTGCCCAGTTGGCCTCCGTCATTTCCTCGGCCAGAGCGCGCTCGGCGGCTTTCAGTTCCGCCTCCAGATTCACGGCCCGCTCATGGCGCCGGATGAGGTGCACAAACCCTCTTTCGGCCTCGTCCGTCATGGCCTCGGGACCTGCAAACCGCGCGCCAATCTTCTTCGCGCGGCCCTCAAGACGGCGGAACAAGTCACCCAAGTTCCTGTCTTCTAAGTGGTTTTTCAGCCCGTCCCTTTCAAGAGGCGCATGAAGGGCGGCTATATCTATGATTTCATTGCGTAATCTGTCAAGTTCGGCGCTTGCCAGCGGCAAGCCGGAGAAAACTTCGCAATATTCGTCCAGCAGGTCGGGGTGATTGGCCATGGTCCAGACCAGCAGGACCTCGCGCCCCTCTCCATTGCCGCTGCCTTTGCCGAGCACAGATTGCTTCAATTGGGGCGAGGCCGGCGGAATGAAATTGTCCCGCCGGAAGACACCGCCGCCCCCACCGGAACGCCCGCCGCGCCAGGGCGCCTGATTGCGGTTGCGATACCCCCCACCCCCGTAGCCACCTTGCCGCGCCCCGCCCCGGCGCTCCTGAACGCCGAACAGCTTGTTGAGCCGCGCGCGCAGATCCTGCCCGTAATAGGAGCGCACTTTCGGGTCGGTAATGGCGTTCACCGCCGCCTCGATATCGGCTTCGAGCTTGGCGCGACGTTCGGGCGTCGTCCATTCGCCCGCCGAGACTTCCTTTTCCCAGAGCATGTCGGCGAGCGGCTTTGCCTCATCGAGCACTTGCTGCATCGCCTCCGGCCCTTCCTCGCGCACGAGGTCGTCGGGGTCCTTGCCCTCGGGCAGCAGCGCGAAGCGCAGCGAGTGACCGGGCTTCAGCAGCGGCAGCGAACGCTCCACCGCCTTGAAGGCGGCGCGGAGCCCCGCCTTGTCGCCATCGAAACAGAGAATGGGCTCGGGCGCGAGCCTCCACAAAAGCGCGATCTGGTCTTCGGTAAGCGCCGTGCCGAGCGGCGCGACCGCATAGTCGAAGCCGCCCTGCGCCAGACCGATCACATCCATATAGCCCTCGACGGCCAGCACCGTCGCCTTGTCATAGGCGGGCTTGCGGGCCTTATCGAGATTGTAGAGGACGTGGCCCTTGTGAAAGAGCGGCGTCTCCGGCGAGTTCAGATATTTCGCCTTGGCGTCGGGCGACAGCGCGCGACCGCCAAAGGCGATCACCCGGCCCCGCCCGTCCGCGATGGGAAACATGACGCGATTGCGGAAGCGGTCGTAAGGCTCCTTGATGTCCTCGCCGCCGATGATGAGACCGGCTTCGATCATCTGGCCGATCTCGACACCCTTGCCCTTGAGATAATTCATGAGCTGGTGGCGGTCGCCGCGATCGTCGCCCGGCGCATAGCCCATGCCGAAGCGCTCGATAATCTCGTCCTTCATGCCGCGGCGCTTGAGATAGGCCATCGCTTCCGCGCCCGCGCCCTCATTCAGCTTGCGGCGGAAAAAGCCCTGCGCCATCTCCATCACATCGATGAGGGAGGCGGATTTCCGTTCGCGTTCGGCGGCGCGGGGGTCCTGCTTGGGGACCTCCATGCCCGCCTCGCCCGCCAGCCGTTCCACCGCCTCCATGAAGGAGAGGTTTTCGGTCTTTTCGAGAAACTTGATGACGTCGCCATGCTCGCCGCTGGAGAAGCAGTGATAGAACTGCTTGTCGTCATTCACCGTGAAGCTCGGCGACTTCTCATTGGTGAAGGGCGAGAGCCCGACGAATTCCCGGCCCCGGCGCGTGAGCTTCACCTTGCGGCCCACGACCTCGGAGACGCGGATGCGCGCCTTCAACTCGTCGAGGAAATGCTTCGGGAAGCTCATGATGAGTGGTGCAATCGGCTCAGTTTCAGGGACCGGGCCTCAACCCGGCTGAGCCCTCTATCATGCCACTGCCGGGGACGGCCCGCCATAGGCAGGACCTACCCCAGCCGGGCCTTCACCAGGGGGCCGGCCTTGGAGAAATCCATCTGGCCCGCATAGCGGCTTTTCAGCTCGCCCATGACGCGGCCCATATCCTTGAGACCCTCGGCGCCGAGTTCGGAGACCACGCTGTCCACGGCGGACTGGATTTCGGCCTCGTCCATCTGCTTGGGCAGGAATTCCTCGATGACGGCGATTTCGTCGCGCTCCTGCGCGGCCAGTTCCATCCGGCCCGCCTGCTCATAGGTTTCGGCGGATTCGCGGCGCTGTTTGATCATCTTGGAGAGCACTTCCATGATCTCCGCCTCGCCCACGCCGCCGTCGCGCCCGTCGGTCCGTCCGGCAATATCCCGGTCCTTGATGGCAGCCACGATGAGACGCAGCGTGCCCGTGCGCGTCTTGTCCTGGCTCTTGGTTGCCTCGTTCAAGCCCTGCTTGATGCGGTCGCGCAAGGTTTGGCCCATGACCCGTCTCCGAATGACACTGATGAAGAAACACTAGTTTGCGACGTCGTTCTTTCGCCTCTTTCGGGGGGCCCTTGGCCACGCCCCGGAAAGGCGGCACACGCTAAAGCAAAGCCCCGGTAACCGCAAACAGATTACCGCCCCGACAGAAAAGAGCTAACTAGCTGAAATTACTCACAAAAAATAAGCGAAAGCCAGCTTGACGCTTTTCGAGGCTTCGCTTAGTGTCCGCGCGATTTGACGGAATCTCCGCGAGTCTGCCGCCCCGGCGCGCCCCTGACCACTTTCGGGTGCATCGGACCGGCGACGGACGTCAGGCCCATGCGGAATTCCTCTCCCGGGAGACCTGCCATGTTGGTGTCGACGACAGCCGCCACGGAACGGCGCTCGCCAGATGCGAGCCGGAGTTCCGGGGAGGAGTCTCCGCGCGCATGTGCGACGATGTCCCGGCTCCGCGACCGCCAAAGCGAATGGAAATGACACGCATGACCGCCAGCGAAACGCCCACCGCGCTTCTCGTCTTGAAAGACGGCACCGTCCTCAAAGGGCGAGGTATCGGCGCTATCGGCGAAGCGGTCGGCGAGGTCTGCTTCAACACGGCGATGACGGGCTATCAGGAAATCCTGACCGACCCCTCTTATGTGGGGCAGATCATCACCTTCACCTTCCCGCATATCGGCAATGTGGGCACGAATGACGAGGATATCGAAACCTCCAACCTCGCCGCCTCCTCGGGCGTGCGCGGCGCCGTCATCCGGGCCGACATCACCACCCCGTCGAACTACCGCGCGGCCCAGCATCTGGATGCCTGGCTGAAAGCGCGCGGGATCGTCGGGCTTTCCGGCGTCGATACGCGCGCACTGACGCGGCGCATCCGCGAGAAGGGCTTCATCGACGGCATCATCGCGCATGACCCGGCGGGCAATTTCGACATTCCCGCGCTGCAGGCGAAAGCGAATGAATGGCCGGGCCTTGTCGGCATGGACCTTGCGAAAGAAGTCACCTGCGGCCAGCGCTACGACTGGGACCAGGATCTGTGGAAATGGGATGAGGGCTTCAGCAACCGGCCCGACGCGCCCCACCATGTCGTCGCCATCGATTTCGGCGCCAAGCGCAACATCCTGCGCTGCCTGGTGAATGCAGGTTGCCGCGTGACGGTGGTCCCGGCTTCGACCAAGGCCGAAGACGTGCTCGCCATGAACCCGGACGGGGTGTTCCTGTCGAACGGCCCGGGCGACCCGGCCGCGACCGGCGAATATGCCGTGCCGGAAATCAAAAAACTCGTCGAAAGCGGCAAGCCCCTTTTCGGCATCTGCCTCGGCCACCAGATGCTCGGCCTCGCGCTCGGCGCCAAGACCGTGAAGATGCATCAGGGCCATCACGGCGCGAACCACCCGGTGAAGGACTTCACCACCGACAAGGTGGAAATCACCTCCATGAACCACGGCTTCGCGGTGGATGCGGCAACGCTCCCCGAGGGCGTGGAAGAAACCCACAAGAGCCTTTTCGATGGCACGAATTGCGGGCTGCGCCTTTCCGGCAAGCCCGTCTTCTCCGTCCAGTACCACCCCGAGGCCTCTCCCGGCCCGATGGATAGTCACTACCTCTTCGAACGCTTCGTGAAGCTCATCGAGGAGGCGAAGTAAGGTCCCATGCCCAAACGTACCGACATCAAAAGCATCATGATCATCGGCGCCGGTCCGATCATCATCGGACAGGCCTGCGAATTCGACTATTCGGGCACGCAAGCCTGCAAGGCGCTTCGCGAAGAGGGCTACCGGATCATTCTGGTGAACTCCAACCCCGCCACCATCATGACGGACCCGGAGCTGGCCGACGCGACTTACATCGAGCCGATCACGCCGGAAGTCGTCGCCAAGATCGTCGAGAAGGAGCGCCCCGACGCGCTGCTGCCGACCATGGGCGGACAGACCGCGCTCAACACCGCGCTGGCGCTCGCCGATATGGGCGTGCTGGAAAAATTCGGCGTGGAAATGATCGGCGCCAATCGCGAAGCCATCGAAAAGGCGGAAGACCGCCAGCTCTTCCGTCAGGCGATGGACAAGATCGGGCTCGAAAGCCCCCGCTCCACCGCCGTGCACACCATGGAAGAAGCGCTGAAGGCGCTCGACTATGTGGGCCTGCCCGCCATCATCCGCCCCTCCTTCACCATGGGCGGCACGGGCGGCGGCATCGCCTATAACAAGGAAGAGTTCAGCGACATCGTCGAAGGCGGCCTCGATGCGAGCCCGGTGACGGAAGTGCTCATCGAAGAATCCGTCCTCGGATGGAAGGAATATGAGATGGAGGTCGTCCGCGACAAGGCGGACAACTGCATCATCATCTGCTCCATCGAGAACATCGACCCGATGGGCGTCCATACGGGCGACTCGATCACCGTCGCGCCGGCGCTGACGCTGACCGACAAGGAATACCAGATCATGCGCAATGCGAGCCTGGCCGTGCTGCGCGAGATCGGCGTGGAAACCGGCGGCTCCAACGTGCAGTTCGCGGTGAACCCGGAAAACGGCCGCATGGTCGTGATCGAAATGAACCCGCGCGTGTCGCGCTCTTCCGCGCTCGCATCCAAGGCCACCGGCTTCCCGATTGCCAAGGTCGCCGCGCGGCTGGCCGTCGGCTACACGCTGGACGAGCTACAAAACGACATCACGGAAGTGACGCCCGCAAGCTTCGAGCCCACCATCGACTATGTGGTGACGAAGATCCCGCGCTTTGCCTTCGAGAAATTCGCCGGCGCCAAAAAGGAACTCGGCACCTCGATGAAATCGGTCGGCGAGGCGATGGCCATTGGCCGCACCTTCCCCGAAAGCCTGCAAAAGGCGCTGCGCTCGCTCGAAACCGGGCTCACCGGCGTCAATGAAGTCAGCGTGCCCGGCATGGGCGAAGGCGACGACCGCAACGCGCTGCGCGCCGCGCTGGGCCGCCCGACACCCGACCGCCTGCTGGTGATCGCCGAGGCGCTGCGCCACGGCCTCAGCCATGACGAAATCCGCGCCGGCTGCTCCTACGATCCCTGGTTCATCGAACAGCTCCAGCACATCGTGGATGCCGAACAGACGCTGAAGGAAAAGGGCCTGCCCGACACCGCCGCCGACATGCGCAAGCTGAAAGCCATGGGCTTTTCGGACGCGCGCATCGGCGAGCTGACCGGCCATGAAGAAGAAGCCGTGCGCAAGGCGCGCCGCGAAATGGGCGTCCGCCCCGTCTACAAGCGCGTGGACACTTGCGCGGCGGAATTCGAAAGCCGCACGCCCTATATGTATTCCACCTATGAGTATGACTTCGACGGCGCCGCCGATTGCGAAAGCGATCCGAGCGAGCGCAAGAAGGCGATCATTCTGGGGGGCGGCCCGAACCGCATCGGCCAGGGCATCGAATTCGACTATTGCTGCTGCCACGCCGCTTTCGCGCTGGACGAGGCGAATATCGAAAGCATCATGGTCAACTGCAATCCGGAAACGGTGTCGACCGACTATGACACCTCCGACCGGCTTTACTTCGAACCGCTGACGGCGGAAGACGTGCTGGAACTGATCGACGTCGAGCAGTCCAAGGGCGATCTCGCAGGCGTCATCGTGCAGTTCGGCGGACAGACGCCGCTGAAACTCGCCGACGATCTTCAGCGCGCGAATGTGCCGATCCTCGGCACCTCGCCCGACAAGATCGACCTCGCCGAAGACCGCGACCGCTTCAAGGAACTGCTCGACCAGCTCCACCTGAAGCAGCCGCCGAACGGCATTGCGCGCTCCGCCGAAGAAGCCCGCAAGATCGCCGAGACCATCGGCTATCCCGTCGTCATCCGCCCGTCCTACGTGCTGGGTGGCCGCGGCATGGAGATCGTGCGCGATACCGCCCATCTCGACCGCTACATCAACGAGGCGGTGATCGTGTCGGGCAAGAGCCCGGTGCTGATCGACGGCTATCTGCGCGACGCCATCGAAGTGGATGTCGATGCGATCTGCGACGGCGAAGACGTCTTCATCTCCGGCATCATGGAGCATATCGAGGAAGCGGGCGTGCATTCCGGCGACAGCGCCTGCTCGCTCCCGCCCTACTCGCTCTCGAAAGAGATGATCGGCGAGATCGAACGCGAAACGCGCGAACTGGCAATCGGCCTCGGCGTGGTCGGGTTGATGAACGTGCAATATGCGATCCAGGACGGCACCGTCTATGTGCTGGAAGTAAACCCGCGCGCCTCGCGCACCGTGCCCTTCGTCGCGAAAGTGATCGGCGAGCCGGTGGCCAAGATCGCCGCCCGCGTGATG